>NYVB01000161.1 GCA_002684315.1 Planctomycetaceae bacterium | reverse complement strand
GATGATGTCCTGAAGACTGAAGCCGGCGAGTGCGGCTGCGGCGTCGCCGATATCGATACTGATTCCGACGGTACGGCCGATTGCCTTGACGGCTGTCCCGATGATGTCCTGAAGACTGAAGCCGGCGAGTGCGGCTGCGGCGTCGCCGATATCGATACTGATTCCGACGGTACGGCCGACTGCCTTGATGGCTGTCCCGATGACGTCTCGAAGATCGATTCAGGCGACTGTGGATGCGGTGTGGCCGACACCGACACTGATGCCGACGGCATCGCCGACTGTCTTGATGGCTGTCCCGATGATGTCCTGAAGACTGAAGCCGGCGAGTGCGGCTGCGGCGTCGCCGATACCGATACTGATTCCGACGGTACGGCCGACTGCCTGGATGGCTGTCCTGATGATGTCCTGAAGACTGAAGCCGGCGAGTGCGGCTGCGGCGTCGCCGATACCGATACTGATTCCGACGGCACGGCCGACTGCCTTGATGGCTGTCCTGATGATGTCCTGAAGACTGAAGCTGGCGAGTGCGGCTGCGGCATCGCCGACACCGACACGGACGCTGATGGCACCGCTGATTGTCTTGATGACTGTCCGAATGATGCTCTGAAGATTGCAGTTGGTACGTGTGGCTGCGGCATCGCCGACACCGACACTGATGCTGATGGCACCGCTGATTGTCTCGATGACTGCCCTGAAGACGTCCTGAAGACTGAAGCCGGCGAGTGTGGCTGCGGCATCGCCGACACCGACACGGACGCTGATGGCACCGCTGATTGTCTCGATGACTGTCCTGAAGATTCTCTGAAGATCACCGAAGGTGCCTGCGGGTGCGGCGTCGCCGACACGGACACTGATGCCGACGGCACGGCTGACTGCGTCGATGGCTGCCCGGACGATGTCCTCAAGACTGAAGCCGGTGTGTGTGGTTGCGGCATCGCNGACACCGACACCGACGCCGATGGCACGGNCGACTGCGTCGATGGCTGCCCGGACGATGTCCTCAAGACTGAAGCCGGTGTGTGTGGTTGCGGCATCGCCGACACCGACACCGACGCCGATGGCACGGCCGACTGCATCGATGAGTGCCCTGATGACGTTCTGAAGATCACAGTCGGCGAATGCGGCTGTGGTGTCGCTGACACCGACACGGACCTCGATGGTTCTGCTGATTGCCTTGATGAATGTCCGGCAGATCCCCTCAAGACGCTTGCCGGGGTGTGTGGCTGCGGGGTGGCCGAGACCGATGCGGACTCCGATGGCACCGCCGACTGTGTCGATGAATGCCCCGGTGATCCTCTGAAGATCGTGGCTGGCGCCTGTGGTTGCGGAGTCTCCGATGCCGACACCGATTCAGATGGCACCCTGGACTGCTTCGATGACTGTCCTGCCGATCCTCTGAAGGTCGCTGCCGGAGACTGTGGATGCGGTGTCCCCGACCTCGACAGTGACTCCGATGGCACACCGAACTGTCTTGATGACTGTCCCTTCGATGAAGCCAAGGTCCTTCCCGGAGCCTGTGGCTGTTTCGTGCCGGAGACCGACACCGATTCCGATGGAACCCCTGACTGCGTCGATGACTGCCCGGTCGACTTCGAGAAGACCTCTCCCGGGACTTGTGGGTGCGGTGTGTCGGATGTCGATTCGGATGCCGACGGAACGCCTGATTGTGATGATGCCTGTCCTGGAGACCCCACCAAGGTCGTTGCCGGCGCCTGCGGGTGTGACGTTCCGGAAACAGACACGGATGCCGACGGCACCCTTGACTGCAACGACGAATGTCCTCTGGATGCAGACAAGGTCACCGTTGGTGCCTGCGGTTGCGGGGTCACCGAAACCGATGGCGATGGAGACGGTACCGCCGACTGTGTGGATGAGTGTCCCGAGGATCCCTCGAAGATTCTCGTCGGTCTCTGTGGTTGCGGACTCTCCGACGCCGACACGGATTTGGATGGAACCGTCGACTGTCTTGATGAGTGTCCCGACGACGCATTGAAGATCACGGCTGGAGCGTGTGGATGTGATGCCTCGGACGCCGATACCGATTTGGACGGCACCGCGGACTGTCTCGATGACTGCCCTGAAGATCCCCTGAAGGTCCTCGTCGGCTCATGCGGTTGCGGCACGCCTGATGATGACAGTGATGGTGATGGCACCGCGGATTGCACGGACGAATGTCCCGATGACGCCGCGAAGATCACCGCCGGATCCTGTGGCTGCGGCCTCTCCGATGATGACAGTGATGGTGACGGTACCGCCGACTGTGATGACGAATGTCCGGATGATGTCTCGAAGACACTTGCCGGATCATGCGGTTGTGGTGTGTCCGATGACGACACCGATTCCGACGGAACATTCGACTGCCTCGACGAATGTCCGGATGATCCCGAGAAGATCCTCGCCGGTGACTGCGGATGCGGTCTCCCCGAAGGTGATACCGATGGTGACGGCACCCCGGATTGCATCGATGAGTGTCCCGAGGATTCGAACAAGATCGAGCTTGGAAGCTGCGGCTGTGGTGTCCTTGATCAGGATATCGATGGCAATGGTGTGGCCGATTGCATCGAGATGGGCGAACCCGTTCTCTGGCCCACCGAACTCGGTGGCAACGGCCACCTCTACCTGTATGTCTCTTCCGCGGAAGCCGGTGGCATCACCTGGGAGAACGCCGACGAACAGGCTCGCTCGCTTGGTGGCCATCTCGTGACGCTCTCCGACGATTCCGAAATCTCGTTCCTCCAGGATCGGTTCTTCAGCTACATGACCTTCGACAGTGGTCTGGAATCACATGTCTGGCTCGGTGGCTATCAGAATCTTTCAGCATTCGATTACGCCGAGCCCGCGGGGGGGTGGCGTTGGGTGACCGGCGAAGCCTTCGAACTCGATCGTTGGGCTCAGAACCAGCCGGATGACTCCAGTTGCGACGGCGAAGCCCAGGTCTCCTTCATGGCCTTTGCGATCTCCTCCTCCACCCTGACTCCGGAGTGGGTCGACGTGAGCGGAGCCGCTCAGCAGGACTGTGAAAACGGCATGCGCCTCTCCACGGGGTACTTCATCGAATGGTCCGACGACTGCAACAGTGACGGAATCATCGACTACCGACAGATCCTTGATGGCACCTATGTCGATGCCGATCTCAACGGAGTGCCCGATGTCTGCGAAGACAAGGAGCTCGACGTCCCCTCCGAGTTCATGACGATTCAGAGTGCGATCGAAGCCGCCGTCCCGGGTGACGTCATCCGAGTGGATGCCGGTACCTACGCCGAACGCCTCGACTTCCTCGGCAAGGCCGTGACGGTCTACGGCTCGAAGGGCGCCGAGAGCACGATTCTCGATGGCGAAGGCCTTGAGGGCTCCGTCGTTCGATTCGCCACGGAAGAATCCAGCGATTCGATCCTTCGAGGTTTCACCATCATCAACGGCAACACTGGAAGCCCGTTCCCCGAGGCACCTTCGGTGCTGGTGGGTGGTGCGATCTTCATCAGTGGTGCTTCGCCTCTGATCGAGGATTGCACGATCGCCTCCAGCCGTTCCGACTTCGGCGGCGGTCTCTACGCTCAGGCATCCGATGCGAAGCTCGATCGATGTCAGTTCATCTCGAATGAAGCCGTGCTTGATGGCGGAGCGATCCTTTCGATCGACTCCGCGATGGACATCNNNGCCTGTGAATTCGATTCCAATCTNGCCGGCCGCTCGGGTGGTGCCCTGCACATCCTCGAAGGTGCNACGACCATNCAGGGTGGCGNTCTGCGCTCGAACATCGCACTCGAGCACGGCGGCGCGATCTCCCTGATGCTTCATGATCTCACCGACAGCATGACCTTGATCGACGGGGTCGAGATCCTTGAAAACGAAGCGCTTCTCGGTGGCGGCATCTTCGTCTCCGGTGACGGCTCGCGGCTCCACATTCAGAACACATCCCTCTGCGACAACCAGCCGGAGAACATCCATTCCGACGACTGGATCGATGACGGGGGCAATTCAGACTGTTCCTGCCCCGGTGATTACAACCAGGATGGCGTGGTCAATGGCAGCGATCTTGCNCGGCTCCTGTCCAAATGGGGTCAGGAGGATCCGTTGCTTGATCTCAACGGTGACTTGATGATCGGTGGTCCGGACCTGACCGTCCTGCTCGGTGGCTGGGGCCTCTGCAACTGAGCCATTGGGTTCCCGTCATCCCCCGAGTGGTGACGACTCGGCCTCGAGTCCACGCAGTGCCTGATCCTCGTAGAGCGGCCATGGCCAGCTTCGGTCTCTGGCGACACGTCGCTGTCCCAGGTGAAGGCTTCTGAGTCTGGCGTCCTCCCTGAGTGCGTCCAGTCGTGGTGCGAGACGGTTTCTCTCGGCACGAAGCATCGTCTGCATCTCATTGAACAGTCGGCGTCTTTCGGGACTTCGACGCGGAGCGAGTCTGATCGCGTCCGCCAGATCAATCTTGGTCGTCTTGTCCGGCCAGGGGTCATGCTCCAGGCGTCTGATCGCNTCCTGGGGATCGACCTCGTCCAGTTCGGCGCCCGGTGCTTCCAGCGGCAGACGAAGGTCAGCCGTGCAGACGCGAATTGGTGGCAGTTCGACTCCGAGGAATTCCGCGCACCACCGATCGGTGACCAGTTCGTAGCGTTCGCCTCCGGTTCCATGAATCATGGGAAGCGTGCTGGTCGAACGAATCACGGCAGTCATCAGGAAGGCTCGGGGATGAATCACCCCCGTGCCATCACGATGCCTCTGAAGATCCTCGACCGTCGCCGGAATTCGTCGCCCGGCATCGTCAAGCGTCCAGCAGGGGACTTCCGTTCGGTGAGGCGTCGCNCGGTCGATCTTCAGGGCTCGAGCGGCTCCNGGTACCAGACGTCCTGCATCGTTCCAGGCCAACGCGCAGGCTACGGGGGACTCCAGCACCGAGGTCACGAACCGTCTCCCGGCATCGGTCTCGAGAATCGTCGTGGCACGCAGAGTCTNCGGAGTCGGACCGACCAGATCTGGCAGTCGTGTCTGGAGAAGCTGTTCCTGTGCGTTGTGAAAGCGCTCGGCCAGCGTGTCGCCTTTGGCGTCACGAAGCGCGCGGTGGATGTCCTGCAGTCCTTTTTCCACGGAGCCCGGCATCGCCTTCGAGACGCGAGGTGGTTCCGTCAAGGCACCCGTCCATTCGGTGGTGCCCGTCGGATGATCGTTGAGGTGAGTGACGGCGTGCCAGGTTCCTTCGATCAACTCGCCTCGGGCGTTCAGATCGGGATAGCGAATCGCCCCCGGGTCGCCGACATCCTGATCGACCAGAATCCAGCTCGCATCGATTCCTTCGGACGAGGCACACGCGTGTTGCATGACTCTCTTCGCGAGAATTCCCGGGTGATGAAAACCAGGTTGGTGTCCGCAGAGGAGAGTCCCTCGACTCATCTGATCATCCGTTCAGTTTCAACATGGGCAGCTCGTCCTCACAGCGGTCGAGCTCTCTCTGGATCGTCGAGCGATACGAGGCCAGTCTGTTGTCGGATTGATCGAGTGGTCCCCCGAAGCTTCTGGTCGGGTCGTTGTAGATCAGACGCACGGGAATCTCCTTGATACGAAGCTTCTTCGCGGCAGCCTGAACCCAGAACTGCATCGGGAATTCATATCCGGTGATGTCCAGAGACAGTGCTCTGCAGGATGAGACTCGATATGCCTTGAAACCACAGAAGGCATCAGTCAGTTTGAATCCGAGAAGCTGATTGATCTCTTCGGTGATGATGCCATTGATCGCTCGACGGTCCGCCGGTGGGGTGTCGCTGCCCTCTTCGGTGACCAGGTAACGACTTCCTGAAATCACATCGGCATCCATCGTTTCNATCGCCTCGATGAATTCCGGGATGGCGACAGGTTCGTGCTGCTCATCACAGTCCATCGTGATGAGCCAGTCATATCCATCGAAGTCGGCCCACCGCAGCATGTCCGTGATCGAACGTCCGTAGCCTCGGTTGACCGCGTGACGGATCACTTCGACCTGATGCCTGGCGAGCAGAAGGGGGGTCTCGTCGGTCGAGCCATCATCGACGACCAGAATGTCGCGTGCATACTTTCCGACCTCGCTGAGAACGGGTTCGATGTATTTGGCTTCGTTGTAGACGGGAATCGCCAGAAGAATTCTGGAGCGATCCTTCGTGGATCCGTGCGACGCTTGGTTCATGTCATGCCTCGTGAAACATGTCTTTGAGTTGTCTTGACGTTGAGATGATCACTCAACGGGTGGGGATTCCTTGTTCAGCATAGAGCTCAAGCAGACGATTGGGGTCTGTTTTCTCAAGGATCAGAACACGATCACCATCCATGATGGGGGTTCGTCTGAACATCCTGGAGCCTGCGGCATCGAATTTCTGCTGAAATGTTCCTGAAGGGCCGAGCGTGTAGACGGTCCATCCGCCATCCTCGCTCGATGGGGTGATCCGATCCTGCCGTTTTCTGATTCCGTCACCACGTGGGATCGACCGATCCAAGACGTACCAGTCGGCCTGCACCTCGTCGGTCAGTGTGATCTGGTTCAGGATCCTTCCCAGGACATACAACTCGGTCTGAGTCATGTACGGAACGGGTGGCTGAGGGACATCCAGAGTCTTTCGAATCCCTTCAGAGTCGATGATGGTGATGGTGGATCGTGGTTGAGGCGGCGTCCGAACGCCTGTTTCCGCCTTGGTGTTTCCCACTTCCGATTCAACCCGTCGAGTGCCACTGGAGATGATTCTTCGGGGCGTCCGTTGCACGGACCAGCGTTCCCGGCTTCGATCGAGGGAGATCCAATGTCTGCGGATCGTGTCGGTGGTCACCTTCGACTGAGCAAATCCACTGACGATTTCTCCTTCGAGGGTGATCAGAAGCCCAAGGTCCTGCTCTTGGGCATCCTCCGAGGGCATTCGGCCTTCGACCGCCTCGATCGTCGTCAGTCTGGTGGAGAGCCTCTGCCAACCCACCTCGGTCGCGGTGCCATCCGCACCCTCTTCATAGATCCTGTAGATCTCGGGGTCGGTGTCGGTCGCTATGGTTCGAAGGACCTCCGGAGTGATGAGGTCGATCAACTGGGTGCCGGAAGCGATTCTCGTGGAGTCAAGCTGGCGCCGAGTGTCTTCGGGTTCGATTCGCAGGTCGGCATACATTTCGTTGAGCATTGGTTTGAGGGTGGTGTCGAAGGACGCACCTTCGGCGAAGAGCGTGCCGTAGAGAAAGTTCGAAAGCCCAGTCTGGATGATCAGAAGACCACTGATACCGGTGCGATCACCATCAAGTGGTACGTTCAGGTACATCAATTCTGCAGGAAAACCCTGTGATTCCGTGCCGCCCATGACCCGAATCTTCAATCTGCTGCGTTCCAGCAGAGTGGCTGGATCGTTTCGAGACTTCAGGCCCTGCAGAAGTGTGTCGATTCGTGAGGTGGTCGTTTCTCCAAGTTGCCCGTCATCAAGCCTTTGGAACGTCATCGACCACTTGGGCGGGGTGCTTTCGTCCAGCATCATCAGGACATCGCGTCCAGCCTGGCGCACTTCCCGGGCGCTGGCTGCAGGAGGCACCACGAAATGGAGTCCAACTTTTTCTGCGAATTCCTGTTGTCCGTCATTGGAGGCATTCGGCAGCGAGTCAGGGGTTGAGTTTTCCGAATCCTGAGGTGCAAGCAGTGGGGCTGGTGTCGGCTGGGCGGACGCTGTCGTCCCATAAAACACACCTTGGGGGCCATTCAAGCCGGCCATTGGCCAGATCAGTGGCAGAATCAAGGCACCAAGCCAGGGGCCTTGGCTGCGGGGTCGAACAGTGGTGTGTGTGTTGGGGTTCATATCCGGGTCATGGTAACGAAGACTTCGCACGGTGATGGCATCATGTGGGCAAGGTGGAACGTCAAGAAAGATGTCATGAGACCGATTCGTGTGTTGACAGGGGTGGGGGATTCTCTATCATCTCCGATTCGCGCCTGTCTCCATGCAGGCGTCCTGTCTTAAAGCGTCCCCACCGCACGTCAGGAAGGTCCATTCACTCTGTGTTCCGAGTGTTTCGAGTAGACCGACCATTTGACGTTCCTGGATCGAAGTCACCTTCGTACGCAGCAGAAAAGACCGGACGTCTTCCTTGAAGAAGGGTGCGCGAGATGGACGGCAACGTGCAGTCCATCGCTTGAACTGGCAGGGACGACTCACCGTTTCGGTGACACTCCTCTTTGAATCGGTTTGGATTGGTCCCCTATGGATGGCGGCAAGATTCGCATTCGAATGGAAGCCTACGATCACCAGGCGCTCGACGCGTCGGCGAAGGAAATCGCCGATCA
>NYVB01000160.1 GCA_002684315.1 Planctomycetaceae bacterium | reverse complement strand
GAGATGATCGTCGATCTGACCGCTGAAACGGAACGTCTTCGCTATCGGGTGAACCCGAAAAGCATGTACGCGACTCTTCAGCGCACGCCCACCAGCGAAACCGAGGAGGTTCCGGATGCGATCGAAAACGATTCGATCACACCGACGGAGACCGAGACCATCGACGCGCTCGTGGCCNTGATGGAAGGCGAGCACGAAGATGCGANATCAAGANTCCGNTCGATGCCGGACGTCGAATTCAGAGTGCTTGCCGATGGNGAGGACGTGACCCTCACCTGCGANCTGCAGTCGGGCAAGATCNNNCAGCGGCGNACCAACGAACCGAAGATGGATTTCAATCTCAGATCNTTTCTNCTGAGACTCCACAAATCTCGTGGGTACCCNTCGGAAGCCGGCACCAGGACGGGATGGGCGATCATCGTCGACATCACCGGAGNGCTGATGATCTTCTGGGGACTCTCGGGNATCATCATGTGGTGGCAGATGAAACCNCTCAGAAACAANGGCATGTTGACCATGATCCTGGGNATTNNNCTTGCNGGAATTCTCGGCTACGGGATGTTCAATCTGATCTANTATTGANGAACAACGANGCCNGGAAAACGGTGTGNACACCGTCGAACACCGGCCGNNCGATTCAGGACACCTCATGACGAATTACTTTGCAGGCATCGCAGTCGGNGTGATCATCCTCCAGACGATGATCTTCGCCCCCACCATCTTCAAGACCCTCGAGATGGAGCCCGCAGGAAAGCTGCTGCGTGCACTGTTTCCGAAATTCTTCAAGTTGCTTGCGCTGCTGGGACTCATCATCATGGTGAGCCTCGTGCTGGATGAGGACACGTGCTGGGTCGGCTATCTGCTGGGTGGCCTGACGGTCGCGTGCCCGATCATCTGCGCCCTGCTGGTGCCCGCGACCAATCGAGCGACTGATGCGGGTGACAAGGGGCGATTCAAGTTTCTTCACACGGTGAGCGTTGTCCTGACCGTCATCGTGCTGCTGAGCGACATCGCCCTGCCCTTCCTCTGAGCGAAAGACGCTCAGCCGATCTCCCAGGCATCCCATCTGACAAGTTTGCTACCCACCGAGAAAGTGGGCGGTCGCACCGTGGAGGACGGAGCCTCCGGAGGACGCTTGAGGATGACGCGCGATGGAGAAGCGGCGAACGCTGCCTGAAGAAGTGACTCGGGTGAACTCTCGACGGTGTCGCCATGAAGCAGCCGCAGGGCCTGCATCCCCTTGGAGGGCAACGCGCTGCTCTTGCGACGGGGTGGATACATGGGATCGAGAATGATCGCCGCGGGAGAACGAAATGNCCGGGGAAGCGAAGCCAGTCTTTCGACCGCATCACCTTCGAGCAGACTGATTCGCTCCTGAAGTCGTGACGCCTGGATTCTTCCGTGCGCCTCCTGAAGCAGCTTGAACAGCCTCGGATCACGCTCGATCGCGAGGACCCGCCAACCCAGCGCGGCCATGACCCCGGTATCGGCACCAAGACCGGCCGTCGCATCGATTACCGGTCCATCACATCCACGCAGAAGCTTGGAAAAAGGATGCCCCCGAGTGGACATGCTCTCGAAATCGGCACGAACCCCCTGCCCCGGTCGATCACCGGGCCTTCGAAGTTCAAGCCCGTCGGGCCCGTCTTCCAGCAAGATGTCAGATGAGAGGTCGGACACGGAATGAAGCGTAGCGAACCGACGACAAGTTCGTACCATGGGAGACCGGAGACACCCCTCAGATGACAGAATCAAGCAAGACACGAACCGCACCCGTCTATGGCAACGTCCTCGAGATGATCGGCAACACACCGATGCTCGAACTGACGAAAATGGACACCGGCCCCTGCCGGCTGTTCGTCAAGATGGAATCCATGAACCCGGGCAATTCGATCAAGGATCGCATCGCGATGTCGATGATCGAGGCCGCCGAGGCACGTGGCGAATTGAAGCCGGGTGGCGTCATCATCGAAGCCACCGCGGGCAACACCGGTCTGGCACTGGCGCTGGTCGGAAGCCAGAAGGGCTACACCGTCGTGGTGGTCGTCCCCGACAAGATGTCAGATGAGAAGATCTCGCACCTTCGAGCGATGGGCGCGGAAGTGACCCTCAGTCGTTCGGACGTCACACGCGAACACCCCGACTACTACCAGAACGTCGCGGCACGCATCGCCGAGGAACGTCCGGGCGCGTACTACATCAACCAGTTCGCCAACGAAGCCAACGCCGCGGCACACTACGACACCACCGGACCCGAGATCTGGGAGCAGATGGAAGGTCGCCTCGATGCGTTCGTCGCCGGCGTGGGATCGGGAGGAACGGTCACGGGCGTCGGACGCTTTCTNAAGGAACACGATCCCACGGTGCAGATGGTGCTCGCCGATCCGGACGGTTCCATCCTCGAACCACTCGTCAACGAGGGGAAAGAGGTCGAAGCGGGATCCTGGTTGGTCGAGGGCATCGGTGAGGACTTCGTGCCCGACGTCCTTGATCTCGATCTCGTCGACACCGCGTACGCCATCCACGATCGCGATGCCATGATGACGGCACGCGAACTCCTGCAGAAGGAAGGCATTCTGGCCGGTTCGAGCGTGGGCACCCTCCTCAACGCGGCACTTCGATACTGTCGCGAACAGACGGAACCCAAGCGAGTCGTCACGTTGATCTGCGACAACGGTGCGAAGTACCTCTCGAAGATGTTCAATGACCACTGGATGGTCGANCAGGGGTTCATCGACCGACCGAAGCACGACAACATCCGAGACCTCATCTCACGCCGGCACCTCGACGGTGAGGATTACNCCCTCGAGCGCCACGAGCCTCTGGCCCAGGCGGTGCGACGAATGCGCATGTACGACGTCAGCCAGATGGCGGTCCTCGACGAAACCGGCACGGTCGAAGGCCTTCTGGATGAATCCGACGTCCTGCTCGCCATGACCAGACACCATGCTGCGGGCTCCACAGCGGTCTCCGACCACATGACCACCAAGCTCGAGACCATCACCCCCGACGGTTCGCTCGAGGATGTGCTTGCGATTCTGGAGAACGACAAGGTGGCGATCGTCGCCGATGACGAAAATTTCTACGGCCTGATCACCCGAATCGATGTGATCAACTTCCTGCGCAAGCAGCTCCCCTAAACACGAGAACGAACCGACCATGAATAAAGACGCGCACATCCTCACGCGATGCATCCACGGTGGCCAGCAGAACTGCGAAGTGACCGGAGCAGTCATGCCTCCGATCTACACCTCGAGCACCTATGCCCAGGAATCCCCCGGGGTTCACAAGGGATACGAGTACTCACGAAGCCACAACCTCACTCGATACAGCTTCGAACGGGCGATCGCCAATCTCGAAAGCACCGGGATCACCGAGGAACAGGACGTCTCCCACGGCGGCTTCGCGTTCTCGACCGGCATGGCGGCCACCGCGACCTGTCTTGAACTGCTTTCAAGCGGCGACACCATTCTCGCGATGGACGACATGTACGGCGGCACCTACCGCCTGATGTCGCTGGTGCGCGAACGAAGTCAGGGACTCAAGCCCGTCTACGTGGACATGACCGATTTCGAGGCGGTCGAGCGAGCCTTCGCCGAGCACAAGCCCAAGATGGTCTGGGTGGAGTCCCCCACCAACCCCACCTTGAAGGTCTCCGATCTGGCGAGGATCGCGAAGATCGCGGACGACCACGGTGCGATCGCGGTGGCGGACAACACCTTCTGCTCACCGATCCTTCAGAGACCGTTGGAACTCGGCATGCATGTCGTCATGCATTCGGCCACCAAGTACCTCGGTGGCCACAGCGACGTGGTCGGTGGCGTCCTGGTGACCAGAGTCCCCGAGCTCGCGGAAAGACTTCGATATCTGCAGAATTCGATCGGCTCGGTCATGGGCCCCTTCGACGCGTACCTGTGCCTTCGCGGCATCAAGACGCTCGGCCTGAGAATGGAACGTCACTGCCACAGCGGAATGGCCATCGCGAAGATGCTTGAAGGCCACGACAAGGTCGAACGCGTGGTCTACCCGGGCCTTGAGAGCCATCCCCAGCATGCCGTCGCGGCGAAACAGATGGGCCTCGCGTCAGGACCGGGTTTCGGCGGAATGATCACGATCTTTCTCAAGGGCGGACTCGACGAGTCGCGACGTTTCCTCGAGAACGTCTCGCTCTTCGCACTCGCGGAAAGCCTGGGGGGCGTCGAAAGTCTGATCGAACACCCCGCGATCATGACGCATGCAACCGTACCTGCCGAAGCTCGTGAGAAGCTTGGTATCAGTGACTCACTCGTCAGGCTTTCAGTCGGCATCGAAGATCTCGATGACCTGATCGCCGACATCCATGTGGGTCTCGACGCGATCTGACACGAACACCACCCAGAGGAAGACGCATGAACGACACGCAGAAGAAGGCCGGAACGTGTGCCCCGAGAATCGTCGGGATTCTCGGGCTGCTGACGGCTGTCATCGGATCATTGGTACTCGTCCTGGTGGCACTCGGATTCATCGAGCAGCTTCCGGGATGCGGGCCCGACAGCGGATGTGACAAGGTCACCTCCGGCGTGTGGGGCCGAATTCCCTTGATCGAGTGGCCGGTCTCCTTCGTGGGATTCGCATATTTTTCAGGACTGCTGGTCGCCTGGCTGCTCGATGCCCCCGGACGGGGCATTCGGAATCTGATGCGTCTGGGCATGCTCGCTTCGATCATGTTCATCGTGGTGATGATCACCGAGGGTGCCTTCTGCCGCTGGTGCGCCACCGCGCACGCAGGCAATCTGATGGCCTGGATCTGCTGCGAACTGATCGTTCGAAGGCAGCCGGCGAACGGACCTCGAGGCCTCTCTAAGCGCGTCTACTACGGCAGTGCGTCAGTCTTCATGGGGCTGACCGTCGTTCTGGCGATCATTCTCCCACTGCGACGCGGCATGATCGAATCACGCAACGCCGCCGAGCTCGCGACNAATCAGGCCGAGATCATGCAGGGCAACTCGGACGAGTCGACCCTTCGACGTCTGGATTCCAGAAACGTCATCGGCCCGAAGGACGCCAAGGTCAAGGTCGTGATGTTCACCGACTACCAGTGCCCCGACTGCAAGCGGTTCGAGGCTCAGGCTGAAAACATCCTTCGTCAGCGCGACGACGTCTCGTTCGCGATCAAGCACTACCCCTTCTGCCCGGACTGCAATCCCAATCTCAAGTCGAACCGTCACCCCAACGCATGCTGGGCCGCCCGTGCGGCGGAGGCGGCCAGAATCCTGCAGGGCGAAGCGGGTCTCGAACGGATGCACAACTGGCTGTTCAAGAACTCGGGCTCGTTCACTCAGGCATCGTTCTCGAACTCGCTGAAAGAACTCGGATTCGATCCCACGACCTTCATCCAGACGATGAACTCGCCTCAGACGCTCGCGGACGTCAAGGCGGACGCCGTCGACGGCTTCGAATTGGGCATCTATTTCACCCCGATGATNTTCATCAACGGAGTGGAATACAAATGGTATCTCGGTGGCGGCAACACGATGGCCAAGACCATCGACATGGCCGCCCGAAGCGGCGACTCCAAGCAGGTGATCCCACCAAACAGGATGGAACGTCTCTTCCTCGACTGGAAGACCGGCCGATCGAAGAGATTCCGAGGCGTGATTGATTCCTCCTGGTACGGAGACGGTCCGATCGAGGTCGTGATCTACGGTGACTACCAGCACGTCACGACCCTGACCGCGGAGAAGCTTGTTCAGGAGTTGATTCGCGAAGGCCAGCCTTTGAAGATGACGTTCCGACACACCCCATTCGAACCCAAGGGTGATCTCTGGAACTATGAAGTCTCCATGAACATGGCGAAGGCCGTCGAGGCGAGCAGGCTCATGGGGGGTGACGTGGCACGCTGGAAGGCTCATGACTGGGCGATACGCGCGGGTGGCAACATGTCCTCGATGACCATCGCCACCCAGATTGCGAAAGCGACAGGACTCGAAACGAGCGCGCTGCGTGCCATGATGGACTCAGCCGAAGTGAAAGCGCGTCTTGACTCCGACGATGCGGACAAGAAGCGGACCTGGAAAGCGAGCTACCCCTCGATCGTGATCGACAACCGACACGTGATGCGCTGGAACGGTACCGGCATCGATTCGAAGGCACTTCTCCTCAGAATCATCGAAGATGCGAGAGCCTCGAAGGCACGGCGAACACCCTCGAATGAATGATGACCGACTGCCCGAGGAATCCGCCGAAAAGCGGACGCCCGCAATTCAGGCCTTCATCGAACGTTTCATGCAAAGCGACGCGGGCTCGAACGCGTCACCTGAGAGCATCGTGATCGATGCCTTCGGTGACGGCGAGTCGGTGCAGATGGCGGATGAGCTGCTTGCACTGGTGCTTGCCGGNAAGAAGACGGCCACCTGCATGTCAGCATGGTCATGGGATCAGGAATTCGAAGCCCCTTTGGTTCCGGGAATGCTCTCGGTCATCCTGGACGGGGCGAAGGCTCCGCGATGCGTCGTTGAAACCATCTCGGTGACACGAGTCGCCTACCAGGATGTCACGTCGGACTTCGCCAGAGCAGAGGGTGAACACACGCCATCAGACCTGGATGATGCGTCGGTTCTGAAACAGTGGAGATCTGACCATTGGGCGTTTTACGAGAAAACGCTCCCACTGATCGGCCGCAAGCCATCGCAGGACATGCCGGTTCTGTGCGAGCGCTTCAGGGTCATCTACCGTGAGGCACCAAAGCCATTGGATTGATCAGGACTGGAGAGGGCGTTCAACCGAAGGCGAGACGCGTCACTCGGCGAGCTGCTTTCCAGGTGACCAGAGCGACCACACCACAGGCTGCGCCGAAGAGCAGGCCGGTGAGGGGCATGCTGAATCCTGCAAGAGAAACGGATGCGCATTCCGTGCAGAGGGACGCAAGATCATTTCCAAGGGCGGCGGAAGAAGAGCAATTAGGACAGCAGGTGTTCATGGAATCTCCAAAAGTATATTGACAACNGNTTGACGATAATAGCAGAAACCGACTCCCCTGCAAATCATCGAAGACTCAATGCCGCCCTCTCAGACCGGTCATGAAATCGCTGAGGAACGGGAATTTGATAAAATTCTCCTTTTGGGAGTCGGTGGCGAAAGATCACCCAAAAAAGCGCCGAAGCAAATTCGAGAAGGAAGGCACACATGGGGCACATAGGAATTCTTTGCCATCCGGCTCGAGGGAGGCTCTACCCGATGCTGGCGATGGGACGGGCCCTGACCGAACGTGGCCATCATGTCACGGCGGTCGGTCACCGCTCGACCATTGAACTCATCCGATCGTGTGGACTGAACGCCATCCAGGTCGATCTTGATGGCGAAGATCCGGTGCGACATTATCCGAGCAAGGCTGGTGGTCTTTCGAAACTGTTTCCGAAGCTGGTCAGCCGGCTTCCGGGCCCGCTGGGCAGACGAACATTCGGACTCAGAACCTATTCACGCAGCTTCGGCGCCTATTACGACCGAATGGTGGGGTTCGATNTCGAGGTCGTCATGCCACAGCTTCAGGCTCTGGAACTCGACCTTCTTTTGGGATCGGATACGTCATTTGCAGGAAGCACGATCGCGGAGCTGATGGGCATTCCTCTGATGAGTGTCTGCACCGGGATCCCACTGTCGGGGGATCCACGACAGCCACCGGAATTCACCTTGTGGAGAGACGGGCGAACACTTCGTTCAAGACTTCGAAATCGCGCTGGAAATCATGCGAAGCGGCTGGTNGAACGACCCACGTTGCAATCCTTGAACGCCTTTCGACGATCACACGGACTGGTGAAGTTCAAGGCGATTCACGAAACGCTCTCCAAGGAGGGTTGTCTCTCTCAGTTTCCGATGGGACTCGATCTCCCNATTCGTTCCGGACGGTCTCCGATGTACTACACCGGGCCGACATTCGACCATTCGGGGCGAGAGGACACCGAGTTCCCCTGGGACAAGCTCGACGGCCGGCCGCTGGTGTTCGCCTCGATCGGCACGGTCAGTGACGACGCCCGTGAATTCTCGAGCATCGCCAGCGCATGCGCGGACCTTCCGGTCCAGCTGGTGATCACCCGTGGCGGTGGACGCCATCCTCTGCCGGGCACGCTGCCCGGGGACCCCTTGATTCTCGACTACGTCCCGCAATTGGAACTCATCAAACGAGCCAGAGTGGTGATCACGCACAGCAGTGCCAACAGCGTGTTGGAAGCACTCGGAAACGGAGTCCCTCTGATCTGCATTCCGCAGGGATTCGATCGGTACGGCACTGCCGTTCGAGCCGCACGATCGGGCGCCGCCGTGGTCGTGCCACCGGGCAGGCTCACGCCTGATGGAATCCGAGGAGCGCTGGAAACGATCCTTGAGAATGACCGCTTCACCGAGGCCGCAGGAAACTTCAAGGCCCGCCAGGACAGACGTGATTCGATCGCGGCATCGGTGCATCTCATCGAGGCATCACTGCCGAAGGCGAAGCGACTCCCCCCCACCCCGGATGAACCGGAAGCGTTCACCGTGGTCGCGGAGGACGGTGTGCCCTTGAAGGGCATCCGCTGGAACCGAGACCCCGGAGGCCCTCTGAAGGGAACAGTTCTGTGCCTTCATGGTCTCTGTTCGGACTGCAACGGCATGGAACTGGTGGGCCGACATCTGGCCCGGGCCGGACTCGACGTCATCGCCCCAGATTATCGAGGCCACGGCCTCTCGGGCTCCACCACCGGGCGGCGATTGACCTTCAGTCAGCTTGCCCGAGATGCTCGAAGAATCTGTACTGAACTCGATGTCTCGGAAGTCTGGCTCTTCAGTCAGTCCCTCGGAGGAAAAATCGCCGTCGAGATGCTGAAAACAACGGACCCCGCTCTCGACATCAAGGGACTGTTCGCCTTCGCGCCACCCTGGAGACTTCGAAGGATGCCGGCCAAGAAGCTTCCCAAGGCACTGCTGTCGAGTGTCAAGCACATACGCAACATGGCACGAACTGCTGGTTGGGGTGCGTCCAGGACGCCATCACGTCAGGAATACACGGTGATGACGGACATGCCGGATTTCCATGAACCGACCATGCGGGCCGAAGTGAAGAGTGTCTCACTGAGACGATTTGCACGGTTGTTTCTGATGATGAAACTGTCCGATTTCGGCACGCGAGGTGATTGGACGCTGGAAAGTGAAAGTCCGATTCATCTCTTTGCGGCGAGAAACGATCGCTACATCAACAACCATCAGTTGGAGATGCTCGCCGAAGATCGGGAGATGACGCTGACCTGGCTCGAATGTCATCACGTCAGCCTGATGACCAACGAGACACATGCCGGTGAAATGGGCAACTTGATCATCGGCAGGATCGCCGAAGCAGGGTGACGACCCGGGGATCCCAGCAGCCGGCCACGAACGACCTCGACGCTCGATCCGGTCTAATCGGAGTCGGTTTCGAGGTTCTTCACGGTCTGCTGGTCGACCCATCGACCGAAGCGCCGAAAGGGCTTCGAGACATCGACGTTTCCGAAAAGCCTGTCCATCCGGCGGAGATCGACGACCATCAGTGGACGCGAATCCTCGACGAGCAGTGAGGAGGACCAGGGCATCTCGGAAGGTGCGAGCGCGAGCATTTCGATGGCGAGCTGCTCTTCGAGTCGTCGCCCGGACAGACGTGGTCGACGACCATCGAGATAGAGTTCGATCTCACGTTCGATGCGTTCGCGACCGCCTTCCATCAAGGAGGACATCGTCTCGAGAACCGCACGTGCATCGGCACGCGAGAGATAGTTTCGTGCACGAGCTCCCTCACCCATTCGATACGCACCCAGCATCAAGCAGAACCCCAGACGCCCCTCACGTGAGTGTTCGAGAATCGCTTCGGTTCTGCTCTCACCCCCACCCGCACCGGAGAGAAGGAAGGCGGCAAGTTGCAATCGTCGACGCATGAACTCGTCCTCGGCGAGGTCCGCCAATGCGAGCGCCGCACTTCGGCCCAGATTCGCCCGATCAAGCAAGCCCGCGAGTGCGAAGAGATGCCCCGCGACGCGGAGATCCGCCTGGGTGCGCGCGGAGTCGGCAAGCTCTTCCGCCAGTTCGAAATAGCCGACGGGACGCGATGGATCCAGTTCAGCCATGCGGACCTCCCACTCAGGTGCGAGACCGAGGCCCTGGCCATGAACGAGTGCGCCCTCTCGACCGAAGAGGACGAGGAGCATGCCGAGCAGACTGAAGATGCCGTGGTGACGAAAGATCATCCGAATTCTCCATCATCGGGTTCCAGACGGTCGAGCAGCAGACGTGCGATCTCACGTTGAAGCAGGAGAATCTGATCGAGCACGTTCGTCGCGGCGGCCATCGACGCCGTCAGCTCGGAATGACGGTCGATCAGTCGGGCGCGAAGGTCGGGTCTGAGCAGGGCTGTTTCGAAACACATCAGATCCATCAGAGAGAACAACTGTGCAACCACCATCTGCGGCTCGCGCAGGGCCTGGAAGGAACGCACGGCACGCCTGCGGGTGAGCTCG
This sequence comes from Planctomycetaceae bacterium, assembly GCA_002684315.1. The sequence goes on along the minus strand of NYVB01000160.1, from coordinate 15,978 downwards.
CCCGGTTCGGCGGGTACGGGTTCCTGCATGCTTCGGTCCTCGAGACGGCTCGACGCGGCATCCACCAGATCGGAAAGGAAGGATGAGGCGGATCTGCCCGTTCTGACAGACACGGATTCGCGAAGTCCACAGCGGGTCTCGAGGGTGGCCGTGTATTCGGCGGCCAGGCGATCGATGTCATGCATCGATGACTCGAGAAGCTTGAAGGCGTGGTCCACAAGCTGCCGACGAGCCGCCAGGGACCAGTTGTCATCACCCACCGCGGGAAGAGCACGCCCACTCAGACTCTGGATGAACTGCGAGGTCGAACGCTCGCGACGGGGTCGCTCGAATCCATCGAGAAGCGCACGCGCGACATTGGGTCCCTCCGAGAAATAGTCGGTGGTGATCGCCTGGGCCAGTCGGCGGATGTCAGGCGTCGGACCCTGGAAGATCACTTGAGCGAGCGCGGCGGCATCCTGAACTCCCAGATCCCCGCCTTCGTACCCCTCGAGTTCACGCAGCGCTTCAAGACGATCCGACGCATCCCGACGTGAACGATCCCAGAGTGCGGCCCAGCCACCATCCCGGGTGGTGCTTCGTCCGGGTTCACCGAAAAGCTCGTTGGAACGTCGTGTCAGGCGATATCCATCGGAGCGCACGGACTCCGCCAATTGCAGAGATTCCAGAGCCTCGAGCCTTCGATCCAGTTCGTATCGCTCCAGAGCGAGAATGAGATGGCCGAAGATTCGAATCTCGTGAAAACGTGCCACATCATCGATGAGGTTTTCCGTGCCACTCGTCTCGAGAAGAAACGCTTCAAGGCGGTTGAACTCCTGAGAGGGCACCGACACACCTCGAGGTCGTTCCCCGGATGAGAACCGTGGCCAGAGAGAGTCGATGCGATCGGCGATCTCGGACCGACGCGCGGCATCACCATCCGGGGGGAGGATGAGTTCATCGCTCCACCACACCACGTCGCCAAGTCGAAGAAACAGACTTCCCAGAACCCAGAGGTTGTACGAAGAGATGCCGTCGTGCTCGAACCAGTCCATCAGATTGAGGCGCACCAGAACCGGATCGAAGGCACGAGGAGAGAAATCGATCTCACCCAGCAGACGGGCGAGCAGATCGACGACCGAACTGGAGGGATCGATGATCGCGCGTTCACGGAGGACGTCGCCGATCGCGTCGAGAATGGCGACCTCGAACAAGGCGCCGCTTCGCAACGCCCTCTGCGCGAGCAGCCAGGATTCGACCTGATCCGAGGCACCTTCGCGGTCGTTTTCAAGTCGAACGAGCAAGTCGGGAATCATCTCATCCAGTGCGACACCCGCGGAGCGTGCGAAAAGGTCTTCCTGAAGACGAGTCGACGAACGTCGAGNGTCCACTTTGGAATGAAGCGAACGGGCATACGTGCGCAAGGACTCCGGCATGTCGGCACCGCCGGAGACCATCGCAAGGAGTCCGCGAGACCAGGAGATCCTCCAGGATGCCTCCGGTGCGGAGAGATCCTTGTCGGCAAGCGATCCGATCTCGTCCAGAAGACGACGCGCACGTGGCATGCCACTCGAAGCCGACACGGGTCTGAGCGAGGCCTGAATGAGCTGTTGCCTGATGGCCGAGTCGAGCAAGGGCCAGTGNGAACCACCATCGAAGAGCAGCGAACCATACGTTCTGATCAGCGAGACGTCGGAACTCTGGCCGGGCAGGCTCGCCTTGCGTGCGACCAGACCGAGTTGCTCGATCCAATCCAGAGCCTGAAGGGAAGCATCCGATCGCGAGCCACCTGTCGAACCGACCAGAGAGGGACGGGTGGTCCAGATCGCGGGCTCGATGATGTTCGATCCCGCGATGAGCCCGCTGGACCGAGCTGGCTGTTGTTCAAGAGCGATCGCACGCAGCTCCTCGTCGAGGACTTCCTGTTTCACGCGTTGATTCTCGATCTGCGTGACGATTGGTGATGGAACGCTGAGGGCCAGAGTGAAGAGTGCGATCAGAATGATCGCGCAGACACCGCAAGCGATCAGTATTCGTATTCTCGAACCCGGGGTCTCTCCACTGAACTCACGTGAAAGTCGCATGGACACGTGGTCCATCGCGGCCGTCATCATGGGAGAGCTTCCCTCACCCCCCATCAGTTTCTGCGCGGATTCCTCCATCTCGGAGACCCGTCGAGCCGACACGGAGTCCGCCACGAAGGAGCCCGAAGGAAGTGCGAGATCACCATCACGAAGCACCTGGGAGAGCCCGGACATGATCCGGGTCATCGCCTTGGGGTGAACGCTGTGAAGTGCCGCAAGTCCGGTGATGCGCCCCCTGCTGGCAGCGTTCCAACCACCCGAGGCGACGAGGATCGAAAGTATCATCCGATCGAACGGGGTGATTCCGATTCCGGTGGAACGTACGGTCGGGATGGAGACTTCTTTCGGAAGAGCATCGGGTTTCGCGAGGGTGCCGGGTGTCTTGTCCGACGGATCCGCGATGTCCAGGAATCTTGAAAAAACCTCGTTCAGACGTTTGCGCAGAACCTGAGCGGAGGAATCAAATCNCGCGGGGTGTCGATCGAGCATGATGAGCCGTCGTTCGAGCGCTNGATCGAGTTCCTTGCGTGTGAGAACGACGTCGGAATCGAGACCCAGAANCATCCGATCGTCGGCCTCGGCGGACAGACCCAGAAATCTCATTTCGGGAGTGCGTGCGCTCATGGTGCCCCTCCAGCGAGAGACTGGTGCAAAGCACGAAGTCTCACACCCCACTGACCGGGACCGTAGTCGGGATACAGCACGACGTGCTGGTCGAGCACCTTGCGAGCTCGCTCGGCATCATGACGAGACAGCAGTTCGAGAAAACGAATCTTGCGCTCGTAGAAGGTGTCGGATCCCGGCGTCGCTCCGTTCAGAAGAACACGCTGTGCATCGACTGCATTTTCCAATCGTCCCGTCGAATCCGCGACTGCGACGAGACCGCCGAGTGCCCGGATGTCGTTGGGGCGCGAGCGCACCAAGGCTTCATAGAAGGCGAAAGCCTTCTCTCCTGCATCGAAGTCGCCATCTCGATCGAAGGCAAGTCGCTGCGCCAGTGCCATCGTCCGAAGAATCAGCCATTCCTCGGAATCAGAGAGGTCGGATTCGAGAAGCGTCGTGCCGGAGAGACCGGTACCGGCGCGACGAACGGCCTCGATCGCGATGGAGACGAGTGGAGAATCGGCGGGTTGCTCGAGGAGCACGTCTTCCGCAGCGGCCAGAATGATCTTCAGTGAGCGGCGCAGGTAGGGATCGGTCTCGATGCCTCCATTCAATTCGAGACTTGCCAGGGCTTCCCGGAGATTCTCGACCTGGAGGGGCGGCAGCAGAAGAACCTCGACGCGTCGGGATGCAAGCTGCGCACGGTGCCGGACCGGAATCTTCATCCCATCTTTTCGTGCGGCATCGATGGTGTTCATGAGCGCGCTGGCAGTCTCCCGATCACGGGTGCGTCCGGCCAGGGAGACGCTGAAGATTCTCAGTGATTCGAGAAGCATGGCATCAACGTCGGGTTCGGACATGTCGTTGGAGAAGTCCGGACTCGGCACACGCTCGAGAAACAGTCGACCGGCGTCGATCGACGTGGTTCCCTTGCCGCCCTTGAAGAGTCGGTAGAGAATTCGAAGCGCCTTCTTTCGTGAGATCTCCGCGAGAGCATCGTCATCGGTGAGCGTGAGAAGCGCGAGGGCATCATCGATGGTGGGCTCGGAGGTGTCTTCCATCTTGAGAAGGCGGGCTCGTGAGGCGTTGGAGTGCGACGGATGCAGAACGAGAAACCGGTCGAGAAGATCGATTCTCAGTCGAATCTGGTCGTCGGTGGCCTCCTGTGATCGTTCATGCTCCAGAAAACTCTGGATCGCGGACCACAGCAGATCCCCGGCAGTTCGACCGCCATCCGATTCGAATGCGGAGAGAAAATCCTCACCGGACGAGAGATGGTCGCCCAGCAGGCGATGACAGAGTCCGCGCATTTTCAGAAGTTCGAGACGGAGTTCGGGAAAATTCCCGGCATCCGACTGGGTCTCGGCCGCGTTCAATTCCGCAAGAGCCTGACGATTCAGTTGACGGGCGGACAGCCGATCACCTTCGGCTGAAAGCGCCTCGGCTTCACGCATCGCCTGCCAGGCACCGACGAATCGAAGCAGGAATCCATCCTTGACGTCGGGAAGGCCGAATCGCTCGGACAGTTCGGAGATCAGTGCGAAGTCACCACGAGAGGCGACCATGTCCACCGCGATCCGGGCGAGTTTCGAGGCTTCGGGATCCTCCGCGACCTGAAGAGCCACCACGCATGCGAGACGAAGCATCTCGTTGGTCGCGTCATCCGAAGTCTCGGAGAGCACACGTGCGGCCGTTCGATAGTCCCGAAGATCAAGCGCCAGGGCAAGACGCCAGAAAGGAAGCCAGGACCGCGGCCGCTCCGCGGCGGTTTCGTCGCCGAGGAGGTCGAGCCAGACATCGAGCGTCGGCATCGAATCGGTCAGGCTGCGTGCGAACGCGTTTCCGATGATCGACCAGGCGTACCAGTCGTAGGCTCGTCGGTCCATGGAGAGCGAGGCCGGCTCGGGAAACGTCTCACCGGTGTCGAAGAGCGTTCCGAAGAGACGTTGGGACAACGCCGACGCCTCGCCTGAATTCGTCAGCCAGGCGAGATAGGCACGCACCCAGGCTTCGAGATAGGTGGCCTGTCCCAGCATCACATCGATCGTGACCGTATCGCGTGAAAGCAGTTCCGCATCGATGCCACGGGTCCGACCGAGTCGCTTCTTCTGGCTTTCATTTCTTTTTTCAAGACGCTTTCGCAACTCACCGAGTTCATCGGAAAGCTCCTCAAGCCGGATGACCATCGAGTCACGAGAGACCGCATCCAGTCGCTGAAGACGTATCTCCAGGCAGTCTGACTCGGCGAGCGCGTATTGAGACCGCAGAAGCACGAGACGCAGTGGATCACCAGTCTTGAGCTTGAGACCCTCGAGGAGCCGTCGCCCACGCTCCTCGAGAAGGTTTCTCGCCTCATCATCGAGAGTCGAATCGAAACCACGCACGTAGAGTTCGATCAGCTGTTCGATCAGGACGTCCTGCTCATCCTCGACCCGAGTTGACGCGAGCATCGCCTCGAGTCTGGACATGCGGAGACGGTCGAGCCCTCTCGACTCCAGCCACCCGGCGACGGCGTCCTGTGCCGAGAGATCGGAGGGCCTGCCAAGAATCGACATGACCAGCAGCAGGCTCCAGACGACCGGACTCATGCCGGCCTGCACTGAGAATCGCCCCATGGGAGACGATGACATCATTCGCTCTCCGAAGGGACGTAGGTGACGCTTGAAAAACCGGCATCCTGGCCGGCCTGCATCGCCGCGGCGGCGAAACCGACGGTCGGACCCGAATGCACTCTGATGAAGAGATCCGATTCCGTCTCGAGGCCTTCGAGGGCCTGCGTCAGGCCGTCACGCTCGGTGAAGACGCGGTCACCAAGCAGATAGCTCGGAACCGAATCAAGCATCCGAACCTCGACGATCTGAGGCTGGAAATCGCTGGCGAGCCCGGAGGAGGAGGTTCGATCCATCTTCAGATTGGAGGACAACTGATCCTCCGGATCAAGAACCNCCATCGTGAGCAGGAAATAAGCGAGCAGGAGGAAGGTGCAGTCGATCATGCTGGCCATGTTGAGAATGAGACGTCGTCGACCACGACGGTTCTTGCTGGCACCTATGCGCATGATGGGTTCCTCCTTTCGTTCACGAATGAACCACGATCAACGTGGTGGGGTCGTCGCCAATCGAACACCGGCGAGACCGGCTCTGCGCAGGGAATTCATGACCTGATTGAGTCGCCCTGCCGGCGCATTNCGATCAGCGCGAATCAAAGGACGATTGAGGGTGCCACCGGCCTCGTTCGCCCCACCCGCCGCCATCGCGATCAGATCAAGTTCGGCGATCGAGATCACACGTTCACCTTCGACGATCGAACCATCGGCGAGAACATTGAGAATCAGACCTGCCGGTTGCACGGCAGGATCCTTCTCCCCCATCTCGACCGGAAGCTCGACTTCGGCACGAGACTCCCGCGCCAGCTGCATCGTGGTGAGGAAGAAGATCAGCAACAGGAACACGATGTCGATCATCGGGGTCATGTCCAGCAGAAGATTGCGTTCCTTGCGTGAAGGCGCATGAATCTTCATGTGTCGTTTCCATTTTCGGAAGCGGGCATGCCGGACCGGGGCCGGCTCTGCGCTGCACCGCGCCGAGCTGCAGGAGTCGCTGCAGAAGCCGCGGTGGGAGTCGCTGCGGCACCGGGCGCACCCGCCGATTCGAGCAGCATGGCCAGTTGATCCAATTCGTTTCCGGCATCGGCCGCGATCGCATCGATGCGATTTCTGAAGTAGGAACAGAGAATGACGCAGGGAATCGCGACGATCAGACCCTGCATGGTGGTGATCAGGGCGAGGCTGATGTTCGCGGCAAGCTGCTCGTAGTAGGCGGAATCGTTGACCGCACCGGCCGAGACGGTGTCGAATGCGCCGATCATGCCCCAGACGGTGCCGAGCAGACCGAGAAGAGGTGCGATCGAACCGATGACGAAGAGTCCGTCGGTGGAGCGATAGAGGCGTTCGGTCTGTTCCGTGCCGGCGTCTTCGATGGCGGTCTTGATCTCAAAGGCACCGAAGGGTGACTTGAGATACCGGGTCAGACCGGGGGCGAGCACGCGCGTGAGAAAACTGTCGTTGGTGGGAAGCAGACAGAACTCAAGTGAGTCTTCGGCACGACCGGAGGACAGTGCCTTGNTGAGAAATTCGACCTGCAGCTCTGGAATGAGCTGAGTCCGTCGAATCTGAAGCGCATGCACCACGGCCAGAATGACGGCCAGAATGGAAAGCAGGATGATCAGGTATCCGATCAAACCACCGGCGGTGATGAATTTGATCAGACTCGAGCCACCCTCTCCGGCAGTGACGGTGAGCAGCATGTGGGAAAAAGACGTCATTCGTTCTCCGTTTCGAGATCGGGTGTCGAATTCGAGGCGGGGCCTCGGGACTCGTTCAGCGGAAGCAGGCGAGGGGNGAGCACGGGGGAGGTCTGACGAGGTGANTCCTGCAGGAATCGTCTCAGGGTCGCGGATTCTTCATCCCGACCCTCGGCTGAGAGCACTCGAGCGGAAAGCTCCACCGCGCGTCGGGCCAGAAGAGGATACGACCCCTGATGAACGGCGGGCAGCTCCAGAAGTGACAACACGACGGGATCCGTGTCCGAATCACCGGACGCAAGCCTCGANGTTGCTTTGAACCACATCTGCCAGGCTGCGATGAACCCAGGTGCGTCGTCAAGCGCCGACAGTTCATCAAGCGTGCGCAGGGCGTCCTGACGAACTCTGTTGTCGAGTGATCGAGTCCCCAGAATCGATTCCATCAGAATCACGCCGAGTTCGGAGGATTCCGATGATCGGACACTCCGTCGTGACATGGAGGCATAGAGTTCTGCCAGACGTGAGACCACGGGATCGGAATCGATCCGCCAGTGTCGAAGCTCGTCCGAAAGACGAGCCACGGAAGGCTCACTGGTCGCGATCGGCGGCAGCTTCGGAAGCAACCAGAACCGCTCGTCGATGACCGGATTCAGCGCGTCGTAGCGGTCGGTGGTCACGCCGGCTCGACGCAGTCGCGTGGTCTCGAGAGCGGCCGGAAGAATCGCTTCGGTATCACCTGACTCCAGCAGACATCTCAGAAGTCCTTCCGCGATGATCAACGCGAATTCATGCGTTCGCTCATCGCTCGTCCGAGGGGTGAAGTGACGCTGAAAGAGCGCGAGCGCGAGTTCCGGATCTCCACGTTGCACCCGGCTGCGGGCACGCCAGACATCCCGTGCGAGATCCTGCCGCTGCCTCCATTGATCGATCAGAATCGGATCCGTCAGATCGGTGATCCCCGCCACCTGGTCGAGGGCGAACCGCCTGGTCTCCCCTGCGGACGTGACGGCTTCGAGTCCTCCCGGAACGAATGCCACCCGAACCGCATCGACGGACGCGAGGCCATCACGAAGATGAACCACTTCGGCATTCACCGGGATGAGCGAAACGAGCACGAAAGGCATCAAAAACATGGAGAGACGAAGCATGTTCATGGACGACCTCCCGGGAGACCGATCTGCTTGCACTTGCCTCCGCTTTCCCGCGCGATGCGCAGCAAGGGTGCCACATCGGCCTGATCGCCGAACGCGAAGGTGTTGATGATGACGGGACGCCCCTTGGCGTTCAATTCGGAGACTCTGTCGGGCGTGTCCTGGGGGATCGCACCATCGGTCAGGAAGTAGACGACGTCGGGACGATCCTCGAGCTTGAAGATCTGGCGGAACGCCGGAAGAGGCTCGGTGCCGTTCTCAGGTGAAACACCTTGGATCCAGCGAATGACCTGCTGCTTGTTCCGACGATTCATCGGCAACCAGTTCTTTTGAAATGGCGGCTTGAGAGGACTCTCCGCACCACTGGAGAACAGCGCCACACAGATGGTGATGAAATCAGGAAGATCACTGATCGACTGTCGTAACTGACGCACGGCACGATTGAAGCGATCGTCCTCCTGCATCGAACCCGACATGTCGATGATGAAGGCGAAGCGTCTCCCTCGCCCCCCCACTCCGAAGAACGATGCCGAACCTGACAACCCGGTCCCCGCACTGTCGGAATCGGAAAACCCGCTCGAACTTCCGGGCGTCGGGACGGAGCCGGAGTCGTCGATTTCGGTGACCGACGCGACGGAAAGATCCTCGGCCTCCTCGGCCAGCATCTCCGACAGCGCATCTTCGATCTCGGTGTCCTCCGCCGCGATCTCGTCGATCTCGAGTTCGACCTCCATCTCCTGCAGTTCCGACTCGGCGAGGACCGCGAAATCGATCACGCTCTCAACCTCGGGAAGTCCCGGAGGGCCGGGAATTCGAATGAAGGCCAGATAGAAGATCAGGAGAAGGTGAAAGGGAATGGAGATGGCGCAGCCCAGGAGGATGAACTTCCTCAGCCTGGCATGCCGGTGACGCCGGCGCTCGAGGATCAGCTCGGAGACCTCATGATGAAGCCGACTCGTCGCATCATCGAGAGAGTCGGGAGTTGAAGCTTGAGATGTCTCGGATTGGTGTGCCACTCGTGTCTTCAAATACGTACGGGACCGGAGAAATCATTCATCGACCTCGCGTATTCTACGAAGTAACCCAGAACGAGGGCTACAGAGGGTTGACCGCAGCCCCGGCTGGCGGTTCAAATTAGACCTTCAGCACTCCTCACGGACATGAACTGCACTCGATCGGACCCCACATGCCTGCCAAATACAACCGAATCGTCCTCAAGATCAGTGGTGAAAGCTTCACAAGGGAAGGCGCGCTGGGCATCGAACCCGAGGAGCTGATGCTGATCGCCGACGAAATCGCCGCCGCCCGTGACAAAGGCACCGAAATCGCGGTCGTGGTCGGCGGAGGAAACATCATCAGAGGCGCGAGTCTGGCGGCCGAGAGTGGTTTCGACCAGTCGACCTCGGACTACATGGGCATGCTCGGGACCGTCATCAACGGTCTGGCCCTCAAGGAAGCGCTTGAGACCCGAAATCACCCGGCGCGAGTGATGAGTGCGATCAATCTGACCTCGGTCGCCGAGCCCTTCATTCGCGGCCGCGCGCTGAGACACTTCGAAAAGGGACGCATCGTGATTCTCGTCGCGGGGACGGGAAATCCGTTCTTCACCACCGACACCTGTGCCTCCCTCCGTTCGATCGAGCTGGGTGCGGACATCCTTCTCAAGGCCACCAAGGTCGATGGCATCTACGACAAGGATCCGCGCAAAGATGCCTCTGCGGTGCGCTACGACACCCTTCATTTTTCAGATGCCATCGAACAGCAGCTGGCGGTGATGGACCTGACTGCGATGACGATGTGCATGGAACACGAGCTGCCTCTGTGCGTCTTCGACTTCAAGGGGAAGGGCAACATCGCAAAGGTCATTTCCGGAGACACCTCGATCGGGACGCTGGTCACCGGCGGGAAAATCAAAAGACACTGAATCATCGAACGCGCCTGCGTTCATACGAGATACGAACACGCATTGAACTTCGGAGCCGAAAGACGGCCCGCCAGACATGGAGAGACACATGGAAGTCGAAGAAATCCTTCTTGAATGTGAAGAGCGAATGGACAAGACCATCGAGCACCTTGGCAAGGAGCTCAGAGGCATCAGAACGGGACGAGCCAACACCGCCCTGGTCGAGTACATCAAGGTCGACTATTACGGTGCCCCCACCGACATCCGCGAACTCGCGGGCGTGAGCGTGGTCGAAGCGACCACGCTGATGATCAAACCGTTCGACCCTGCAGCCAAGAACGAGATCATCAAGGCGATCGAGTCGTCCGACCTCGGATTGAATCCGCAGAGCGACGGCAACACCATCAGAATCAGCATTCCGGCACCGACCAAGGAACGTCGCATGCAGCTGGTCGGCCAGGTGAAGAAGTTGGGCGAGGACTCCAAGGTCGCCATTCGCAACGAACGAAGAGATGCCAACAAGTCACTTGACTCGGCTCAGAACGAGCAGAAACTGAGCGACGACGAGATCAAGGGCGCGAAGGAGAGCGTCGATGATCTGACCAAGGCCCATAATGCGCAGATCGAAGCCCTGGTCACCAAGAAGACCAAGGAAATCGAGGACATCTGAACCTCAAACTCGAGCAGTCCTTGCCGAAGGACCCCATAAAAAGACGATTTTCAGAATATTCACCCGAGCGACCCATGGAACCTGCTTCCGTGGGTCGTTCTTTGTTGCATGCGCTCGTGCAGGTGGCACTCTCAAAATGGAAGAACATCGCCGACGGCGCGACAGAGACGCCCGCTCACCTTCAAAGAAGAGACAGCAACGTGAAGATCAGAAACATCATTCCCGCCGCGAGCCTCGTGTGTGCCTTGAGCGCGACCTGCACTGCGGACAAGATCGACGACCCGATGGGATTTTCGACCCACAACGTGCACTCGAGCACGTCATTCGTCACGATCCATGACATCCAGTCACTCGAGTACGAGGCGCCCAGCACCGATTCACAGAGACTCACCACCATGGTCGGTGCAAGCTATTGCGCGCGTACCGGCGTGACCGCACGAATGGAATCTGAAAAATCCAGAATCGACACGGTGGTCTTCGACTGGTGCAATCGCGAGCTGTTCTCCCCATTCGGTCTCAGTGCCTATGGAAGCAGTTCCGTCGGTTTCAGTGTCCATGATGATGCGATGATCGACCTTGGTTTCATTCCAGATTCCAGCCTGCTCGCCGACGACGCCGTCTGGAACATCAGCCTCTCGGACGCAGATGGTGCGGTGATCGGCACACTCGACGAGGGCTCCGATGCCTATCTGCTCCAAGCGGGCGGGGAATACAGCATCGAATTCTCGATGGTGGGGTCTGACACCAGAACCCTTGATGGAGCCACCCTCGAATGGGGCGTTCAGATGGCCTACTCATCATCGCCTGCGGTGGTCCCCGGAGCCGGTGGCCTGGCGTTGTGCCTGGGATTCGGTGGAAGACGCCGAAGAAGAAGAATCTGATCCGGCGGTTGACCTGAACCACCGGGGCGCGGACGATGGTGCCCAATGCAATGCCCCTACTGTGGAGTCATCGATTCGAAGGTCGTCGACAGTCGTTCCAGTGAGAACGACACCTCGGTTCGTCGCCGTCGAGAATGCAATGCCTGCGAACGCAGGTTCACGACGTTCGAGAGAATCGAGCGTCGAGGACGTCTCGTGGTGATCAAGCGCGACGGCCGCCGGGTCCCCTTCTCCAATGACAAGATCCTCAACGGAATTCGGGCGGCCTGCGGAAAACTGCCGGTCTCCGAGGAAGTGAAGCTCGAGATCGTCCGGCAGGTGGATGATCTGATGCACCGGAGCTACGAACGGGAGGTCGAATCCCTCAAGATCGGCCACGAAGTGGCTCGGTATCTTCGTGGAATCGACCAGATCGCCTTCGTCAGATATGCCAGCGAATACCTCTCGTTCGAGTCGATCGAGGACATCGAGGAAGTGATTCAGGAATTGAGAGAGTCACCCCCCGCGGTCGAGGGACAGAGCGAACTGTTTCCCTCGGAATGATCGCGCGTCATCGCGTACACTTCGATGATGCTCAAGATCAAGCTTCCAGACGGCAGTATTCGAGACTACGACGCACCCACCTCAGCAGCCCAGGTGGCGGCGGACATAGGACCGGGCCTGGCCAAGGCGGCACTGGGCGCCCGAATCGGAACCGAGCTCGTCGATCTGACGCGGGAGATCTCCGAGGACTGCGAACTCGCCCTGATCACCGCCAAGACCAGAGAGGGCGAAGTCGATGAGGATGGGCTTCAGCTGATTCGCCATTCATGCGCGCACGTCATGGCGGAGGCGATCGAGAATCTCTTCCCCGGTGCACAACTGGTCTACGGACCTCCCGTTGACAGCGGCTTCTACTACGACATCGCCTTTCCCGAGGATGCCCGTCTTTCGAGTGAGAACTTCGCTGCGATCGAAGCGGAGATGAAACGCATCATCAAGGAGGATCGCCCCTTCACTCGATACGGGCTGTCTCTCGAAGAAGGCATGAGCAAGCTCACTGGAGAAGGCTCCAAATACAAGATCGACAACGCTGAACGAGCTCGCGAAGCGGGCTCGGAGGAACTGTCGTGGTACGCAACGGGCACGCCGGGTGAACACTGGGAGGACCTCTGCCGAGGCCCCCACGTTCCCTCCACGGGAAAGATCGGTGCCTTCAAGCTGATGTCGATCGCGTCGAGCTACTGGCACGGCGATGAGAATTCGGATCGTCTCACTCGCGTCTACGGGACTGCGTTTGCAGACAAGAAACAACTGAAGGCGCATCTGAAGCAACTCGAAGAAGCACAGAAGCGGGACCACCGGCTCCTCGGTCGGAAGCTCGGTCTCTTCACCATCGACGAACAGGTGGGCCAGGGACTGATCCTCTGGAAGCCGGCAGGCGCCGTGGTGCGCCAGGAACTTCAGANCTTCATCTCCGANGAACTGACNCGCCAGGGCTACNACCAGGTCTTCNCCCCGCANATCGGCAAGCTCGATCTGTATCGAACCTCCGGGCACTACCCCTACTANCAGGAAAGCCAGTACACCCCGATCATCGATCGAGANACNCTNNCAGGACTCGCCTCCGAGGGGTGCACCTGTGGAGANCTCGCCAANCGNATGGATGANGGNGAGATCGACGGCTATCTGCTCAAGCCGATGAACTGCCCNCACCACATCAAGATCTATGCGAGTGAACAACGGTCNTATCGCGANCTGCCCATTCGCCTGTCCGAATTCGGNACGGTCTATCGNTGGGAGCANTCCGGTGAGATCGGCGGCATGACGCGCGTCCGNGGGTTCACCCAGGACGACGCCCACCTCTTCTGCCNGGAAGAGCAGATCGCNGAGGAAGTCCAGGGNTGCCTGAAGATCGTCAAACTGATCTTCGGAACNCTTGGCATGACGAACTACCGGGTCCGAGTGGGCCTNCGTGATCCNGACGGCAGCAAGTACGTCGGAGACCCTGAGAAATGGGACCGGGCCGAGAAGGCCTGCCGCGATGCGGCCGCGACNCTGGGCGTNCCCTTCAGCGAGGAACCCGGAGANGCCGCNTTCTACGGGCCGAAGATCGATTTCGTGGTGAAGGACGTCATTGGTCGNGAATGGCAGCTGGGGACCATCCAGGTCGACTACAACCTGCCTGAACGATTCGGTCTCGAGTACGTCGGCGCCGACAACCAACGACACCGACCGGTGATGATCCACCGCGCCCCCTTCGGTTCGATGGAACGCTTCATCGGCGTCCTGATCGAACACTTCGCGGGGGCCTTCCCCTGCTGGCTCGCTCCGGAGCAGGTCCGAGTGCTCCCGATCAGCGAAAAGAGCGCGNACTACGCCGAGGAACTCCATCGAGCCCTCATGGATCGAGGCATCAGAACGACCATGGACATGAGTTCGGAACGCATCCAGGCCAAGATCAAGGTCGCTGCCGATCTCAAGATCCCCTACCTCGCCGTCGTGGGCCCGCGTGACGCCGAAGGCAGGAACGTCTCGATTCGAGCGTTTGGAACCGACAGAAATCTCGGCGAGATTCCGTTCGACGAGTTCGTCGAGACCGTCGCCGAAGAAGCGCGCACCCGGGGCGCGGTTCGTTTGCTTGATCGCTTTGAGACCGAAGAAACGGGCGAATCCTCATGATTTCGATCGAAGATCGCCAGAACGACACCCCGAAGAATGTGCTGGGAACAGCGCTTGAGGCGTGCTCCATGGACCCCCTCACCGGGTTCTACAGAACAGGGTGCTGCGAGACCGGCCCCGACGACCATGGACGCCATACGATCTGCGTGCGAGTGGATGAGGCCTTCCTGGCCTTCAGCCAGTCACGNGGAAACGACCTCTCCACCCCGATGCCCCAATATGGCTTTCAGGGACTGAATCCCGGTGATCGCTGGTGCCTGTGCGCACTGCGCTGGGTCGAGGCATANGAAGCCGGCATGGCGCCGGCGGTGATCCTGGAGGCCACCCATGAGGCCATGCTTGAAGTGACCTCCCTGGAGGCGCTCCANAGACATGCCGAGCAGCTCTGAGCCTGATCGAGCTGGAAGACCCGCAGACACCCCGAAGATTCGATGGAGAATTNGGGATCTTAGGTTTGCCGGGATTCCTCCAANGCGGTACCTTTCATGAACTGGACGGCACGTTGCCGCCCNGACGAAGGTCGCGCTGAGCCTCAGCGCACGGAATCATCACTTGACCCAATGCNTCGATTCCAGAATGTGGACGTCTTCGATTGCTCGCNCTTCATGAGTCGATNGACAAACCACATCACGCCCTCGTCGTCCCAACGCACCGAGATGTCCTCCGAACAACGACGTGATCTCGCGTCATTGAAGGCGGTNTCCATTCGGANACCTTCCTGTTCGGTCGTTCTCAATTCCTGAAAACAAAAAGGATTCGACCCATTTCCCGCAGACGCTTCCAGCGCCCCGTCCAGGCCAACACCGGACCTCGTACCAACGAACGCATCAGAATCACNCCGATCCGNCTCATCGATGAGACCGGCGAGATGGTGGGTGTNGTCGAAACCGACGACGCACGTCGCAAGGCTCATGAACTGTCACTCGACCTCGTCGAAGTCGCGCCCGACGTCAGACCCCCCGTCTGCAGAATCATGGACTTCGGCAAGTACAAGTACGAACAGTCCAAGAAGGATCGTGCCAACAAGACCAAGACCACGGAACTCAAGGAGATCCGGCTCGGGCGTTCGATGAAGATCGATCCCCATGACGTCGAGATCCGAATGAAGCAGGCTCGCAAGTTCCTGATCGAGGGCCACAAGGTCCAGATCGTCCAGAACTTCAGAGGCCGCGAGATGGCCCACCGTGAACGCGGAAGCGAACGCATGCAGGAAGTCCTCAAGCAGCTTGAAGACGTCGCCAAGATCGAACTGGCGCCGCGAATGGCCGGACGGCGCATGTCGATGGTGGTCTCCCCGGATCGTGCCAAGGTTCAGAAGATCCTGAACGAACGCAAGCGTGCCGCCAAGGAAGCCGGCAAGCCGGAGCCCGAAGAAGCACCGGTCGTCGAGGAAGCCACCATGGAGGCTCAGGTGGAGGACACCAGCCACGAGACCGCAGCGGATGCCGCCGCCAAGGCCGCTCTGGCAGCCGTCCTTGAAAGCGAGACTGAGACCGAAGCTGTGGAGGACGCCGGAGAAGACACCAAATCCGACGCCTGACCGCCTCTCAGCGGGTGCCACGGCACCTCTGAAAAGCACATACGAAAACAGCCCGCTGACGAATCAGCGGGCTGTTTTCTTGAATCATCTCGGTTTCGAAAGCGGCGAGGGAACCGTTTTGAAACCAAAGGGGCTCAGGCGCGTCGACGTCGGGCGACGATGCCGGCAAGGCCGATGAGCGCAAGTGCGCCGGGAGCGGGAACG
>NYVB01000159.1 GCA_002684315.1 Planctomycetaceae bacterium | reverse complement strand
CGACGACGTCGGAGTCATCGATGCCCGCCTCGTCCCGGTCATCGGACTCGTACTCGGGCACGATCGATGCTCCCAGACCTGCGCGCATCTGCCGCATGTCCGGACAGGTTCGATCGAACCCCCACTTGGAGAGGAACGTCGCTCTCGAACGTTCGATGCCGGAGGATGTGTCCGCCGAAGTGGCTCTTTCGGCTCGAAGTGCGTAATGATGACCGAAGACGATCCGGGGGTCGATCCAGGACGTCCACCCCGCGACCCGAAGCCCGATTCCGAGATCGATGGTCTGCCCCCTGAGAATCGCGGGATCGTACGGCCCCACCTCGTCGAAGGCGGATCGACGCATCACATGAAAGCAACCCATCACGTGATCAGGCTCGAAGCCACCACACTCGACGTCCTTTTCGAGCCCGGCTCCGATGTGCTGATAGCCGTGCGGGTGGTAGAGCAGATCACCGAGGGAATGCACTCGACCGTGATGATCAAGCTGTCTTCCACCGAGAACTCCCAGTCCGGGATTGGAAGCGAAAGCACGCAACGCTCTATCCAGCCAGCCTTGGGAATGGAGCACGATGTCACCATCGAATCGGAACACGATCGGAGCGGATGTCTCCGCCATGAGCCGATTGAGTACCGAGGAGAGAATGCCGCCATGCTCGAGCTCGATCAGGCGGAGAAAGGGACGCCCGTCCAGACCTTCTCGAGCCGCCCATCGTCGGGCGGTGGCCAGAGAATCATCGGTCGATCCGTCGTCGGCGATCACGATCTCGACGCGGCCGAGATCGTCACCGAGCGTGATTTCGACTGATCGGAGCAGCTCATCGAGAAGATCCCGATCTCCATTCAAGGAGCTTTGCCGACCGTTGTTGAAATTCGGAATGATGATCGAGGCTTCCGGAAGCGTCATTTGTTTCCCTCTCTCCCTCTTGAGTCCTTGCTCAGATCATCAAGAGGGAGGATGATCTGGACATGAATTCGGAATCCGAAAGCAAGATCGCCCTGCGTGTCCTCATGATGCCCAAGGACACCAACCATGAAGGCACCATCTTCGGTGGTGTCATCCTGAGTCACATCGACCAGGCAGCCTACATCGAAGCCAGACGACACGGGGCCCACCGATGGGTCACCGCTGCCATCAACAAGGTCAACTTCATCGCGCCGGTCTTCACCGGGGACATCGTAAGTTACCGAACAAGGACCGTGAACGTGGGACGCACGAGTGTGACCGTCTCGGTGGAGGTCGAAGCCGAAAGAAGGCAGGACGGCAGCTGCGTCGCCGTCACCAGCGCTCAACTCGTCATCGTCGCGATCGATGAGAACCGCAATCCGACCACGTTCAAGAGTGAAGGAGCGGATGGATGACGGCTCCTCTTGGAATCGCCACGCTTCTTTCCGGAGAAGGACGTTCGATTCTCAATCTCGCGGACAAGATTCGCAATGGCGAGCTCGACGCGGAGATNCGNGTCGTGATCGCACACGACGCNTCGNTTGGCGGTGTCGCACGCTGCCNGGAGATCGGGCTCGAAGTCCACATCGTGACCGAGGACTGCGCTGATGCCTGTTCCGACGCGATCGACGAGGTGCTTCAACGCTCGGGAGCGGAACTGATCTGCCTGTGTGGATACCTTCGCCGATTTCGTGTTGGTGAACTCTGGAATGGAAGAGTGGTGAACATCCACCCCGCTCTTCTTCCTGAATTCGGCGGCCGGGGCATGTACGGACGTCGGGTTCACGAGGCAGTGCTCGACACCGCATCCAGGGAGAGTGGATGCACGGTCCACTGGGTCGACGAGGAATACGATCGAGGACCGATCATTCTCCAGGAACGCTGTGAAGTGAAACAGGGTGACGACATCGATTCGCTCTCGAGCAGGGTGTTCGATCTGGAATGCAGCGTGTACCCGAGAGCGATCGAACACATCGCATCGAAACTCAGACGATCCGCGGACATGTGTGAATCATGAAGACACGCAAGCTCATACTCTCGCTGATACTGGGCATGTGCATGCTTTCCAGCGTCACGACCGATGTGCACGCGCAGGCCAGACCCTCCAGAACCGCTCTCGAACGCCAGATCGTGCGAGCGTTCGATCGGGAGGATCCACGCAGAGCCCTTCTGTTGATCGATCGGTATCTCCAGTACTGGCCGGGAGACGAGGAGATGATCTACAACGCCGCGTGTGGACATGCGATCCTCGGCGAACGGGATGAAGCGGCGGAACGACTGCTGCAGGCGGTACGAGAGGGTTTTCGCGACTTCGACTACATGACCAGCGACGAGGACCTCGCTTCGATCAGGGACCATGACGTATATCTCGCGATCCTGGAGGCACGCGAGAAGATACGGGACCAGGCTCCGGCACCTCGGCCCGAAGGTGCTCCCGCCAGCGAGACGAAGGGATCTGGAACGAAACCTCCCAGATCCATTCGTAGAGAGGGTCGAGGTACCGATGAATTCGAATCATGGCGCCGGGACCATGGCTCGCAGTACATCTTCGAAACGGACGATGCCCATCGCCTTCACGTGGCGTCCACGCTTCCTCAGGAGGCCCGTGAGGAGATGATGACGATGATCGCCAGACAGTCCGACTACATGGTCGACCATCTCTTCGGAGCCGTGCAAGGGGAACACGTCTTCGTGCTGGTGCCGAACAAGGCGGACTGTTCGATCTTCGATCTCGACCAGAGCACGGCAGGTTGGTACGAACATTCAAGGCGCATGCTCGTCACCACGGACATCGGAGCCTCTCTCCGTCATGAATTCGCCCATGTCCTTCACTGGGGGGACATGGACAGGATCAACCAGCGACATCCCATGTGGATTCAGGAAGGCCTGGCCTCCCTCTTCGAGGAATACGCCTCGGATCGCAGTGGCACCAAGTTTCGGTTTCTCCCGAATGAACGCCACAACGTCACCTTCGACCTGGTGACCGGTGGCGACACGCCCTCCTGGCGCCAGGTCTTCAGTCTGAGTCCCACGCGATTCATGAGAGCGGCGAACCGCTTCTATCCGATGACACGTTCGATCTTCAGGTACATCGCCACGAAGGGGAAACTGGACCTCTGGTACGACAACCTCGTAGCCACGTTTCCCGATGACCAGACCGGAGTGCTTGCATTGGAGAGGACATTCGACAGGCCGATCGACCGGATCGAATCCGACTGGAAGGCCTGGGTCCGTGGCATGGGACGCCGGGACAACACGATCGCTCGGGGAGATGCCTCTCTGGGAATCCAGGCCGAAAGCGAAGTCGATGGCTGCAGAGTCACGGTGGTGCACGATGGAAGTGGCGCGTTCGAAGCGGGCATGAGCATCGGTGACGTCATCGTCAGAATCGGTGGGACATCGATCCGTTCAACCAGAGAGCTGATGCTTGCAATCGCGAGAAGAAGAGTCGGGGAAGTGGTCCCGGTGCGCGTTCGTCGGGGTGAGGAGTATCTCGAACTGATGATCACCATGAAACCACTTCCGGCCTTCAACAACTGAGCGAAGCAGTACCTGTTGGTATAGGATTGACTCATGGCTCGAGTCGAACCAAGGACATTTCGAAGTGATTTCAGGCGTTTCTTCGTCAAGGGACTGGTCGTTCTTCTGCCGACGGTGCTGACACTCTGGATCCTCGTCAAAGCCTATGAATTCATCGATGGCGGCATCGCGCAACCGATCAACGGCGGCATCAGATTCGTGATCAACAAGGCGACGCCGCATGTCGAGATGTTGGAAAAGACCTTCGAACCCTCGGACGCCGCGGTCGAACGCGAAACCGAGCGTCGCCGGGAGGCCGACCGTTCGAAGACCGCACAGAACGAGGCCAGATCCTATTTGCGGGATCAGCGAATTCTGGAATGGTGGAACGAACGCTGGTACATGAATTTCATCGGGTTGTTCGTGGCGATCCTTTCGGTCTACTTCGCAGGCCGGTTGCTTGGTGGCCTGCTGGGAAGAAGTCTGTATTCGAAGATCGAACGGCTGCTGACGACCATTCCGGTGGTCAAGCAGGTCTACCCCTACGTGAAGCAGGTCGTGGACTTCATTCTCAGTGACGAAAAGCCGATCAAGTTCAATCGAGTGGTTCTGGTTCAGTACCCTCGAAAGGGCATCTGGTCGATCGGACTCGTCACGGGGACTCCGATGAAATCGGTTCAGAATCAGATGGACTCGAACGCCAGGGAGCCGGGAATCACAGTGTTCATTCCAAGTTCCCCGACCCCTTTCACGGGTTACACCATCAGCGTCACTCTGGATGAGGTGGTGGAGATTCCGATCTCGATCGATGAAGCACTTCGTTTCACGATCACCGGAGGCGTGCTGATCCCGGACAGGGAAACCATTCCTCCGTCGATGAAATCGAACGAAGATGATGCGCCCAATGCACTCCCGGAGTGATTCAGGAGGCCACGACCTGCACCCTTCCTCAGTTAGTGTGACAGTTCGAAGACTGAATCGGACGATAAGGTCTACACTGACTCGAAGCCTCGCCCTTTCTCCCCCACGTTCAGAATCTGTCCAGAAGCACCAGGAATACACGCATGAAACTCCGCGAAATAGTCATTGAAGACGCCATCATTCCAAGCCTTAAGGCAGACAAACGTGAAGACGCCGTCCGTGAGATGATTCAGGCCCTGGTTGAAGCAGAGGCCATTTCCACCGAACAGCAGGACGAATTCACCAAAGCCGTGATGAGCCGGGAACGAAAAGGGTCGACGGGTTTCGGAAACGGAGTCGCCGTCCCCCACGTCAAGAGCCCGAAGATCGAGAAGATCACCGTGGCCGTCGGAATCTCCAAGGAAGGGATCGAGTTCAACGCCCTCGACAAGCAGCCCGTCTACTCGTTGTTCCTGCTGCTCAGTCCGGAAGATCGCCCCGAAGAGCACCTCGATGCCATGGAAGCCATCTTCGGAAACCTTTCCCAGGATCAGTTTCGAAAGTTCCTCAGGCAGGCTGAAAGCGTCGAAGAGGTTCTGACACTTCTTGAAGAAGCGGACAATTCGCAGATTCGCTGAAGCCGCCCCGACGGACTCGAGGAAGCGAGTCCACTGTCGTGGCCAGTTCAAACTCCACTTCGTGTTCCAGGAGGACTCCGTTGGAACGGTGCACCGTCAAGATTCTGAACAAGCTGGGTTTGCACGCCAGACCAGCGATGAGCTTTGCCGAAAAGGCGAGCGAATACACCGCCAAGATCAGTGTCAGGCGAGTGGACTCGGAGGATGTGGTTGATGGCAAGTCCATCATGCAGATGCTCATGCTTGCCGGCACGATGGGAACCAAGCTCGAACTCACCGCCGAGGGCGATGATGCCGCGGAGGCGCTCGAGGCCCTCAAGTCGCTGGTGAACGACAAGTTCGACGAGGACGAATGACCCTTGTGGTTGAACAGGCCGGTCAGCCGACCTTTTCATCACCAAGTTCGCGTGAAAGAAGCGACGCGATCGCTTCACGGGGTGATCGTTCCTCGCTGATCACGGCCTCGACCGCTGAGAGGATCGGGACATCGACCCGGAGTTTTCGCGCCAGCGACATGATGGATTCCGTCGAAGCGACACCTTCGACGACGCACTGACTCTCCTCAAGGTACTGCCTGAGGGGCATGCCACGGCCGATGGCCTCGCCACAGCTTCGATTGCGTCCTTCAGGACTGAAACAGGTCGTGGCAAGATCACCCACTCCCGCGATGCCGAAGAAGGTCTCGGCCTGGGCGCCAAGCGCCTGACCCAGACGAACGATTTCAGCCAGGCCTCGGGCAAGCAAGGCACTCTTCGCATTGAATCCCTCTTCCAGACCGTCGATGATTCCTGCAGCAATGGCGACGACATTCTTGACCGCGCCCGCGAATTCAACACCGACGAGATCGGTGTTCGTGTAGATCCGGAGCCAGGAGGTGCTGAAGACGGACTGGACCAATCGAGCAGCTTCAAGTGAGTCACTGGAGGCAACCATCGTGGCGACCTTGTGTTGCATCAGTTCCGTTGCGATCGTGGGCCCCGAAAGGCAGACCGTGGCCGAATCGCCGGACGCCAGCTGTTCGGTCAGAATTTCGGTGGGACGGAGCAATGTTCCGATCTCAAGTCCCTTGGCCACACTGACCAGCGTCGGTCCCCCCTTGATGAAGGGCGCCAGTCTCTTGAAGACGGGGCGAATGAACTGACAAGGAATGGCACAGACCACGAGATCCGCACCAGCGAGAGCTTCCGCAGGGTCAGCCATGACCTGAATCGCCTCGTCGAGCACGAATCCAGGGAGCCGCTTGGAGCGGCGAGATGCGGCCAGCTCGTTCGAATGCTCTTCGAAGGGTCCCCAGACCACGGTGTCATGCCCCCCATGCGCCAGGCCATCGGCCATCACCAAACCCATTTGACCGTCACCAACGACGACAACTCGTGATTTGGAATTCATTTCCATCTCCATGTCTGTGCGCTCCTGAAGAGGACGAGGATCCTCCTGTCGGGACCTGCGAACCATTTCCTCTTGGAAGCGTACCGTTTGAGGTCGATCCGCGCCGCCAGAAGGAGATCTGACGGGGTATCATCTCAAAGAATCCATTCGACCGTATTCACGGTCGTCACAGCAGCCACCATTGGAGCCCTGGCGCATGAGCGACACCAACATGCTTTCGCCTCACCTTGAAGCAAGCACAGAGACCGAGACCAAGGAGCGATCCTGGGATGAACAGGGTGCGCAGAGGTTGGAACGCCAACTGTTCTTCGCACTTCTCGGAGGTGTCCTGCTGCTTGTCGCCTGGCTGGGGCGATTCGCCTTTGGTTTCGAACAGCAGATCGCGGACATCGCGGCCACGGCTGGAGCCATCATTCTGGTGATTCCGCTGGCACGAGGCGCCGCCAAGGAACTGCTTGCAGGAAAACCGGCAAGTGATGCTCTGGCAAGCCTTGCCGTTCTGGCTGCCATTGCCGTTGGCGAATACCTCGCCGCTGGATTTCTGGCGTTCTTTCTGTGGTTGGCCGAACTTGTCCTCTCCCGCACCGCATGGGGCGCTCAGAGGGCGATTCGCGAGCTCGTCGAGCTGACCCCCGACCAGGCGAGAATTGTCGATGCCCAAGGCAATGAAAAGGAAGTTTCACTGTCCCAGGTCAAGGCCGGAACGATCGTCAGGGTCCGTCCGGGAGAGAATCTTCCGGTCGATGGTCTCGTCACCGACGGTCGAACGGACATCAACCAGGCCTCTCTGACCGGTGAAGCGATTCCAGTCGAAGCGTTGAAGGGAACAGAGGTCTACGCCGGGACGACCAACCTCACCGGCCAGATCGACGTCGAAGTCACGGCGACCGCGGGTGAGACCACGATCGGCAAGGTCGAACAGCTGATCCGTGAAGCCGAATCATCGAAAGGTCGACGACAGGAATTGATCGAGAAGCTGGCGGCGTACTACGTCCCGGTCGTTCTCATGGTCGCCATGCTCGTCTGGTTCTTCACCGCGAAGAGCAGCGACCCATTGGTACAGAGTGAAGCCGCAGTACGGGCGATCACGGTACTGGTGGTGACATGCCCCGGTGCGTTGCTGATCGCCTATCCGACGGCCATGGTGGCGGCATTCGCCTCCGCAGCTCGACTCGGCATCATGATCAAGCAGACCAGCACGCTCGAATCCGCTGCCAGAGTGGACACGGTCGTCCTGGACAAGACGGGAACGCTGACGACAGGAAAGTTCGCCGTCAGCCGGCTCGCACCTGCCGACGGTGTGGATGGCGCAGCCCTTCTGCAGGGGGCGGCCGATGCCGAGCAATCATCGAATCACCCGCTGGCGAAGAGCATTCTCGAAACAGCCATCAAGGCTCGAATCGAACCCAGGAAATTGAACGCGTACAGCGAGATTCACGGCAGAGGCGTCAGGGCGGAGACTGATGCAGGCGTGATTCATGCCGGCCGTGCCGACTGGCTGATCGAGCTGGATCCTGCAATCGAATCGAACCTGCGGGAGGTCGAAAGCAAGATCGAAGGGATGTCGGGCGTCCATGTGATGATCGGCAAGACCTATCTTGGTGCGGTCGGACTGGAGGACGCCCTCCGCTCGAATGCAGTCGAAGTGGTCGCCAATCTTCGTGAATCAGGTGTGAGACGCATCTGCATCTTCACCGGCGACCGGCTCTCGGTGGCCAAGCGAGTGGGTCAGACCGTCGGGGTCGACTCGATCGAAGCCGAGTGCCTCCCTGAAGAGAAGCACGAAGAATTGAAATATCTGATTTCAAAGGGCCATCGCACGCTCGTCGTCGGGGACGGCATCAATGACGGCCCCATTCTCGCCTCGGCGGATGTCGGTGTCGCCATGGGCCTCACCGGCTCTGACATCGCCACCAACTCAGCAGGTGTGGCCTTGATGAACGATGACCTGAGACACATCCCCTTTCTGCTTGACCTTGCGCGGCGAGGAAAGGGAATCGTCGGCCAGAACATCGCCGCCAGTCTGGTTCTGGCCTTGATCGGTCTGGCGCTTGCGGCGACCGGGCAGATCGATATCTATGTGACCCCGTTCTATCAAGCGGTTGCCTACATCTTCGTCATAGCCAACAGTCTGAGATTGGTCCGTTTCGGTGAAGATTTCGCCGAGGAGGAACAACGCCGAATTGCTGAAGAGGATTCCCGCAAGGCAAAGCCCCGGCGAAAGGCCCGTGAGCAGCGAGCGGCCCAAGCAGGGTAAAAAAACAACAATCAACCCCCTCAGAACACCGAGAAATCGGTGTTTTGTCTTTTTTGGATGTTTTGAACGTTTCCATAGACCCTTTTAGAGGGGATATGTGTATAAATGAACGATATGAACGTTATGCCGTCCAATCCTTACTTGAGAGTCCCAACCATGTTGAAAACACTCGTCCCAATCGGCCTTCTTGCCACGACAATCGGCTTTGCCCAAGCTGGAGACACCATTCCAGAGCTCGCAAGCTCCTCGGGTCGCTTGGATACGCTGGTTTCAGTGGTCAAGGCCGCAGATCTCGCAGGTGCCCTGTCAGGTGATGGACCATTCACCGTCTTCGCCCCCACGGACGAAGCCTTCGCCAGACTCGATGCGAAGACCGTCAATGCACTTCTCGAGGAACCAGGCCGCGGCACCCTCAAGCGAATTCTCACCCACCACGTCGTCCCCGGCCGGCTCGAAGCCAGAGATCTCGTCGAAATGGATTCCGTCGTCACCCTCGCAGGAACGACGCTTGAACTCAGCCCGTTCAACGGACGACTCCTGGTTGACAAGTCAGTGGTTGAGACCGCGGACGTGAATGCCTCAAACGGCGTGGTCCACCTGATCGACCGTGTTCTCATNCCCCCCCCACAGGCCAAGCCACTCGAGCAGCTCCTGTTCGCAGCCATCGACCGAGGTGTCCCCCTCTACAACGATGGTTCACCGGAAGCCTGCTGCGCGGTCTATGCGACGGCACTTGAAGCAGTCGTCCTCACGAACGGCTGGAACCTCTCCGAAGCACGAACGGCCAATCTCAAGACGGCCGTGGCCAACGCCAACGANATGAGCGACCAACGCGAAAGAGCCTGGACGCTTCGCCGAATCATCGACGCTCTGCTCATGGATGATCAAATGAAGGCAAACAGCAACGACCAGGGCGCACCGCAGCAGGGTGACAGCCAGGGTGTCAAGGTCTACGACTTCGCCAACAGCCGTCAGGCAGGCAGCTGGCAGGTGGTCCTCGACGGTGTNATGGGCGGCCTCTCCACGGGAAACATCGAAACCAGGAATGGAACGATGGTCTTCAGCGGTGAAACATCGCTCCGAAACAATGGCGGCTTCTCCTCCATGAGAGCCCCGGTTGAAAAGGGCATCTTCAAGGACTCCGATTCGATCAGACTCAGAGTCAAGGGTGATGGCCGTACCTGGATCCTCGGGACACGNAAGTCGGCCGGTCGCAGAGGCGGAGACTCATTCTGGACGCGCTTCGACACCAAGGATGGCGAATGGCAGACGATCACCGTTCCCATCGACGGCATGGAAAGACACTTCTTCGGTCAGAAGATGTCAGGTGACATCACCCCGGGAGAAGTCGGCGCGCTCGAGTTCTACATGTACGACAAAAAAGAAGGNCCGTTCCGACTTGAGATCGAATCAATCGAAGGCGTCAAGGACGTCATCTGATCCGGAGGCGAGTACAGCCGCCAAAGGAACTTCGATCCACCCCCACGCAATCGCCTGGCTCACCTCCGAGTGCCAGGCGATTGTTTTATTCGTCAGGCGATCGTGATGTCGTCGTTGAGGTAGACGTCCTGAATGGCGTTCAGGAGTTCGACGCCTTCACCCATGGGACGCTGGAACGCCTTGCGCCCGGAGATCATTCCAATGCCACCGGCACGCTTGTTGATCACGGACGTTCGGACGGCCTGGGCNAGGTCGTTCTGACCGGACCCACCACCGGAGTTGATCATTCCGCCACGACCGCAGTAGCAGTTGAGGATCTGATAACGGGTGAGGTCGATGGGATGGTCCGTGCAGAGCTCGGAGTACATTCGTTCGTCGTACTTTCCGAACGAGGCGCCATCGGAATTGAGTGCGAGATAACCGCCGTTGAGTTCGGCCTGCTTCTGCTTGATGATGTCGGCCTCGATGGTGACACCGATGTGGTTGGCCTGACCGGTCAGGTCGGCGGAGACGTGGTAGTCCTTGCCATCGACCTTGAACGCCGAATTACGAAGGTAGCACCAGAGAACGGTGGCCATGCCAAGTTCATGTGCATGCTGAAAAGCTTCCGCGACCTCGATGATCTGACGATGTGATCCGTCCGAACCGAAGTAGATCGTGGCTCCGACCGCGGTCGCTCCGAGATTCCAGGCCTCCTCGACGGACCCGTACATGATCTCGTCGTAGCCGTTGGGATACGTCATGAGTTCATTGTGGTTGAGCTTCACGAGGAAAGGGATCTTGTGAGCGTACTTTCGTGAAACCGAACCGAGCACGCCGAAGGTGGTGGCCACGGCGTTGCAGCCGCCTTCGATCGCCAGCTTCACGATGTTCTCGCCGTCGAAGTACATGGGATTCTTCGCGAAGGAGGCACCGGCAGAGTGTTCGATGCCCTGATCGACGGGAAGGATCGACATGTATCCGGTCCCACCCAGACGTCCGTGACCAAGCATCTGCTGAAGCGACTTCATGACCTGCGGATTCCGGTCGGTGATGCTGAAGATGCGATCGACCCAATCAGGGCCGGGCAGGTGAATCATCGACTGATCGACCTTGGCAGAATGCCCGAGGAGATCCTGTGCTTCATTCCCAAGAAGTTCTTCGATGCGTCCGGTGGATTGGTTGCTCATGGTGGTCTTTCGGTCTCATTCGGTGGTCGGATGTCCGGGACAGTTCAGGTGGCCATGGTAACGACCAACCACCGTCAGATCCCGCCCGTATACTCCATCCAAGCACATGAATCTCGATCTCTCGACATATCCCGCACTGGTCTCCTTGATCGCGATGATTCTCGGAGGTTCNATCCTCATCGGAGGAGCGCATTTCCTGGTCACCGCATCAGTTGCCATCGCCACCAGAATGAAGCTCTCGCCGTTCTTCATCGGAGCGACCGTGGTGGCGTTCGGAACGAGCGTCCCTGAACTGGCGGCCTCGCTCTACGCGAATCTCANTGACAAGAGTTCCATCGCGCTGGGGAACGTCATCGGCTCCAACATCGCCAATCTCGGCCTCGTGCTGGGTGCCGTGGCGTTGTTCAAACCCATCCCGGTGAAATCAAATACGCTGAAAAGTGATCTGCTGCTGGTGATCATGGTGGGCCTCGTTCCTTTCCTGGCACTCCCCTTCGGCGACAGACTTTCAGCCGGACATGGCGCGCTTCTGCTGGCCATCCTCGTTCTGTATTTCTGGCGACTGAAATCCCGGACCAATGACGCTCCCGCGGAGACTCAGGGCGACTCCGTTCCTTCCATGGCCATCTGGCTCGCCACTCTCGCGGTGGTGGGCGGCTGCATCATGCTGGTCGTCGGCTCGCAACTCTTCGTTGAAGGCGCAGTGGTGATCGGCCGGGGCATCGGCATCTCCGAGGCCGTGATCGGTCTGACATTGATCGCCTTCACCACCTCGCTGCCGGAACTGGTGACGAGCGTCTATGCCGCNNTGCGCGGTCAACAGGAACTTGGAATAGGAAATATTCTGGGATCCTGCATCATGAACGTGCTGGGCATACTTGGGATCGTGCTTCTGTTCGGTCCGATCACGGTCGAACCCCAGGTCTACAGACTGGACGTNCCGGTGCTGCTGGTCGTCTCGCTCGCCTGCATTCCGATTCTGCTCAGTGGAATGCGAGTCGTCCGCCTGGAGGGACTGGTTCTTCTGCTGGTCTATCTGGGGTACATCGCCACCCTGTTCTTCTTCGTGCCGGGGTGGTTCGGTCAGGTTGAAGCGGTCGGTTGATCGCCCGATCAGATGCCGGGACCCGACACCGGTGTGTCGATCCACGCGCCACCCAGAACCAGATCACCCTCGTAACAGACGACTGCCTGCCCGGGAGCGACGGCCATCTGGGGGGCTTCGAACCTGACTTCCAACTGATCGTTTCCCACCAGTCGAACCGAGCCGGGAACGGGAACTGCGTTGTAACGGATGCGCACGTCGCATGATCGCCAGTCGTCGTGGGATTCGACCAGCCAGTTGCGGTCCGTGGCCTGCAGNCCGACCGAAGCCAGAGACTCCCGGGGGCCGACGACGACCTCATTCGTCCGCGGATCCTTCTGAAGAACGAAGAGAGGAATCGAAGCCGCCACACCGATTCCCTTTCTCTGCCCGACCGTGAAATGCTGGTGACCCTCGTGCGTTCCGATTCGTTCACCCTGTTGATCGACGATCGCACCCGGGGACATTCCTTCACCGGAACGTTCGCGGACGAGTCGTGCATAGTCGTTGTCGGGCACGAAGCAGATCTCCTGGGAATCCGGTTTGTCGAAGACCGGCAGCCCCANCGACTCGGCCCGATCTCGGACCAGTGACTTCGCCATGCCACCGATGGGCAGCATCATCTCCTCGAGACGCCCCGGTTCGGCACCGAAGAGGACGTAGGACTGATCCTTGTCGTGATCGATCCCACGAAGAAGACAGTGTCGACCGTTCGAATCCTTCTCGACCCGGGCGTAATGACCGCTGGCGACGTGAGAGGCCCCCACCTGCCTTGCATAGTCGTGAAGTCGNCCGAATTTGAGCCAGTCATTGCACCGAACGCATGGATTGGGTGTCCGGCCGGCGTCATATTCAGCCACGAAGTAATCGATGATCCTGCTGAAATCCCGCTTGAAATCGACGACGTAGAACGGCATGTCGAGAAGTGCCGCGACTCGACGAGCATCATCAGCATCGTTGATGGAACAACACCCCTGCTTTCCGATCTTGATGTCGCAACTGGCTTCGAGCGTCTCACCGGGTGAGCCCAGACGCATGAAGACCCCGACCACCTCGTACCCCTCTTCCTGAAGGATCGCGGCAGCGACGGAGGAATCAACTCCTCCGCTCATGGCAACCAGAACTTTTCCACGCGTCACGGTCATGCCCCAATCCTAGCCGCAGGAGAGCGTCAGGAGGTGTGGGGAATCTGTCAGTCCACGCAGGAATGGGTCCAAAATGTCCTCGGGGCGTTAGTCTCGGGACATGCTCGTCTACGCAGGCATCGATGAAGCCGGCTACGGCCCCATGTTGGGCCCGCTGTGCATTGGCGCCTCGACGTTCATTCTGCCGGATGCCGACCCAGCAGATGGTGCTCCGGATCTCTGGAGTCTTCTCTCGGAGGCGGTCTGTCGCAAGGTTTCAGACAAGAAGAAACGAATCGCCATCAACGACTCGAAGGTCCTGAAGGGTGCGTCGGGATCGAAGGCGCACCCATGTCGTCATCTCGAGCGTGGCGTGGTGTCCTTTCTCGGTGGGCTTGAGCATGCCGTTCCAGCCTCTGACGTCCAACTCTTCGAACGTGTCGGTGTCTGTCTCCCGGAAGAGCCCTGGTACGCGGGAGACCAGATTCCGCTTCCTCTGGACGGCACACTCGAGGCACGAAGAATCAGTGCGTCCGTGCTCAATCGAGTGTTGCAGAAGACCGGGATTCAGCTTGATCACATTGCGTGCGAAACGATCCACCCGCACCAGATCAATGCGGCGGCGAACCGGCACGAACGAAAGAGTGCGCTCAACCTGGCCGGTGCCCTGAGACTGGCGGACGGAGTCAGAAGACGGCATCCGGACACGCATCCTCGCGTGGTGATCGATCGACAGGGTGGACGGCAGAGTTACCGTGAACAGCTTGCCCTGGCCTGGCCCAACGCGACGGTTCGCATCCTCGGAGAAACACCTCGCATCAGTCGATACCGACTCGAATTCGCAGAGGGACCGATCACCATCTCCTTCGAGGCCGAATCGGAAAGCGCCAATCTGCCCGCGGCACTCGCCTCGATGACCGCCAAGCTCGTCCGGGAGCTTCACATGATGCGGTTGAATCGATTCTTCGGAGGCCGTGTTCCAGAGCTGAAACCCACTGCGGGCTACGTTCAGGACGGACGCCGATTCATGCAAGANGTGAACCCGNTTTGCCGTGAGCTGAGCCTGAACGAAGACNAACTCGTCAGATGCGTCTAAAAACGCCGAGAAACGCCTTTCAGAGCGCCTGAGCNGCCTTGGCCCTTGAATGAAGACGTTCGGCTCGTTACGATTTTCAAATTCTTCACCAGACGGACGCTTTGAAAGTGTTCTGAGCAGCGGTGTCGATTAAAGTACTGAACTCTTCGAATCTATCGATTTGAAGCCTTTTGATCTGAAGAACCATCGTATCGTTCGTGCCGAAACTCTTCGGACCCGAGCAGCTTCTCAAGAATTGACCTTATCACCCCAACGTCGAACAGGATCACGGTATGAGCACCGACCTTACCCGAGTCAGGAACATCGGAATCTGCGCCCACATTGATGCGGGCAAGACCACCGTCACGGAACGCATCCTCTATTACACGGGGAAGAGCTACAAGATGGGTGAGGTGCATGAAGGCACCGCGACCATGGACTTCCTCCAGGAAGAGCAGGAACGCGGAATCACCATCCAGTCAGCGGCGACGACCTGCCCCTGGACACACAAGGACATCGACTACAAGGTCAACCTGATCGACACCCCGGGTCACGTCGACTTCACCATCGAAGTCGAACGATCACTCCGCGTGCTCGACGGCGCGGTCGCGGTGTTCGACGGCAAGGAAGGCGTTGAAGCGCAGTCCGANACCGTCTGGCGNCAGGCCGACCGATACNANGTCCCCCGNCTCTGCTTCATCAACAAGATGGACAAGATCGGCGCGGACTTCNNCTACTCATTCAAGACGATCCAGACGCGACTCGGGGCGAATCCGATCGCGGTTCAGATCCCCATCGGTGCCGCCGACGAACTCGAGGGCATCATCGACCTGCTTGAAATGCGCGCCTACTACTTCGACGCCGGCGAACTCGGCGCGAAGGTCGAAGAGCGCGACATCCCCGACAACATGATGGAAGAGGCCCAGGAATGGCGCCACAACCTCGTCGAGAAGGCCTCTGAAATCGATGACGTCCTGATGGAGAAGTACATCGAAGACGAGTCGTCCATCACAGAGGATGAGATCCGAGCCGCCCTTCGCAAGGGCACCATCGAAATGCTCTGCAACCCCGTCTTCTGCGGCTCCGCCCTCAAGAACGTCGGTGTCCAGCGAGTCCTCAACGGTGTGATCGACTACCTCCCGAACCCCTCGGAGGCCCCTGCAGTTCACGGCACCGACCCTCGCGACAGCGACACCCAGCTGACACGTGAGAACACGGAAGACGCCCCCTTCTCCGCACTGGTCTTCAAGGTCGTCAACGACACCCACGGTGACCTGACCTACGCCCGGGTCTACTCCGGCGTGCTGCCCAGAGGTTCACGCGTTCTCAACCCNGGCAACGGCCGCAAGGANAACGTCTCACGTATCTTCGAAATGCATGCCAAGGACCGTGAAGCCCTCGATCAGGTCGGCGCAGGCCAGATCGTCGCACTCATCGGACTGAAGAACTCCTTCACCGGTGACACCATCTGCGATCCCGACAACCCGATCATCCTCGAGAAGATGGACTTCCCCGATCCGGTGATCTCGATGTCGATCGAGCCCAACACGGCTGACGACAAGAAGAAGCTCGGCGAAGCGCTCACCACGATTCGTCGTGAGGACCCGTCCTTCCGAACGCAGTACAACGAAGAAACCGGCGAGACGATCATCTCCGGCATGGGTGAACTTCACCTTGAGATCATCAAGAACAAGCTCGTCCGTGACATGAAGGTCGGCGTGCAGGTCGGTCGACCTCGCGTGTCCTATCGTGAAACGATCCTCGGGGAAGCCAGCGATGTCCGCGGCCTCTTCAAGAAGCAGAGTGGTGGCCGAGGCCAGTTCGGCGATGCCGTCGTCAGCGTCTCCCCCATGACCGCGGCNGAAGCCGAGGAACAGGAACTCAAGATGAAGGACGGCGTCGTCTTCGTCGACGCGATCAGCGGCGGCGTGATTCCCCGTGAATTCATCCCTTCAGTCCAGACCGGTGTCCGCAACGCAGCTTCCAGCGGCGTGATCGGCGGCTACCCAGTGATCAACGTCAAGGTCGAGCTGGTCTTCGGTTCATACCATGACGTCGACTCCAGTCAGATCGCCTTCGAACAGGCTGGCGCACTCGCCTTCCGACAGGCCTGCACCCAGGCCGGACTGGGACTCCTCGAGCCGATCATGAAGGTCGAGATCGTGACCCCTGACGAATTCTTCGGAAACGTCTCGGGAGACCTCTCGTCTCGACGTGGCCACATCGTGGAAAGCGAAATCCGCAACAACGTCCGAGTCATCCAGGCCGAAGTGCCCCTTTCCGAGATGTTCGGATACACCACGGTGCTTCGTTCGATGACCCAGGGCCGTGCGAACAGCTCGATGGAACCCTGCGAGTACCGACTGATGCCCGATCGCCTCAAGGAAGAGGTCCTCGCCAATCAGTGACCCTGCCAGCGAGCCTGAATCACGTTTTTTCAACGGCCCCGTTTTCACGGGGCCGTTTTTCTATACTTGAAGCATGATCACTCAGGAACAGGAAATGGAAGACTCTGAAGTCATGTTCGAGGGTGAGTACGCCGTCGAGCTCGACGGCTGGTTCAGACGCAGATTTCGCAATCTCTGCATAGGCCTTCTCTGCATCCTGACACTCACCTGGGGGCTGGCGATCCTGGGCCTGCTGGCGTCGATGTTTTTCTCGGGTCTTCCCTCCGAGGAGCTCTCACCAGACATCAATTCAACCAGATTGCTCCTGTACGCAGGTTTGGCGGGCACGTTCGAATTCACCCTGATTCTCTGGTTCTTCCTGAAGATGCGCCCACGTCTGCAGACTCGCAGACAACTCATCAGTGCAGCCACCAAGATGATGCGCTACCTGAGCATCTTTGAAATCCTCGCCATGGCGCTTCTTTATCAGAGCGACATGAAGATCTTGCTGACGACCGGTGTCTGGGAGATCTTTTTCTGGCACTTTCTCGCATGCCTGTTCCTGCCCTGGACCGCATGGGAGAGTCTCAAGGCTCTCGGTCCGGCCTACGTGCTGACCTTTCTGCTCATCTCGGGAGAGATCTGTCTGAACAGCATTTCAACTGGACAGAACATGACATCGACCACGCTGTCTCTTCTGGGGATGTCGTTTGTCATGACCGCGATGACGATCTTCTTCATTCCCGGCATGCTTATCTGCTGGATGAGACTGAGAAAACATGGCAGACGATTCAAGTTCTCGTTGCTCAACAGAAAATATCTGGACATGCGGCAGGACATGGCCAATGCGCGCAAGATACATGACGCACTGTTTCCCGAAAAAATCGAGGATGATCAGATCGCATTCGATTTCAGATACACCCCCTACAGCGACATCGGTGGAGACTTTGTCTGGCTCGAACGCAACGAAGAGAAGGTCCTGATCATGCTTCTCGATGTGACCGGGCACGGACTTCCAGCGGCCATGACCGTCAATCGAATCCACGGAGAGATCGAACGTCTGAGAAGCGAATACCCGGGGAGCGACCCCCTGGTTCTGATGAACGGACTGGGACGTTACTTCTCACTCACCATGTCGCCACATCAGATCTTCGCCACC
>NYVB01000030.1 GCA_002684315.1 Planctomycetaceae bacterium | reverse complement strand
AAAGCGGGGAAACTCCGACTTCTCAAGCAACAACACCTTGAGGTCGCGACGGGCCATCTCGAATGCAGCGGTGGCTCCGGTGGGCCCCCCACCGAGGACGATCGCATCGTATTTCATGGTTTCACAAGTCATCGAAGCACGGGAACCTCTCAAAGAACGAATCACTCGGGAACGACCGCCAGGCCTTCGATCTCGACGAGAAGCTCATCTCGACAGATCGGTGCATGGACCCACTCGACCGCGACGTCGGAGCGGAAATTCCTGCTCACCACGGACTCGATCTCCATTCGATCGAAGGAGTGCTTGTAGTAGACGCGAATATCCGAATACGCATGCAATGATGCTGGTGCGTGATCCGAATCGGACACACAGGATGCAGCAAGAATGGATGTCATGTTGTCGAGGGTCTCATCGAGCTGCCGCGAGATGTCCTTCCGATATCGACTGTCCTCGCCGCGCACGCTGGCCGTGCCACCGACCATGACCTGACACGTTCCGTCATCACGAACGGGCAGGCTGGTGGCTCGGGCGAAACAGGGCGGCTTCGGACCATATCGTTTGGAGTATCGATAGGACGCAAGCTGCCGAGGGTTCTCCACGGGACGACCCGCTGACGGCGCGGTGAGACAATGGAAGATGTAATCGTCACCCACATGACCCGTGCAGGTCGCGGTCACCACATGTTTTCGGAAACCTTCAGGCGAGCCGTACCACCGACAGTAGACATCATGTCGGGCCTGGTTGAACAGGTGATACCGACTCATGACGCCACCAAGCGGATCAAGAATGCCGGGGACGTAATTCCACATTCTGATCGGGCAGGGGCAGGCGAGATCGGTCAGGTGAGCCCTCAGAGATTCATAGACGTCATCGACGGCCGCCACGAACGCCTGCGCCGAAAGCAGAGAGGCATCGGGCACCACCATGGAGACGAGCGCGAATCGACCTGAATCGACGGACCGCATGACGAGGTTGTCCGACAACACGCTCCAGGGTGCGGTGTCATGGTCGACGAATCGTCCGACCCAGCTCGGCGCATCGATCAAATCGACGGGTACGTCCAGCTGCTGATGATCGTGTTCAAGCTCAGTCATGGTTCACCACTTCAAGAATCAATCCGCTCACGGAACCGTGCATGTCGCTGGCAATGACCGCGAAATCTCCGGTTCCGGCCCGTGCCGACACCGGAGTGCCACCACCGGGAAACACCCCTGCCAGCAAGGCGGCGGAAAGCGAGGTCAGAGGTGTCACGCAATGGGATTCTACGTCATCATCGGCTCGCTCTCGATCGATCGCCCGCCCGCACCCCGCACTGAGCGCCAGAGAAGGGATGACTCGGTCCGGAAGCTCGATCTGTCGCCCGATGAGATCGACCTGATGATCGCAGGAGGCGTCGTTCGAATCGTAGCCGAAGGCGGAGGCACCGACCCGAGCCAGCACCGTGGCCCCACGATCACGCGCACAATCTTCGGACTCAAGCACGAACATGATGCCACCGGCACCTGAGACGATTCCTCGATCGGTGTGACCGTAGAGTCTTTCGGCGGTTGGGCTGAGTTCGTCCGCACCGCCGGCGATCGCACGATCCCATTCTCCATTTCTGATTCGCAGTGCTGCGAGCGAGATGGCGTCGAGTCCTGAGGTTCGAGAACCGATGATCGTCTGCGCGGAGCCCTGAAGACCGAGCATCAGACTGAGATGCGCGGTGCCGACGTTGGGAACACCCTCTGCGAACATCACGGGGTTGGCGGCTGCGATGCCCTCATCGACGACCTGCGAGTAATACTTCTCGGCATACTCGGATGATCCATGCGAGGATCCCAGCACTGACCCACAGGTCTTCGAGAAGGACTGAATGTCGTCGATTCCCGCGGAACGCATCGCATGGGTGGTGGCAGCCAACACCAACTTCGAGAACATGCTCATCCTTCGAATTCTGCGCGAATCGATGTGGGGGTGAAGCTCGGATTCCGGAATCGCACCTCCGACCGCCGGCACATCATGTTCCAGTCGGTGCAGATAGGCCTCATTGCCGACCGCACCCGGCAGGACCACGCCCACACCTGTGATCACGACATTTCTGGAAGTCTTTGGTGCGGCGACGATCCGCTGCGCAACGTCCGTGCCATCCAACTCGGGGGCGCTGAGCAGGACGCAACTGTTCGCGCCGCCGAAACCAAGCGACACACTCAAGGTGTGCTCGATCTTCGCTTCGAAGAGCGGACCGCAATTGATCGCGACGTCGTCGAATTCAAGCTCCTCGCGTTCGAGGTGCAGGGTTCGGGGAACACATCCCTCTCGCATCGCCATTGCGGTGAGGATCAGTTCGGCCGCCCCGGCGCCACCAAGGGTGTGACCCAGATAGCTCTTGAACGCCACCAGTGGGGTCTGACCGAGATGTCGATCGAACACCGATTTCAAAGCGGCGTATTCGGAGGCGTCGTTGTTCGGAGTCGCGGTGGCATGGGCCGAGATCAGGCCGATGTCATCCTGGGCGAGACCGGATGTCGCGAAGGCAGCGCGAATCGCACGGGCGGCGCCGTCACCCTCGGGATGCGGCTGAGTCAGATGAAATGAATCGGATGTCTCACCGAAACCGGAGACATGCGCAAGAACCCCGGCTCCACGATTGCGGGCGGCTTCCGGGCGTTCGATCGCGAGAATGGCATAGCTTTCCCCGAGCTGAAGCCCGTCTCGATCAGAACTGAACGGCTTGGGACGACTTCCGGAGATCAGGCGAAGGGAATTGAATCCTGAATAGGCGTACTCGCTGATGGGGTCGTATCCCCCGACGAGAACGAGATCCAGCATGCCGGCCTCGAGCAGTGAGACGCCCAGACAGATGCTTGCCAGACCAGAGCTGCAGGCCGAAGACGTCGTCATCGCCAGGCCGGTCCAACCATAGGGACCGAGCAGGTGATCCATGGTGCTTCCCGCGAGAAATCCATGGATGTCGGAGGGCCGTTTCGAACGGAGATAGCGCCCACCGCTTCGCATGCCGGAAAGCGTGGTGCCGAGAATGATTCCATGACGAACATCGGGAACATAGGGTGAACCCATGCCGATCTCGGCAAGCACCTCGTCCATCGCCGTCCGAAGACGGATGACTTCACGTGGGAGCTCCGAGGCATCATCGGTTTCACGTTCCGCCTCCCCTCCGATGGGTGCGGGGTCGAACCCCTGCTCGAGTGCGGAGAGTTCCCGGATGCCCGAACGACCATCGAGAACCGATTGCCAGCATTCCTGACGAGTTCGGCCAATGGATGACACGAGTCCTGCACCAGTAATGACGGCCTGAAAACTCAAAGTGAACGGCTCCGCTGATCAACCGGCTGGATCAATGCACTGTGCGCGGCGAGCCACTGATCGGGATGCTGGCTCACAACGCGTTCAATACTACCAGACAAGGCATGCAGAGCCGCCTCATCGAATGGACGTTTCTCCGGTGAGACGATGATGGGCGCGCCGATCTCGATTCGAACTCGAGGTGGTTCTGAATACAGACAGAAGATCGGAAGAATCGCGGCACCGGACGCTGCAGCCAACTTGACCGGACCAAGGGGAATTTCAAGCTGGCCACCACAAAATGGAACATGTTGACCGCTTTGTCCCGGCATCACACGATCTCCCTGAATCACGACCACGGCATTCCCGGCAAGCGCGTCTCGAAGCTGGAACCAGAGCCCGAGTCCTTGAGATGCGTCGTTTTCAACGGCCCCGACACGCCGACGGAATTTCGAACGGAGTCGTTCGAAGGGTTCCTGATCATTGGGCATGTAGACGACGTGAACGTCGGATTCATGATCCATGATCTCGGCCAGGCCGACCTCGTAGGATCCCATGTGCGCGGTGACCACGATCAGCCCCTGGCCATGCGCTCGCGCCTGGTCATAGTGTTCGGTCCCGGAAACGGAATCGATGAGCCCCAGGTAATCCTGCCGATCCCAATCCTGCATCCGATTGAAGTCCTGAAGAAACTGGAAATGACGGGTGATCACACGGCGGGAGAAGGACGCCCTTTCAGAAGCGGTCGACTCCGGGCCGAGAAGATACGCGGCATTCGCCGCGAGATTCCGACGCAGGTACCGCGAGAAGATGAAGGACACCCAGACCAGAAATGGTTTGATGAGCTTGATCAGAAACGGAATGCGCCTCCCGAAGAAGAACAGCCCGTGTTGAACGAAGAGGTCGGCCAGTCGCTTGCGAAACCCGTTGGTTGATTCGGTCGACTCGGTCACGGACCGGCCTCTTGATCGGAGGCGCCCGGACTCCCCTCATCGCCGAGCGGGCGGACGACTCGAACACCTTCGGGCGCGACGATATCGAGTTCACCTGCCGCGATGGGCGCGTTCGTTCGAACATCATCGAAGAACATCTCGGTCTTCTCGTCATCGGCATTGAACATGACGACCTCACGCACGATGCCGGTCTGAACATGAACGCCGAGCCGGATCGATTTCAGATGCTTTGTCAGCTCTTCGGTGCGGGGGATCAGTTCAAGCTGCACAAGCCCCCGTGCCGAGAGACGAAGATCGGACTTGATCTTGAAGAAGCGTTGAATTCGTGCGAGTCGAAAGACCGGGGAACCCGCCAACTGACTCAGTTGATCACCAAGGGTGTAGACCTCGAGAACGGAAAGATCGGGGTAGTAGATCCGAACGTCGTCCTTCGATGCCACCAGAACGGAAGCTCCGGGAGCACGGGTATCCCAACGAACACGATCCCGGGACATGCGCACGCTGCCGCTTGAGACGAGAGGCCGACGCAGAATGTCGGAATGCTTGACCTGACGAAACGACGCATGAAGCGTGTTGATCGTGCTTGATTTCGAGTCGATGTCTGACAACGCCTTCGAGAGATCGGTATCGTCCTGTCGTCCCGAGGAACACAGAATCAACACCGAGAAGACGAATGAGAGAAGTCCAGTCAAGAAGCCTCTATTCGGATTCCTCGGTCGCTGAAAGAGCGAGGCTGCCACGCGCCACTCGGACCGAGTCATTGAATGCACAGACATCGAAGAGGTGCAGTGGGCCAAGAGAGCGAGTCAGCGTGGAAGTGAGATGCAGACCGGCAGGCGGGCGGACCTGGCTCTCGAAACGCACGTCGAACTGGGCCAGGGATGCCTGGCGGACCGAACCAGCCGGGTCGGAAAAGACGACCAGGCCTGAGAGTTGCGCGAGGGATTCCGCGATCAGGACTCCGGGAACGATCGGTCTTTCGGGAAAATGCCCACGAAAAAAATCCTCGTCGCCCATGACGTCCCAGCGAGCTTCGGCACGAACTCCGATCTCGACCTCGAGGACCTCGGTGAGAAACAGGAACGGTGGCTTATGGGGAAGCTGCTCGATCAAATGGTCAGCTCGCAACGCAGTCGTCTATGAACGCCGCAAGAGTGGAGAGATCCTGGAAGACGTCTTTTCCGATCTTCTCGTTCGCGATCTTGATCCCGAACTCTTTCTCCACGCTGGAGATGATCAGGAGGACATCCAGGGAATCGAGGTCATGATCACCACCGATCAGGGCCTCATCGTCGGCCAGAACCACATCGGGATCGAGCTTCAGCTCCTCCTTGAGGAGGGACTTCATTCGGTGGATGGTGGTCATGTTTTCGGTTGTTTCTGACATGACCTAAAATGGTACACAGTGCCATTCAACGGTGCCAGAAAGAACGCCTGAACCCGTGAAGTGGTGAATGGAATCAAAGCAGATGACAGAGGAAATTGAAAAGGAAATCGAGCGGGTCGAGAGCGGCAAGAGGCCGAGTGGTGCCGATTCGGGCGATGCACAGCTGTATTCGAAGGCCGCGTGTCTTTACGACAGAATCAATCTGAGCGTCAGCTTTGGAAACGGTTACAGCTATCGAAGAGNAGAAATCAGCGCACTGGACATCGCACCGGGTGCCCGGGTTCTCGACATCGGATCCGGGACGGGCATTCTGGCACGAGCGGCCATGGATTCGACGGGAAGCACCGGCCGGGTCGTCGCACTCGATCCATGTCGTGAGATGCTCGAGATCGCACGCGCCTCAGGGGTCAGTGAAACAGTCGTGGGATCAGTGGATGACATTCCATTCGAGGATGAGACCTTCGACGTGGTGACCGCCGGGTATTCACTCCGTTATGCACGAAAGATCGAGCATGGACTCGCCCAGATACGAAGCGTGCTGAAACCGGGTGGACGCGTCTTGATTCTCGAGATCACACCACCAAGGAACCCGGTGCTGNGAGCGTTGACCCGCGCCTACATNCTGGTNGGTGCGAGAGCCATCGCCCTTCTGGCGACACGATCATTGACATCACAGAGACTGCTGGGACATCTCTGGAATGAGATTCGGACCACTCCTCAACCGAAGGAATTCACGGAGACGCTTCGTGCAGCGGGATTCGATCGATGTACCTGCCGCAGGAAGTACGGCATGTTGACGGCATACACCGCTGTCAAGTCATCGGAGTCCTGAGAGATGATTCGAAACCGAGTGAAAACAATCGATTGTTTGATTCGAATCATGACCTCCGGAAACGGACTCCTCTCGAAGAGCTGAAAAACACGAGTGAATACGTCGACGTAAAAGGGACGAGTTCGTACCATGGTCTCCTCAATCACAGGGAGACGAACCATGAAAGCTGCACTCATCTACGGATCATGCACCGGAAACACCGGATGCGTCGCTGAGCTGATGATCGAAAAACTCAAGCCTGAAGTGGAACTTGANACGGTCGACGTGAGCACTCTCAGCGCGGAAGATCTCAAGGAATACGACTTCGCTCTCTGCGGCATTCCCACCTGGGACATCGGCGAACTCGAATATGGCTGGCAGGAGATCTACGATGATCTGGACGGCGTCGACCTGAGCACGCTNACGGTCGCGATGTTCGGCCTCGGAGATCAGGGCACCTATGACGAGACCTATCAGGATGCGATGGGCATTCTGTACAAGAAGCTCATCGAATGCGGAGCCACCGGCGGCATCGGTTTCACCAGTACCGAGACACATGAATTCGAGGGTTCGCTGGGCGTGATCGACGGCATGTTCTGCGGCCTCGCGCTTGACGAGGACAGTCAGTCCGAACTGACCGACGAACGAATCGCCGAATGGGCCGAATCGATGAAGGAAGCCTGGCCGGCGATCATGGCGTCCAGCTGATCAACGGCCGAGCGGCGAGTCGAATCAGCTGACTCAGAGACCGCACGACGTCACTCTCGCCCGAGTGCGTCCAGATACCGGCGAACCGCCGCACCATCTTCGATGACATCGGAATCATCGCCGGATCGCAGAGGCGCTCCCACTCCGGTCTGAGGACCAGGGAGATTCGTTTCATGGATGGGGGATGGCCTTGAAGATGTAAAAACGCCTCGGCGACTCTGCCGAGGCGTTGAAATCGATGGTTCTGAAGCCAGTTGTCACTCGGATTTTCGAATGAGCAGATGGCTTCATCGGACTTATTTCGCGGCACCCACCTCGAAGGCGGCAGTGACCGTGACGGTATCACCCAGCGAACCCTGTTCAACACCGTAGTTCACACCGAAATCGGAACGCTTGATCTTGAAGATGGATTCGAATCCGGCGGCCGTACCGCGCCCCATGTCGGCAGCTCCCCAGAAGAGAACACGTGCGGTGACCTCCTTGGAGACTCCGCGCATGGTGAAGGTGCCGGTCACGTCCCAGGCCATTTCAGGAGTGTCATCGCCTTCGTCAGGAGTGACCTGGGCCACCTTCGAACTCTTGAAGGTGATCTTGGGGAATTCCTTCGAGTCGAAGAAGTCCGGACTCACCAGATGCTTGTCGAGACCGGGATGACCACTGTCCACGCTGGCCACATCGATCACGATGTCCATCGACAGAGTCTTCCAACTTGCGGGATCGAAATTGATCGTGCCGCTCACATCATTGAATCGTCCCCAGAAGAATCCGGCACCCATGTGACGGACTCGAAACATCGCACAGGAATGAACGGTATCGACCGACCATGCAGGGACCTTGGATTCCGTGGCTGCTTTTTCGTCCTGTGAATGCGCAGAGACGGAATTGATCGCCGAACCATTGGAACTGAACAAGAGGACCGATGAGGTGGCGATGACGGCTGGAAGAAGAATTCGGGTGATGAGCTGATTCATATCTATCCTTGAGACGAATGGAGTGGTGAGTGGCATGATGAAATCCGATATGGAACGGTATCGCATCAGTGAACAGTGCGTGTTTTTCAGACATCTTGCATGGTGGTTCCAGACAATTCTTGGAAAAGAAGGACTTTCAAAAGGACCACAGAGTCTTGAAAGATGGGATCCATTGA
Organism: Planctomycetaceae bacterium; assembly: GCA_002684315.1. The sequence goes on along the minus strand of NYVB01000030.1, from coordinate 6,027 downwards.
GTTGGAACACGAAACGAATTTGCATGGGAACGAGTCTGCTGCTCAAATCAAGGCCGCCTGGCCACGATGAAACCGAAGCGACCCCGCCTGAGAAGGAACCAAGACCATGCTCTACACGATTGCCGTTCTGCTGATCATCCTCTGGCTTCTCGGCTTCCTCAGCGGCGCGGCGATGGGCGGATTCATCCACATCCTCATCGTGATCGCAGTGATCATGATCCTTGTGAATCTGATTTCGGGAAGCAAGCGGAAATAAGCCGGTCACGTCCGGTCAGGACGTCGCCTTGATCAGATCACAGCGCTGCAGCGCCCGCTCGAACTGGCTCCATCGCTGCTCGAGACTACCGGTGAAACCGATGGACATCCGCACCAGACCGGGAGAGATTCCTGCCGCGTCAAGCGAGTCATCATCCATTTCACTCGAGGTGGAGCTGGCGGAGCATGACATCAGGGTGTCGAAGTAGCCGAGGCTGACCGCCATGAAACCGAACCCTTCGACGTTCTGGAGATCTTCCATGAGTCGTTCGGCTCGCTCGCGAGTGCCGGCATCGATCGTGATCAGACCACCGAATCCGTATTCGGATCGCGCAAGAGCCTTGAAGCGCTCGTGATCGGGATGATCGGTCAATCCGGGGTAGACGGTGCTCACTCCGAGGGCCTGCAGCCGTGTGGCGAATTCCATGGCACGTCGGGAATGCTCGACCATGCGTATGGGCAGATGAGGTACACGCAGTCCGATCGAGTGCGCGACCTGAGGGTCCATCGTCGGCCCGAGGATCATCAAGGGGCCCACATGAAGATCCATCAAGGAACCGATGAATTCCTCGGTTCCAACCACTGCGCCGGCGATGAAATCACTCGCGCCATTGATGAACTTGGTGAGCGAGTGCACCACGACATCGGCTCCATGATCGATCGGGGTGATGACCAGAGGCGTGAAGGTGTTGTCGACGATGAACGTCGACTCCTGCTCATGTGCGATGTGAGAGAGTTCTGACAGATCGGGAACGCGCAAGGTTGGATTCGTGAGGGATTCGCAGTAAAGCACCTTGGTGCGGGGAGTCATCGCAGCTCGTACGGCATCAAGGTCGGTGACATCCACGAATGTCGTGGTGATGCCGCATTTCGCCGGAAGAAAATCGGCGAGCATCGCCCAGGTTCCACCGTACAAGGTGTCACTGGCCACGATGTGATCGCCATGCTCGAGACAACCGAGCAAGGCGGCGGAGATCGCCGCCAGCCCACTGCTTGCGCAATAACCGGCTTCGGCCCCTTCCAGAGCGGCGAGTTGCCGCCCCAGCACGAAGACGGTCGGATTGAAATGTCGGCCATAGAGAAAACAGCCGCCTTCATCCGGACCGAGCCGACCCTGAAAGATCTCCGGCATCGTGCCTGCCTCGAGAACCGTGAAGGTCGTCGAAGCCTCGATCGACATGTTCACTCCGCCATGTTCACCGAATTCATGGCGAAGTTCCGCCAATCGCTCGACGGGATCGCCCTGGGAGCGTTTTCTTCGTTGGGAATCGGAGTCGGTCATGCCAGGTCACCTGTGAAGAGCAGTTGCGGATCTAAGTTTCAGGGGGATCGCTATAGTGTGCATGCTAGCGCGCCGGACCCTTGAATAACCGATGATTCCGAAGACATTGCGGTCATTCGAACGTCCTAGAACAAAGACGAAAACATCGGATCAACACATGACGGAACTCCTGGTCGCGACATTCTACAAGTTCACGATCCTGAAAGACCATGCCACGTTGCAACCGAAGATCGAAGCATGTTGCCTTGACCTCGATGTTCGTGGAATCATCCTGCTCGCGGAAGAGGGCATCAATGCGACGATCTCGGGAACTCGGGAGTCGGTCATCGAGGCGATCGAATTTCTCAAGAGCGACCCGCGACTGTCAGACCTGACATGGAAGGAATCGCCCGCGAGGACCCAACCCTTTCGCAAGCTCCGGGTCAGGCTGAAGAAGGAGATCGTGACCATGGGCGTCGAAGGCATCGACCCCGCCCAGTTGGCCGGCACGTATGTGTCCGCCGAGGACTGGAACGATCTGATCAGTGATCCCGATGTGGTGGTGATCGACACCAGAAACGACTACGAAGTGGAGATCGGCACCTTTCGAGGTTCGGTGGATCCCGGGATTTCGACGTTCGGGGAACTCCCGGAGTGGATCAAACGCAACGTCTCGATCGAGAAGCAGCCAAAGGTCGCGATGTTCTGCACTGGTGGCATTCGCTGTGAAAAATCGACGGCTCTGCTGAAACAGGCGGGCGTGCGCGAGGTCTACCACCTCGAAGGCGGCATACTCAAATACCTGGAGAACGTCCCGGAGCACGAAAGTCTCTGGGAGGGTCAGTGCTTCGTCTTCGACGAACGCGTCTCGGTCGGACATGGTCTGGAAGTCGGAGACTACGAACTCTGCCGGGCGTGCCGTGACCCTCTCGGCAAGGACGAGAAAAGCTCACCGAACTATCGTCGGGGGGTCAGTTGCTCCAAATGCCACGATCGAACCACCGAAGATCAGAAGGAACGCTTCGCTGAAAGACAGCGACAACTGGACCTGGCGGAGAGACGTCGCGAGACAGAGGGCACTGAGCAATGAAGTCCACGGTGCTGAGGGCATCCCAACTGCTTCTTGCCTTCATTGGTTTCGGGCTGCTTCTGATCGCAATGTTCTTTCTGTTGCCCGCCGGTCTGGGAATGCTTGGAATCCTCGCCGACACATCACGGGAGGAGAACTTCGAATGGGGAATGAAAGCCCTCCGTGTCAGCATGATTTCCATCGTCTTGAGCATCCCGGCACTTTCTCTCCTCTACATCATGAGAAGAATGCGAAGCCGGATTCTCGCTCAAGATACAGCGGCCAGCCCCCCACCCAGTCCACCTAACCCGCCCGAGTAGCTCGACGCAACAGCACCAGACTGCAGAACACACCGAGCAGGCCGATGAGCGAAGTCCATCCGGCAGCGGCTCGAATACCCATGGCCTCACCAGCGGCGCCATCCGGATAGAGATCGATGACCATCGCCATGACCACGAACGCGGTGTTGCCGCACATCACCATGATGGTGAGAATCGAACCACTTGCCAGCCCCGATTTCTCACGCGGCAATGAACGGATCGCGCCGGCCTGAGGAAGCGCCCATCCCCAGGAGCACCCGAAGCCCGCCAAAAAGAGTCCGATGGAGAGTGAGATCGCATCGTCGACGAAGAAGAGCATGCCCACACCGATCGATTGCAGAAGCAACGCACATCGCAACAACGGCACCACTCCGACACGACGTTCGAGCAACGGAGCGATGAAACTCGCGACCGCGACACTGCCACTCATGAAGAGAAAGAAGAGTCCGGCCGAGAGCACGGTGAAGCCGAGGACCTTCTGCAATTGAAGAGTGGCGATCAGAACCAACGAACACCAGACGCTGTTGGCGAGCAAGCCAACCGTGGCGAACCCGAGAAAGTCCCGGTTCGCGAAGAGTCTGACGTCGATGACGGGAAAGGTGATCACACTTTCGACGATCGCGAAGACAATCAGCAGGAGAAGTCCCCCTCCAGCGAGTGATGCCCAGGCCCAGGTCTCCCAATGCGGTATGCGATCGATTCCCACCGAGATCGCGGCCAGTCCAAGAGTCAGCAGAGTGATGCCGACCACATCAAGGCGCCCGCCCGCTTCGGGGTCCTTCGATTCGGACGCGAAGAGGCTGACCATCACGAATGCAATGGCACAGATCGGGATGTTGGCGAAGAAGATCCAACGCCAGTTCAGATATTCGGCGAGGACCCCACCCAGTACCGGACCGAACGCCTCCCCCAATGTCGCCACTCCAGTGAGAAGCGCGATGTCACGGGCGAGATTCCGTCTCGCACTCGCATGACTGACCACCGCGGTGGCGAGGGGCATCAGCAGTCCTCCCCCGAGACCCAATGCGATTCGAGCGATGACGACCTCGGTGGCGGTCTGACCGAAACCGGTCCAGACCGAGACCGCGGCGAAGATCACGATCCCGAGCAGAAGAAGTTTCTTCCGGCCGTATCGATCACCCAGAACACCGGCGACGCACAGCGTGCTTGCGAACGCGAGGATGTAGCCGGTGATCACCCACTGGAGATCGATCGCACGGACCCCGAGATCCTTGGCCATCGGCGGCAACGCGATCGCGATCGCGAAGTAATCGGCGCACACGATGAACTGCGCCAGACCCGCGGCGAGAAGCAGGAGAAANTTTCCCGTTTTCGTGTCTTGTGATCCGTCTGACATGACGTCCGTTTCCGATTCGTTTGAAACACACGACTTCAATCACGCCTTCGACAGGTGAATGCTACAGTCATCGGCATGAGACGTGGTTCCGCATGCCTGTTGACGACGACCCTGCTGCTCATCGGCTGCCTGAGCAGTGCGGATGACGAGAGCGCCGCTCGCTCCTCCCCGAAGGAACCACCGTTCATCAAGGTTGAAGGGCCACCGACCTACCACGTCCTCGAGGGCTACGATCCGAAATGGCGGGCCTACATCCTCGAGGGCGTCGAGATGGCGCGTGCGTACTGGGGAAGCTACGGACCCACGCATGTCTGGATCGGCGGACGCGAGAACACGCGACCGATCGATGAGGCTTCGAAGGAGGCGTTCGTCACGGAATACTGCCGCTGGCGGACCGCGGGGACCGAACGCACTCTCGAGGAGTGCCGCCCCTACGTGACCGAACGTTTCATCGACGTCATCGAAAGCGATCAACCGGAGGCATACCTCTCCTGGGTCGACGAAAAACCGCAGGCGGAAGCGGAACTGGTGTTTCTCAACGTCCACCAGTGGTACCACGATGAGGACCGGATTCCGGATCCCGTGCTTCGTGGGATTCACGAATACACCCATGTCTTTCAGATGGGATTCGGCACCATGCCCACCTGGATGATGGAAGGCGGTGCGGTGTTCGCGGAATCCTGGTTGGTCCATCTCCAGGGCAGGCGACCCCTGGCGTTCAATCTCTCGCGAATCATGCAGCGAGCGAGAAGCATCAGAGACACCGGACTGACCATCGCCGACATGGAGGACATCGACACCGCTTCCGAAGACGTCGCGAAATACCACATGCAGCTCGCCTACGACTCGGGTGCATGGGCGGTCGCCTACCTGATTCATCGCTCACCGGATCGGAGCGTCTCGCGATACCGGGATGTCTTCCATCCGATGGTGACGGAGCTCGGCTGGGAACAAGCGCTTTCCCGCTACCTCGACATCGAGGACAAGCAGGCGTTCTATGCTGCATTCGAACGCTTCATGGACCTGCCACGTGCAGAGCAAGTGAAGATCCTCGACGAACTGAAACCCTGAGCACGGGACGAACACATGACCACTCTGATTCTGAGCCTTCTCTTTCTGGCAGCACCCATCAGCGCACAGGAGAAAGACGCGATGGCGCCACCGACCATCAAGGTCTTCCTGCTTGCAGGACAATCGAACATGGAGGGGCATGCGGTGGCCGACCTCGACCATGCCGAGCACTACAACGGCGGCCGGGGCAATCTGCATTCGGTGCTTGCGAATGAGACCATCGCGAAGACATACGGCCATTGGCTCGATGGCGAAGGTGACTGGACGATCCGGGACGACGTCTTCGTCAGCTACCGACCGGAGCGTGGCCCGATGAAGGCCGGCCCCCTTTCGATCGGATACGCCGTCCATCAAGGTGAGCATCACTTCGGACCGGAACTGGAGTTCGGACGCGTCATGGGCGACCACTTCGAGGAACCCGTTCTGTTGGTGAAGACCTGCTGGGGCGGAAAGAGTCTGATGGAGGACTTCAGACCGCCCCGCTCGGGTGGCGAAGTGGGGCCGTTCTATCTGAAGATGACCGAGGAATACCGCGAAGCGATCGCCGAACTCGGAGCGCGGTTTCCGAGACTTCGAGGCATGAAGACCGAGCTTGCGGGTTTCGTCTGGTTCCAGGGATGGAACGACATGTACGTGGACGGTGCGCTTGATGCCTACGCCGGGAATCTGTCGAATCTCGTGAAGGACGTGCGAG
>NYVB01000029.1 GCA_002684315.1 Planctomycetaceae bacterium | reverse complement strand
CGATTGGTCACTCAGCTCGACGAGACCAAGCCATCCCAGGTCGTCGAGATCAAGTACATCGCCCTTGGTGCCGCCAATGCGGTCGAGACGGTGTCGCTGATCGAGAACGTCCTGTCCGGAAACACGCTTGCCGGCGGACGTGGCTCGGAGCAGTCCACCGTCATCCGGTATCTGCAGAAGATCGACGGCGACATCGGTGAAGGAACCGAAGTGAAGACCGAAGTCTCCTCGGCCATTCGTGAATCAATCAGTCTCACTCCGGACGTGCGGACCAACACCATCGTGGTTCGTGCGCCCCGGGACGCGATGCAGTTGATCGACAGCATGATCCGGGATCTCGACTCGTCGACCACCGGAAATCAGGACATCCGTGTGTTCCGGCTCGCCAACGCGGATGCCGAAGCGATGGCTGACATCCTCGGCGACCTCTTCAATCTTCAGCAGCAGGGTGATCTCTACGTGCTCAAGCCACGCGATTCGGGTCAGGCCGAAGCGGAGGGTGTCGAAGATGCTTCTGCGCTCGGCACGGATCTCACGCTGGTCCCCGACCAGCGTCAGTCACTCTCGATCACCGTCGACAACCGGACCAATGCCTTGCTTGTTTCGGGAACGCCGACCTATCTGGAACTGGTCGCGGGAGTCGTTGAGAAACTCGATGCCGAAAAGGCCAACGAACGTGATACCTTCGTTTATCCGCTGCGAAACGCGCAGGCGAGTGAGATCGCACGTGTGGTGGGTGAGTTCGTCGCCGAAGACCAGCGCAAACTCATCGAGACGCTCGGCTCCGATCAGCTGCCATCCGCCAGTCGTCTGCTCGAACGTGAAGTGACCATCGTCGGGGACGAAAAGAGCAACTCCGTTCTGGTCAATGCCAGTCCTCGATATCGCGAAAAGGTGATGGACATCATCCGCGAGCTCGACATCGATCCGCCACAGGTTCTGATCCAGGTGCTGCTCGCTGAAATCACTCTGGACGACGATGACGAATCCGGAATCACCGTGAACGACCGGGTCGGCGTCATTCCGATGCGGGCGGACTTCGGGTTCATCGGCAGCATGCTCGGCGGATCGATCTCAGCACCCTTCGAGGTCTCTGCGAGGGATCTGAGTCTCACCCTCGCTGCGGTCGAGGCTCAGAGCCGTTTCCAGCTCCTTTCGAATCCTTCGATCACCGTGGCCAACAACGAAGAGGGCTACATCCAGGTCGGCGAGACGCTTCGACTGCCCGAAGCGGTGCAGACCTTCGAGCAGGGAACCCAGAACACCACCGTGACGCCCGAAGAGGTCGGTACCATCCTTCGGGTCACACCCACGATCAACCCCGAGGGCTTCGTGCGAATGGTGATCGCGCCCGAGATCTCGAAGCTCAGTGATCAGCAGCTTCAGATCTCNACCGACTTCAATTCTCCGATCATCAAACGGCGAACCGCNACCACGACCGTGACCGTTCGTGACGGAAACACCGTCATCATCGGTGGTCTGATCCGTGGTGATTTCGAACGAACCGATCAGAAGATCCCCATCCTCGGAGATCTCCCTCTGATCGGCGGACTCTTTCGGAGTGAAGAGACTCGGGCCGTTCGGACTGAACTGGTCATCGTCCTGACCCCGCATGTGATCAAGGATCCGACCTCCCAGGTCTGGAAGGATCTCACGCAGGAAGCGATTCAGACGCTCCCGATCCCCGATGAGTTCAAGAAACAGATCGAGACCGGCCGTCTTGATTCCTCCAGCGGCATTCTCAATCAGAATTTCGAGATCGACGGTCTGGACCGGCTCGAGGGAACGCCTCCCGAGAAGACCAAGGGTGATCCACGTCGTGATTGACCGACGCAGACAGATCGGATCCGGCACGGTCTGGTGCCTCGCGGCCTGCAGCTTGCTCGGGTGCCAGTCGGACAAGACCATGACCCGACCGGGTGATCCGCTTCCACCTGTTCCGGTGGCGGGTCGGGCCACCCCGGCTGATTCCGTGGTCTCAGACATCGTTGTCCTCGCCCCGTATTCTCTGAGCGATCTCGATGGAAACGGACTCGCGTCTGAATTTCCGATGGCGGTCTACCTGTACGCCTCGCCATTTCCGCTCCCGTTCTGGAAGAGGGGAAGCATCGAGGTCGAGCTCTTCGATGAGACCGACGAAGGCGAACGTCCACTTCTCGATCGTCGATTCTCCTCCGATGATCTTCAAGAATTGAAGCAATCGAACGTGGTGGGGCAGTTCTATGCCCTGCAATTGACACTGTCCGATGCGGAGCTTCGGGAGTTGTCGAATGGGCGTGCCGGCTATCGAGTGACCTTCGAGTCGCTGGATGGTGGCTTGAACGTCACGTCTTCGGTGAAGCGAATCAACGTTCGCTGAACGCCTGGTTCGAACGTCGGACGCGCAGAGTGCAGACTCAAGAAAAGACGAGGACCGCGTGAAGCGGTCCTCGTCTTTTCGTGTGAACTGGGGATCCAAGATTTGAACTTGGACTGAGGGAATCAGAAACCCTAGTGCTACCGTTACACCAATCCCCATTCGGGTGAGAAAGAAGTATAGAAAACGTTCCGAGTTCAGCAAGTGCTTTTTCGCTGGAACGAGGTCTGTCCGTCAAGAACGGCCTGTCTGCTCAGGAAAGGAGCTTTTTCAATGCGGCCCCTGGATCGTCGCACCGCATCAGGTGCTCACCCACCAGCACGATTCGAACCCCGGAGCCACGAAGGCTCTCGAGGTCCTCGGGGGTTCTGATGCCTGATTCCGACACCACGCCGTTCCTTTCGAGGTCGTTCGCCACGTCCATCGTGAGGAGTTCCCTCGTCCGGCTCAGGTCGGTCTTCATGCGNGCGAGGTCCCGGTTGTTGATTCCCAGAAGAAGCTCGGAGTCACCGGCGAAATCGTTGAGCTCAAGGATCCGCTTGAGATTCCGTTCGGCATGCAGCTCGATCAGAACGGAAAGTCCGAGTTCACGCGCCTTGTCTCGACATCGTTTCAGCATCTCGTCGTCGAGACATTCGGCGATCAACAGGACGGCATCCGCACCCCACACTCTGGCCTCGATCACCTGATAGGGATCGATGATGAATTCCTTGCGAAGAACCGGAAGGGAACTCGCGTCTCGGACCATTTTCAGATACTCGAGACGACCTCCGAATCCCGGGCCGTCGGTGAGACAGGAAATCGCCTTCGCGCCGGCATCTTGGTACCTTTTGGCGATGTCGATCGGATCGAAATCCTCCCGAATCACACCTGCCGACGGGCTCTTGCGTTTGATCTCCGCGATCACGTTCGTCTTCAGGACACCGGGTTCGCTGCGCAGTGCGGTGGCGAAGCCCCGGGTGGGTGGAGCGTCTGCAAGCTCGGCTTCGAGTTCCTTGAGCGGACGCGCCGCCATCGTTCCGGCGACCTCGAGTTCCTTGCGTGCGACGATGTCATCGAGAATGGTCTTCAACTGTACGCGTCCCTTTCANGGGGTGCTGGTCGGCATGGTCGTCCTCTGTCTCTCCGTTATAGCCTCAGCGCAGGAGGTCGCGCCAGCCGAGGTCGCGCCAACCGAGATCACGCCCGCGGAGGTCATCGAAGCCGCACCACCGGTGGATCCCGTGGTGAGCGGACTCACGTCACTCCTGACGTTTTCCATCGCCGGTGTGGCCCTGCTGCTCGCGGTCTACGTCGTCCGCCGACGTTCCTGGCGATTGGACCCTCAGATCGGCCCGATCTGGGCCTCACGACCCGAAGTCCTTCTCGGTGGATGGATCCTGCTTCTTCTCGCCACCCCCGTGGCCGGCTGGCTGTCACTGAACTACCTGCCCGCGAGCACCGAGCTGCAGGAACAGGCCTATGCGATGCTGGCCAGCTATACCGTTCAAGCGGTGGTGATCATGGTGCTGCTGATCGAACGCAGGCATGCACTGAATCAACGCACCTTCGATCCCGGGATGCGGGCGGTGTCGAAAAAATTCTCCCTTGGTCTCGGACTCTGCGTCTTCTTCTTCGCGATCACCGTGGCCATGTCCGCCGGGAAGATCGTGGGGATGCTTCAATCGCTTCTGGTGCAGATCGAACCGGAACAGCTTTCGCATGACACCCTGAAAGCGATGAATGACGCACCATCCGATCCCTGGTCGATCGTGATCATCGTGCTCGTGGTCCTCATCACCCCCTTGATCGAGGAATTCGCGTACCGGGGCCTTCTTCAGCAGGGGTTTCGAAAAATGGGATCGGGCCGTGCCAGTGCCATCTTTCTGACCTCGATGATGTTCGTGTTCATGCACATTCCCGTCATCCCGAGTGCCTCGATGGCCTCCGCGGCGACCACNCTCCTGGTTCTGTCGCTCTGTCTGGGATGGGCCTACGAGCGCACCGGCCGCCTGCTGGCACCGGTCCTGGTGCATGCTCTCTTCAACGGTTCCAACCTGCTCCTCTTCCATTTCGGCGGCTGATCCTCTCTCGTGTTACATTCGAGACATGTCGANCGCNCCCAATCAAACGCAGCGAATTCTCACCGGCGACACCCCGACCGGAAAACTCCATCTCGGTCACTGGGTGGGATCCGTCAAGCGTCGTGTCGAACTTCAGAGTTCCCATGACTGCTTCTTCATCCTGGCCAACATGCATGCCTTCACGACCCGGGCCGATCAGCCCGATGCCATCCGCGAAGACACGTTGGGAATCGTCCGCGATCTGCTCTGCATGGGGATCGACCCCGAAGGCGCATCGATCTTTCTTCAGAGNGAAGTGCCTGCGATCGCCGAATTGACCTTTCTGTTCTCGATGCTTCTCCCCTTCAATCGCGTGATGCGCAACCCCACCCTCAAGGATGAGATCAAGGTGAAGGGTCTGGGCGAGAACTATCCGTTCGGATTCCCGCTCTACGCGGTGGGCCAGACCGCGGACATTCTCGCGTTCCGGCCGGTCGGCGTTCCCGTCGGTGAGGATCAGGTTCCACATCTCGAGCTGACGCGCGAGGTCGCCAGACGCTTCAACCAGAAATACTGCGGGGTCGGTGACAAGGTCGATGATCATGATCATGTGGCTGAAGGCGGGGTCTTTCCCGTCCCGCTCGCCGATGTCGGCAAGGTCGGTCGGTTGGTTGGAATCGACGGACAGAACAAGATGTCGAAGTCACTCAACAACGCGATCTACATCAGCGACACCGCGAAGCAGGTTCAGAAGAAGGTCAACAAGATCTTCACCGGTCGACAGAGCCCAACCGAAGAGGGTGATCCCGAGAACATCCTGATGCAGTACTGCGACATCTTCATCCCCGATGCCGACCGGGTCGCTGAGATCAAGCGACGGTACGCCGCCGGAGACGACATCGGCGATGGTCACATCAAGCAGGAGCTGGGCGCATGCATCAACGAACTTCTCGACCCCATGCGTGAACGCCGGCTCAAGTACGAGAACGACGACGATGTGATCGATGTGCTTCGTGAAGGCACGCGCCGCGCGAACGCCGTCACCGAGGACACCCTCGCCCTCGCGAAGGAAGCTTCCGGGCTCGGTTTCTTCAAGCGAACTCTGAAACTCGATTGAATGTCCATTGCCGCAGATCATCTGGAGTTCATCGATCAAGGCAACGGACCGTCCACCGTCGTCCTTCTTCACGGATGGTGTTGCCGGACCGGCGATTTCTCCGCGCAGGTGAACGCGCTTTCCCCTGACCATCGCGTGGTGGCCATCGACTGGCAGGATCGGATGCGGGCTCGCGGATCCGACCGATCATTCGATGGGATCTGCACCGACATCATCGATCTGCTCGCGAAAATCGATGTTCGGAATCCCGTCGTGTGCGGCCACAGCATGGGCGGCTATCTGGCATCGCAGCTGGTGACCACGTACGGGTTCGACGCCCGCGCCATCCTCTCCCTGGATGCCACCATGCCGATCACCGATCCCGTGAAGACGGTGTTCGGGGCATGGATCGATCAATTGACGCCGGAGAATCTCGTTGAGTTCTATCACACCATCGTATCGATGCACTTCTTCAAGCCGACCGAGATCAGTGACACCAGTCGTTCGATCATGGCCGGAATGATGTCACGTCCGCTTGATGAGGCGCGTGATCTCCTCGAGCAGGTCTGCTCGCCGGAGTTCATTCAGGACTACGCCTCGTTGACCACGCCTTTTCACTTCGTGTCTTCCGGACTCAACATGATCTCGACCGAATCGGTGATCACCGATCTGCTTCCTCATGCGACCTACGAGCGACTCGAAGAGAGCGGTCACTTCATGACGATCTTCCACCCCGACCGAATCACCGGGATCATCGCCGGGTTGCTCTGAACCGCCGCCTCAGAAGGCGAAGATGAAGTCCGCGATCTGCGTGAGGATCCCCTTGTTGGCCGCATCCTTCACGAAGCCCGTGTTCTGGACGTTCAAATCCAGGTCGTACAGTCTCCAGTGAAGGATGGTGTCGTCCGGTGCCACGTGCCTGGGGTTGCAGATTCCGGTCACGGTCTTCACCGTCATCTCGTTGTCGGTCTTGGTGGTGTGTCGCGATTCGAGCACGAGATTTCCGTTCGGAAGCACCTCGAGCACGGTGGCCGTGGTTCTGAAGGTGATCTGCTCCTTGCTTCCGTAGTCACCCTCGCCCTCGAAGTTCATCGCGCCTGCGATCTCGACCTTGGGAAGATT
>NYVB01000028.1 GCA_002684315.1 Planctomycetaceae bacterium | reverse complement strand
GGTGCTTGCCCATCAGGATCGTCGCGATCTCTGTCGCGATTCGTCCGAGGATCTTTCCGTCGGCGTCCACGTGGTGCCATGTCTTGTCGAGTTCACCGGTCTTGGCGAAATATGTCTGTCGAGGCATCGGAGTTTCCAATCAGCAGGACCCGGCCGTCACTCGACCGGGAAGCCCCTGTTCAGGAGCGAATCGGCAAGGATAGTGAGCATTCTGATGGTGTCAAGCACCCAAAGGGTCTTCTGTGGGGCAGCATTCACCCGTTCGGCAGGGTAGGCTGGGCCTCATGACCGAAATGCCAGACCAAGTGCCATCTCCAGAGCCTCCAAAAGCTCATTCTGAGCCTCTCAAGGCTGTTCTTGCCAAGAACTCGATCTCCTCCAGTGTGCTCACGCATCTTTTGGGCTGGATCGGAGCCTTTTCAGTGGGTGGGCTGATGTTGGCTCTCGTTCTGTTGGGAGCTCGCCTGAGCTCCGAGGACTCGGGAGCTTCGCAGCGGATTCTCATGGAGCAGGAGATGACCGGTCAGATGATCTACGCCGCCGGTCCTGGCGGAATGAAGGTCGATTCATCGCTGCTGGTTCCACAGTTGTCACAGTTGAAGGATGGCTCATTCGTGTCACGACTGGCCTATGTCGTGCTCACCTCCGAGTTGAATTCACCAGCTGATGGAATCGACGAACTCGAGGCGATCGAGAATGAGAAGGCGGCGGGGACGATCGAGCTCTCTCCCGAGGAGGAGGCACTCCTTGATGATGTCTCGGTCCTGCTCTTCGCCGCAGCGTCCGGTGAACGTGCCGATGAATTTCCCGAAGAACGAAAGGAATCACTTCGCACGACGCTCGGTTTCTTCGGAGAGCTCCTCCTCGCGAAGTCCTCGGGGGATCAGGCTGCGCTCGACGCCCTCGGAGCCTCCGCGACCCGGAGCATGGTGGCGATCATCATCACCGGCATCTGGTTCATCAGTTTCTTTCTCGGGGGACTCGCCGCTCTTCTGACGCTGGCCATACTCGCCGCCCTCGGAAAATTCAGGGTCCGATTCGTCACGGACGGGTCCGCCGGAAGCGTCTACATGGAGACCTTCGCGATCTGGATCGGTCTGTTCTTCCTGCTTCAAATCGTCTTGGAGGGCCTTTCCCTCATGCTGCTCGAGACCTCGCTGGCGAAATACCTCGGCCCGGAATTCGGGTTGATCACGTCTTTGTTCGTGATGTTCGTCAGTCTCAGTGCGCTCGTCTGGCCGAGAATTCGTGGTGTTTCCTCATCCCGTCTCTTCGATGACATCGGGCTGTGTCGGGTCAACGTCTTCAAGGAGATTCTTCCCGGCTTCGTGACGTACGCGATGGGGCTCCCCCTGTTGCTGGTCGGTCTGCTGCTCTCGCTGGTCGTCGCTTTCGTGATGAACGCCATCTTCGGTGAGCAGCCTGCGCCATCCCACCCGATACAGGGACTCGTCGCCGATGGGGGTTGGGTGATGATCGTGCTCATCTACATGGTCGCCTGCGTCGCCGCGCCGATCACCGAGGAGATCATGTTTCGAGGCGTCCTCTATCGCTACCTACGCGATTTCTCGCGCGGGTACGGGTTGGTCCTCAGCCTGATCTTCTCCATGCTCGTCTCGAGTTTCCTCTTCGCCGCGATCCATCCTCAGGGCGTGAGCTTCATTCCGGTCCTCGGTGCGCTCGCCGTCGCCTTCTGCATAGGAAGGGAATGGCGCGGCTCCCTCGTCGCACCGATGGTCGCGCACGGTCTGAGCAATGGTGTCGTGATGACATTGAACGTCGTTCTCTTCAGCTGATCGGCTTGACTCTCGTTCGTTCTGCGACGTTCATGCGAGTTCGATCGTCCAATAGGCCTCGTCCAGAAACGCCTTCCACGAGTCGTATCGACGGGAGCCGACCTTTAGTTTGATTGCCGGGTTTCGTCTCGGCTTGCGGGGTCTGCGGATGAGTTTCATGCCCGCCTGTCTCGGAGTCCGGCCTCCCTTGCGTGCGTTGCAGCGGACGCACGAGCACACCAGATTGGTCCAACTGTCCTCGCCGCCCTGGACTCTCGGCACGATGTGGTCCAGGGACAGTTCCTTGGTGCTGAATCTACTTCCGCAGTACTGGCAGAGGTTTTCATCTCGTGCGTAGATGTTTCTGCGATTGAGTCGGATCTCGATGCTGGGTCTTCGGTCGTATGAAAACAGTCTGATGATCTTCGGTACCGCGAGTCGCGTGCTCGGAGTGCGAACCCACTCGTGCTTCTCCGATTCGAACTCGTGCTGCAGTTCGGCGATGTCGGCCCAGGTATCGAAGTCGTAGTTGTGAAAGGCCCCGTCCTCATGGGAGATCACTTCCGCGATCTCCTTCGAAAGAAGCGTGAAGGCACGTCGTGCGTCGACGATCCTGATGGCGGAGTAGACGCGATTGAGAACGAGCACGCTCGCATCCAGGGCGCTGGGTGGTCTCAAGCTGTCCGCCATCGAAGTCATCGTGAACCTCCATGAACCTCTTCGGCCTTCGGGCCGTGTGTCTGAAGTCTAGGACAGGTTATCGGCACCGGCAAACGAAACATCTCCCTCCTGCCTGAAAGAGCAGTGGGGATTCGCAGAGGCCGTTCGATCACTTACCGTGCCTCGAGCCCCAGCCATTCAAGCTGTGACGGAAGCGATCCCGGGCCCAGCACGAGCGGTTTCTCCGAGTTCCAGTGGTGCTTGACCAGGGACAGTGTCATGGTCCGGTCGAGTGCGCCCTCTCCCAGGGGAACGGTTCGCAGTCGTTCCGGGTCCTCTTCATCGACGACGAAATCCTGCAACAGAAGGAACGGGGCCGGTCCGGCCAGTGTCTCGAAGGCTCTGGTGAAATGGTCCTCCACGACGTCGGTCATCGACGGTGTGAGGAAGTGGGTGGGTGCAAGCGCGACTTCGATCGGCGTGTCGGCCCGTTCCCGGATCAGATTGATCGAGCCCTGCACGTCACTCACGACATGGCGAGCGTGGGGGATCAAGGTCAGGCGTCTGCCTGCCTTCTCCAGTTGTGGAACCATCTCGTCGAGCATGGCGTCGAGTGTTTCACGGCCGGGGTTCATCCAGTTGTGCGGGTGGGGTGCGAACAGGTCCGGGCCTTCCGCCAGGGTTCCGCTCCAGCATGCGATTCGATCCGACGGCAGCTCGTTATCGATGAGCCAGCCCGGTCCCAGCGGGTTGTCACCCACGAAACAGAACGCGACCTCGGAAGGATCGTTCTTCGCAAGCGCCATGGAGTCACAGGCGGGTTTCTGTGCCCCGGTGATCGCGGCGATCGTACCTGAGTCGTGAAGAACGAAGACGTTCACTCAGGCCTCTCCCCGATAGACACACTCGCTGGTGCAGGTCTCCTTGACGCGGATCTCGAAGAGGCAGGAGATGTCCTGCGAGATTCGATCCCAGATCCAACGGCTCAGCTGTTCCGCGGTGGGGTTTTCAAGTCCGTCGATCTCGTTCAGGCAGCGGTGGTCGAGCGCATCCTCGATTGGAGCGATCGCCTTCTTGATCTCACCGAAGTCGATCAGATAGCCGGTCTCCTCCGACACCGGTCCTTCCGCAACGACGTCCACGTGAAAGGAGTGGCCGTGCAGTCGACGGCACTTGTGTCCTTCAGGAAAGGTCGGCAGCCAATGCGCCGCTTCGAAGGAGAATGACTTGCTCAGGCGAACACGCATGGTGGTGCCCAATCAGTGGATCAACGAAAGGATCATTCGCCCGAGTTGGAAGCCTTCTGTGCAGCTTCCTTGGCGGCCTTCTTTTCCTCGGCGATGCGTGCTGCGTGGCCCTGTTCCCAGGTCTCCACGTGCTGCATGCCACGGCGCTGATCTCGAAGTCGACGGGACTTGCCGATGCGATCGCGCAGGAAGTACAGCTTGGATCGTCGGGCGTCACCACGGCGGACGACTTCGATCTTCGCGATGCGGGGGGACTGAATCGGGAAGATTCTTTCCACGCCTTCGTTCGCCACGATGCGTCGGACGGTGATGGTTTCGTTGATTCCGCTGTGGTTCCGGGAGATCANGACGCCCTGGAAGACCTGGACTCGCTCCTTGGTCCCTTCGATGATCCGGTAGTGGACATCGAGCGTGTCACCCACGCTCATGAGGGGAAGGGCGTCTTCGGCCTTGATCTGGTCCGCGACGACTGAAGCGATTACTGCTTGACGATCCTTGAGCTGACTCATCGTGTCACCTGTTTCGACCCCGTAGGGTTCTTTCTGCCTCGCAGTCTCGCTTGGAGACCGTTCGGTTGCGCGACTTGAGTCCACGACGACGTGTCGGGCTCAGGGGTCACGTTGCTCGAGATCGGGACGCTTGCGGCGTGTCCGATCCACTCTTTGTTGGAGGCGCCACTGTTCGATGGCGGCATGGTCGCCGCCCAGAAGCACCTCTGGAACCGCCCGGTCTCGCCACGCGCGTGGCCGGGTGTAGTGCGGACAGTCCAGCAGGGGACGGCCCGACTCGTCCGTGACGGAGAATGAATCCTCCGCCGCGGAAAGCTCGTGTCCGAGGACCGACGGCTGAAGCCGCACGATCGCGTCCACGAGGAGCATCGCCGGAAGNTCGCCGCCTGAGACGACGAAATCCCCGATGCTCACCTGAAGGGGTGCGAGTTCGTCGATGACGCGCTCGTCGATCCCTTCATAGTGCCCGGCGATCAGGAGCAGTCGCTCCGTGGTCGCCAGATCGTTCACACGCGCCTGCTCGAGTCGTTCGCCCTGGGGCGTGAGCAGGATTCGCGTCGCGGTTCTGTCGTCCATCGCTTCGACTGCTTCGACGCAGTCCATGAGCGGCTGGCACATCAGAACCATTCCGGGTCCTCCACCGAANGGTCGGTCATCGACCTTNCGGTGCTTGTTGTCGGCCCACTGACGNATGTCGTGGACCTGATACTCGACGGCCCCGAAGTCGCGGGCCCTTCCGGGAATGCTCGTGGACAGGATCGTCTCGAACATGTCGGGAAAGATCGTCAGGATGTCGATCCGCATCGGTCGTTCCGGGGGAACGCGTTCACGTGATCGGTCCTTGTCGGAACCCAGTCGTTCATGAGGCTCGTTCATCGATCGCCTCGCTTTCGACCGGGGCTCCGGTGCTTCAGCTGTCCGCGGCTTCCATCGGTGCCGGGGTGTACGGCGTGCCGGGCTTGGCTTCGACGCCAGCCTTGCGAAGCAGGTCACGGACGGTGTCGCTCGGCTGTGCGCCGACGCTCATCCAGTAACACAGACGATCGACTTTCAGTTCGTATTCAGGCTTGTCCTTGCCCATCGTGTGGCAGGGGTCGTACCAACCGAGGTTCTCGATGACGCGACCGTTGCGGGGGGACCGCTTGTCCATGGCGCCGATTCTGTAGAAAGGTCGGTGGGCTCGTCCGAAGCGCTGCATTCGCAGAACAACCATTGGGAACTCCTAGCAGGCACCTGTCTGGGTGGGATCACTCGTGCCATTCACGAGGGTCTCCCGGCCTGGCGACCGTAGGGGCGTGTGGCCCGTGCGGTTCACCTGCGGCAGGTGGGTGCGAATCGCGAAGTGTAACGGAATTCAGCTCAGGATCCAACCGCTTCGGCGGACCCATCAGGAAAGAGCAACAGATAAAGCAGGCTCACGTATTGGGCGGATCTGAAGGCCACCGATCCCAAGGGGGTGATAAAAAACAGTGCCAGGACCGCAAAGAAGGCATATTGCCGAAAGACCGGGTTGTGAAACCAGATGTAGAACTTCTGCGAGAGCCCCATCAGGATCTGAGAACCGTCAAGTGGGGGCACTGGAAGAAGATTCAATCCGAAGAGAACCAGATTCAGCACGCCTCCCAGGAAGAAGAATTCAATCAACCGGCCCACCGCGTCGCTCTCACTGTTCTGCGCGCCACAGGCCAGCATGATGCCCAGGGTGGTGAGGGATCCGAAGGCCAGGAGCAGGTTCATCGCCGGACCGGCGAAGGCCACGATCGCCCGGCCCTTGCGTCCGGATCGGTAGCGGGAGGGATCGGTGGGCATCATGCCCCAGGCGATTCCGATGAGGGCGAACATGATCAGAGACATGCCGCCCATGTGGACCAGCGGATCCCAGGTCATGTGTCCGGTGTCACGAGGCGTCGTGTCGCCTTGCCGCAACGCGGCCCAGCCGTGCGCGAGTTCGTGCAGAGTGATCGAAACGATGACCCAGAACGCCCATCCCACGACCAGTGAGATGCCACCTTCGTAGTATTGCTGGTGGACCCACCAATTGTTCATCATGGCTGTGTTTCCTTCTGCTGGGACAGGGTCAAGAGAGCTTCTGATGAANGAGCCTACCATCGACGATCGTCGAAAGAACCTCNGGGTTCTGTGGCTGCATCCAATCGACCGTGCTTGGATCGCGGTCCAGCAGGACCAGATCGGCCGGTTCGCCTTCTTTCAGCGTGCCCCCGGACATCCCCAGGCAGGCACGTGCTTCGACGGTGTAGGCACGCAGGGCGGTCTCGACGTCGATGTTCTCCTCGGTGGTCGAGAGTCTCCCTTCGATGTCACGGCCGGTCACCGCCGCACGAATTCCGCTGAATGGAGAGCAGTCGACGATCGGCCAGTCGGAACCGAAGGCAAGTCGGGCGCCCGCTTTCTGCAAGGAGGCGAAGGGGTAGAAGTGCGTCATTCGTTCCCGTCCCAGACGACTTTCAACGATCGGAGCGTCCATCGCCTTGTGCCGGGGCTGCATGCTGGCGAAACGGCCGGCGAAGCGCGCGACATCGTCGGGGTGGGCGGTCTGAGCGTGTTCGAATCGGACCCATGACCTGGCATCCGCCGGAAGGGTGTCGGCGGCATCGAGTGCCAGTCGAAGGGCACGGTCACCGATCGCGTGCATCGACGGGGAGAAGCCGTGTGCGTGCACCGCTTGAATCCAGTCGGTCAGGACACCTTGCTCGGCCAGTTCGACCAGCATGCCATCGCCCGCTTGCGCATCGTCCGCGTAGGGCGCGAGCATCGCGGCTGATCGCGAGCCCAGCGTGCCGTCGATGAACGCCTTGCATCCGATCACCGTCAGCATGTCATCGCTGTCGAAGTCACATGCGTAGTCGAAATCGAGAGGCCATTCACGGTCGAGCAGCGTGATTCTCAACCGGATTCCGAGTTCGTCTCTGATCGGTTCGATCGCCTCCGCCAGTTCCTTCGCGTATTCCATGGATCCGACGGTCACCAGTCCCATGGAAGCGCAATGGGCGTCGGCATCCCTGATGAACTGTCTTCGTTCCTCGAGAGCTGGTTCCGGAACGATCGGATTCACCAGATGCCATGCCGCGGATTCGACCATCAGGCCGTTGGGACTGCCATCATCACCCGTCATGATTCGTCCGCCGGGTGGGCAGGTCGCGTCCTTCAACAGTTCGAGTACCGCCTGGTTCACCACGCAGGCATGTTGATCCACCCGATACGCCACCACGGGTCTGTCGCCTGCGGCTGCGAGCCAGCGCGCATCCGGCATGCCATCCGCTTCGAACAGCGCGTCATTCCATCCGCTCGCTCGAAGCCACCTGCCGGCGGGCAGTCGCGCATGGCGCTCCGCGATCGCGGCTTCGAACTCCTCGCGGCTGGAGACCGTCGAAAGATCGAGCTGGCTCATGGCATCTCCGCCGAGCCCGAAATGCAGGTGCGCATCGACGAATCCGGGATGGAGAATCGCACCCTGACCATCGAGAATTCGTGTTCCAGAGGGTGTTCCGTACCGGATGATGCCGTTCTGAAGGTCGACATCGACAGGCTCGCCGCCTTCGTGCAATCGCACGTTTCGAAGACCGTCTAAGCGTGATGTGTTCCGTGCGTCGTTCATCTGGATACCATCGTAGAACACCAAAACCGATTCAAGGACTTTGCCATGCCTCAACCGTCGTCATTTTTCATCTTCTCAGCCGTTTCCTGTGTGCTCGCATCACTGGCATTCAGTGGATGTGGAAAGACCGAACCCGCGCAAAGCGCCCTGAATGTCCCACCGCCACCGGGAGCCACCACGGCCTCCGCACCCGCACTGCCCGGAGCCGCCAGCAGCGCACCGGCAAGCATGGGCACGGCCGCCTCCCCGGGAACCGATCCTTCCACCTGGGTGACCTCCGGTCCGGATGACCCCGCGACGCCGGCTCGATGTGGAGGCTTCTCCTTCGTGAAGCCAGCCCAGTGGGCCTGGGCCACACCGTCCATGCGATTCCGGCAGTTGCAGTATTCGGTGCCGGGAACCGATGGTGGGGGCGCCGCGGAATTGATCTTCAGCGTCTTCAAGCAAGGCGATGGCGGACCGGTCGACATGAACATTCAGCGCTGGGTCGGTCAGTTCAGGCCGACCGATGGGACCGACGCTCGCGTCGACCAGCGCACCNCCACCATCGCGGGAAACAAGGTCACGATCCTCGAGCTCGAGGGCAGCTATGCGGGCATGGGTGCCGCCGCGCCACGTCCCGGATGGGCTCAGTTCGGTGCGATCATCGAAGCGCCCGGCAGAAACGTCTACATCAGACTTCTCGGTCCATCGGCGACNGTGCTCGAAAATGCGAGTGTCTTCGAGGAGATGGTCACCACCATGAAGGCGGACTGAACATCTTTCGATGGTCGTGTGACACGCTCGAACAATGAAGAACCCCGCGACGTCGAGTCCGTCGCGGGGTTCGTTCGTCTTTTCCGCCGTGGGTGCGACGGGGACCGTCGAGTCAGCGTGCGTCAGCGAAGCGCTTGCTGACGGCGTTCCAATCGACCACGTTCCAGAACGCTCCGATGTAGTCCGGACGTCTGTTCTGGTAGTGAAGGTAGTAGGCATGTTCCCAGACATCGAGACCGAGAATCGGTGTGCCGGGGCATTCGGCGATGCCGACCATCAGTGGGTTGTCCTGGTTGGGNGAGGAACAGACGCACAGCTCGCCGTCGCTCTTGACGCAGAGCCAGGCCCATCCGCTGCCGAAGCGGGTCGCGCCTGCGGTGGCAAAGGCCTCCTTGAATCCGTCCATCGAACCGAAGGTTCCGTCGATCGCCGCNGCCAGCTCGCCGCTGGGGGAACCGCCNGAGCCGGGGGCGGCAAGAATCGTCCAGAAAAGCGAGTGGTTGAAGTGTCCACCACCGTTGTTCCTGACGGCGCCCTGGATCGCTTCAGGAAGATTGTGAATCCCTGCGCANAGTTCCTCGATGCTCTTTGATTCGAANTCAGTCCCCTCGACCGCGGCATTGAGCTTCGCGACGTAGGCGGCATGGTGCTTCGAATGGTGGATGTTCATGGTTTTCGCATCGAAAGCGGGCTCGAGCGCGTTTTCGGCGTACGGAAGTTCTGGAAGCGTGAAGGCCATCGTCTTTTTCTCCTTGTAGGACGTTGGATCNCAGAGTCTAGCGCCCGGATCGATCCTTGGCCTGATCGGGGCGTTAGGATCNTTCTGATGGCACACTTCTCCGGAACAGATCATTTTCGAATTCTCGATGCCGCCGCAAATCGTGGCCGGGAGGCCTTTCGGGTCCTCGAGGATGCGGCTCGTTTCATTCTGGAGGACCCCGTCCTCACGGAGTCGGCCAAGNGGCTTCGGCATGAGCTCGTCTCGACCCTCAAGGAGCTNCCGCAGGGNGCACTTCTGGANCAGCGTTCGGTGGCCACCGATCCCGGNTGCACGATCTCACTCGAGACGGAACGAGCTCGTCCCGATGCTCTGGCCGTGGTNNAGGCTGCAGCGGGTCGTGCCACGGAAGCGTTGCGNTCNCTCGAGGANTGGTCGAAGCCCGTGTCCGAGGTTNTNTCNAATCGTTTCGAACGCATGCGCTANGCCACNTATGAACTNACCGGGCCTCTGCTGGAACGGTTTCAACGTCCCCNGGTCGACTGGCGTGTCTGCCTGCTNCTCACCGAATCAAGCTGTCGNTCGNCCTACGACGAGGTTCTCGCCGCCGCNATTCGTGGNGGCGTCGACTGCATCCAGGTCCGGGAGAAGACTCTGAACGACGTGGACCTNCGGGATCGGGTCCGCCATGTCATCGATCATGCCCGGCCTGCCGGTGTNGCCGTCGTGGTCAACGATCGAATCGACGTGGCGCTTGCCGCNGANGCCGATGGCGTTCATCTGGGTCAGAATGATCTGGGNCTGGTCGAGGCGCGTCGCATNGCAGGANGTCGANTGCTGCTNGGCCGNACCACGCATGATTCCAGCGAACTCGAAGATGCGATNGCGGAAGGCGCCGATGTCGTGGGGGTNGGCGCGATGTTCCGTTCCACGACNAAGTCGGAAGTCGACCCNAAAGGCGAGGNGCTGTTGGATCATCTCCTCGANCGCCACNCCGGTCAGGCGCANCTGGCNATNGGAGGCCTTGATGCGTCACGCGCACGAACGCTNGCGNAGCGAGGNTGCCGNGGNATCGCCGTCTGTGCNGCAGTCTGCGGGGCCATCGACCCCGAGGCCGCCATGCGNGAGATCGTCNNGAGCCATGCGNCCNGCCGTGCCCGGAGNCGTCGAGGGATGACNGTTCGCGACNTCGAATTCATCTTTCTCGGNACCGGNACATCCTCNGGTGTTCCNGTNATCGGNTGCTCNTGNCCGACCTGCACCTCGACCGATCCGCNTGANCNTCGACTTCGNTGNGGNGCNGCCATCAGATTCACGGATCCCGNNGGACAGNCCCGGACGATCNTNATCGANNTTCCNCCNGANCANCGGGAACAGTCGCTTCGGCACGGNCTNNATCGCTGNGATGGACTCTTCNTCACGCANGCACACGTCGATCATGTCTACGGTCTCGANGAGGTCNGGCGGTACAACGCGNTGATGCGTGCCCCGATCGGNGTNCATGCCGANCCGGAGGTGACCGAAGCACTNCACCGGATCTTNCAGCACATCTACGCNCGTCAGAACAANCGAAACGATTCCTTCGTGGCGGATCTCTTNGATGTGGNTCTGGAGCCCNTGCNCCCGGTGTTNCTNCACGGACTTCGNNTCACTCCGGTGCGCCTGNTGCACGGNAGGCTNCCCATCCTTGGATTCCGAATCGATGCCGTNGATTCCGCAGGGNTNCCGCTTGAAAATCAGCCNGATCCNCTGCCACTGGCCTGGTGCACNGATGTCTCTTCGNTTCCNCCNGAGTCCTGGGANCCTCTTCGNGGGTTGAGAACNNTGGTCCTCGACATGCTTCGAGACCGGGCGCACCCNACGCACATGACCTTCGATGANNCGGTTTCAGTCGCTGANACNCTNGATTCCNCNCGNACATTCTTCATNCACATGAGTCATGATTCGACNCATCAGGAGCTTCTCGAGCGNATGCCGCCCGGAATGGCNCCTGCNTGGGACGGTCTGATTCTCGGACTGGCNACGAACTCCCATCTTTGATCCCCCTCAAGGGTGGGCGAACGGNCGGAATCCCGTTAGACTTCCTACCCATGGCACAGATCCGAGAGATCAAAAAGCGTATCAAGGCCGTCTCCACCATCGAGCGCATCACCAAGACGATGCAGATGGTGGCCACCGCCAAGTTCACCTCCGCCCTTCAACGAGCACGGGCGACCCGTCCCTACACGGACTCGATCCGTGAACTGGTCGGCAAGCTTGCCGCCTCGGTGGGTGATGACCTCGAGAATCCCTTGATCAACGGCTCGATGAATGCCGAGTCGAAGGAACTTCTCCTGGTGGTCTCATCGGACCGAGGATTCTGCGGGGCGTACAACAGTCACATCCTGCGAATCTCCACGCGCCACCACAAGAAGCTGGCCGCGGACGGCATGTCCTGCGAACTCCAGTGCTCGGGCAAGAAAGGTGGAGCCTACTTCGGTTTCACCGGACTGAATGTCGCACGGCAGTACACCTTCGGTGACAAGCCTGACTTCGAAACCATCTCGGAAGTCGCCGATGAACTGATCGAACGCTTCACCGCCGGTGAATTCACTTCGGTCCGTGTCGCGTACATGCGTTACGAGTCGAATGCCCGGCAGATCCCGGAGATCATGCAGCTTCTTCCGATGAAGATCGATCAGGCCATCGAACTCGACGATTCCGAGACCAGTGCCACCGGCTATGAATTCAGTCCTTCAGCTGAAGCCATTCTCGAGGAACTGCTTCCACGTGCGGTCAAGACCTCACTCTTCCAGGCGATCAATGATGCCGTGGTCAGCGAGCAGGTCATGCGCATGATCGCCATGAAGGCCGCCTCGGACAATGCCAAGGGACTCGGTCGAACCCTCAAGCGCGATTACAACCGTGCACGTCAGGGCAAGATCACGACCGAGCTCACGGAAATCGTCTCCGGCGCCGCCGCACTCGAATGACCGACTCGTTCCAGTCCAGACAAGATCATCAACGACCCGCCTCCGGCGGGTCGTTGTCTTTTCTCGTCGACTATTGTCGGCCGGCCTGTTCTTCGACCGCTTCCGTGGGTGGGCCCGTCGCGATGCTCTTTCCATCCGCGATCCAGGCTTCCATCCCACCTTTGAGCGTGTACACGTTGGAATGTCCAAGCTCCATGAGTCGCTTGCTCGCACTGACTGCGATCACATCGTTCCAATTCGTGTCGTAGACCACGATCGAGGCCGCACTTCGCAAGCGGCTTTCGTAACTCCGTTCGATTTCAGGAAACGGAAGACTGATCGCACCCGGGACATGGCCCGCTTCGTATTCCTCGAGTGTTCTTGGATCCAGCCAGACATTGACGGTGTCGCCCTTCGAGCCGAAGGCTCCCGTCTTCTGTTCCAGGATCTGCATCGCTTCGAGGCTGGTCACGAATTGAAGATCTCGATCACTGGTCCCTCCGGAACAGGCTCCCAGAGCGGCCGCCAGGGTCGAGAGGGTCAATGTGGCGAGTGAANAGGGTCTCTTGGTTCGATCTGACATGTTTTCTCCAGGCAGTTTGTGACTTTGTGGCAGGATACCCGCAAGAAGTCGTCTTTCGGGGCGTTGAGGGGATATCGTTTGTCATTCATGGTTCCCAGATCAGATCAGTGTTTCCAGTGCCAAGGCGTCTTCATGTTTCCGTACAGCCACACCATTCGAATACTCCACCTCGTCCTCTGGCTGGGCGTCGTCGTGCTGTGTGGTGGGAGGCTGTGGGCCCAGGAGACGACACCGGTCTCGCCACCTGAAGATCTTTCGACGCTGACGGGAAACGATCTCGTCACGGTCACCCTGCATACCGACATCGCTCGCTTTCAACCGGGGCAGGAACTCACCCTGGCCGTGCAATACGACATCAGGCCGGGCTGGCATCTCTACTGGCGGAACCCCGGTGACAACGGCATGCCGCCGAGTCTCTCGATCAAGGCAGCTCCGGGTGTGGTGGTTGGAACGCCTCTCTATCCACGCCCCAAGGTGTTTCAGAAAAAGCAGGGGGACTCGATCGAGACATCCTTCGGCTACGAAGGATCCGTCTGTCTGCTGGTACCGCTCTCGATCACACGATCCTTCGAGGCCTCCCGACTCGACCTCGCGATCNAGCTCGAGTGGCTCGTCTGCAAGGACATCTGTCTGATCGGTTCCGAGCGCCGTGACTTCTCGATTCCCGCCGCGNTGCCTCAGCGTCCTCCGTCGGTGGACCCCGCCGGACTTCGACTGATCAAAGTCTGGCGAAATCGCCTGCCTCTTCCCGCCGCGAAGGCCCGCATCTCCGCGTCGCTTCGCGGTCAGTCCTTGCTGATCAGCGGTCCTTCCGGTCTTTCCCGACAGGTCCGCTTCATTCCCGACCTGACGCCCGGAGTCACTCCCGCGGTCCAGGTTCCAGCCACCGGCGTCGTCGTCGGATCGAGGTTCACCCTCGAGGTTCCACTGGACATACGACCTGAGGACGCCCTCGGCCAACCGCTTCGTGCCGCGGGCCTGATCCTTCTCGGTTCCTACGACCGGCCTCGTGCGATCTCGGTGGACGTGCCGATTCCCCTGACCTCACGTGAAGATTTCGGCTCAAAGGGAGCCGAATCGTCTTCGACTGAATGACCTTCATCGAACACCCTTTTGATTCATACACAGGAGATTCTCAGACATGAACTTCAAGACACTGATCCCCGCGCTGCTGGTTGCAGCCACCGCTTCCGGCCTCGGCATGATGTCCTCGACCAACATGGCTGAGGCGACCTCGACCGTGACCACCGCCGCTGTCGCCGANATCGGCAAGGCCGCACCCGCATTCAGCCTCATGGATACCGATGGCAANAAGGTCTCGCTCGCCGACTTCAAGGGCAAGACCGTGGTCCTCGAGTGGTTCTGCCCGACCTGCCCTTACAGTGGCGGACAGGGTGCACGATCGATCCACGCAAGTGGCAAGGTCGGCGCGCTCATGACCTCGATGAAGAAGGCCGACCCTGATGCGGTCTATCTTCTGATCGACTCCTCCACCAAGAAGATGCGAACCACGGCTGAAGAGCTTGCCAAGCAGGATGGCAAGATCAAGAAGAAGCTTGGTATCACCTCACCCATCCTGATCGATGGTGACACCAGTGTCGCCAAGGCCTACGGCGCCAAGACCACGCCACACGTCTTCGTCATCGACGGAGAAGGCGTGCTTCGTTACCAAGGCGCATTCGACGATCAGAAGAAGGATGGAACCAACTACGTTCTGACCTCGGTCAGCGCGATCAAGAAGGGCGAGAAGGTCGAGCCCACCTACGTCCGACAGTATGGCTGTGGTGTCAGAACGAACTGATCCCGACCTCCAGCACATGAAAAGGGCCGGCTTCTTGAAAAGAAGCCGGCCCTTTGTCGTGTGTTCATTCCGACTCTTCAGTCGTCACCAATCGGTTCAGCCCAGATTGACGGGCATCACCACGTAGGTGAAGTCGTTTCCGACCTTCATCACGCCGGGCTTGTTGGGCGCTTTCATCTCGATCGTGATTTCCGGGGCATCAACCACTCGAAGGGCTTCGGNGAGATAGACCGGGTTGAATCCGATTTCGATGGGATCACCCTCGTAGCTCTTCATCTCGACCGAGATCTCCGCTTCGCCCATTTCGGGTGCGCGGCTGGAGAGCACCAGCTTCGATTCAGTGAAGTCCATGCGGACTCCCTTGCTTTCCTCGTTCGTGAGCAGGGCGGCTCTGCGAACGGCGCTGCCCAGTTCGGCGGACTCGAAGCAGACGCGTTTGTCCTGATCCTTCGGAATCACATCCTCGAAGGGAGGGAACTGGCCTTCAACGAGGTTGGTGGAAAGTACCGCGGCATCACTTCCCTCTCCAACCTTGAAGATGGCGAATGAATCATCCTGTGCGATCACGACCGGAGCGTCGGGATCGTCGATCAGTTTGTTGAGAATCTGGAGCGGCTTGGAGGGAATGATGAATGTCTGTTCATCCGCTCCACCTTCGACGTCGCCCAGCGCAACGGCAAGGCGTCTTCCATCGGTGGCGACGAAGCGAAGTCGCTTGGCTCGCTTTTCGACCAGCACGCCGCTGATCGCGAAGCGGCTGTTTTCAACCGCAGTGGCGAACAGAGTGCGCCCGATGAGCCTTCTGAGCACTCCGCCCTGGCAGGTGAAGGTCTCACCGGCTTCGGGAAAGTCTCGCACGCCGGGGAACTCGGCGGGGNCGAAACCGAAGATCTTGAAATGGGCATCCTCGCTGCGCACGTGAAGCACCGAGTCCTTGCGCTCCAATGCGATCGTGGCGTCCTCACAGGACCGTACGATCTGATTCAGCTTGTCCGCAGGCACGAGTGCCTTGCCGGGCGTGCTGACCTCCACCTGAGTCACGCCGATTGAGATTCCGACTTCCGCGTTGGTGGACGCGACCGTCAGAATGCCATCCTCGGCAGTGAGTGACAGACAGCCAAGAACCGGGGCGGTGGTGCGGTTCGGCACCACACTGCCAGCGAGGGACAATGCTTCCACAAGGGCAGCTCGATCACAGACGACTTTCATGTCGAAGAACCTCCAGAGTTCCTCATAGTGTATCCCGATCCCGGGTGTTCCATGTGTTTTCCACGGCTACTATGTCAGCAAGATGATTTATAGACTCCTTGCCAAATTCAACGACGACTTCGGGCTTTTCGTCTTCTTTCTGTACCTGGCGGCCTTCGTGCTGGCCTTTTTGATGGTCTTCATCTTCCCTCCGGGAGCGCTGGCCTTGATGCTTCTGGGGCTTGTGGGTTTCGTGGGCGTCTGGCTGATCGTGGTCGTCATGAGGTTTTTCGAGCGAATTCTGGCCCGGAAGTCTCTCGATCAGGATCGATGTCCTTGTTGCTCCAAGATGGAAGGTTTTTCCATAACCCCCTCCAGTGAATGGGATTCCGTGGTCCTGTGCGCCGGTTGTGGGCAGCATTTCGAATCCGGTGGGCGACGGATTCCTCCTGAAGAAGACGACGCAGACGACACTGCTGAGGCTGACTGAACTCCGGTCATGCTGACGCGGGCAGGCTTCTTCGGTATAGTTCCGCAGCTATGACCGACAAACAAAGCGTCGTCACCCTCGCGGTGTTCACAGAAGACATGCTCGCACAGATGCTCGCCGAGGCCTTGGAGTCGGCTGGTATCCACTGTGAAATCGAAGGTGGCGTCACCAGTGGTTTCAGAGCCGAGGCTCCGACCGTTGTGAAGGTGATCATCCACCGCACCGATCAGGAGAAGGCTCAGGTCATCTTCGAGGAATGGGAACACGCCGGTGACTCGATCGACTGGGACGAAGTCGATCTCGGCGAAATGGAAGACGGCACTTCCTGAGGCTCAGGCCTGGAACTGTTCCAGCAACTCCCGGACTTCGATCGCCAGAGTCTCTCCGAACAATTCGACTCTGAGCAGGCCCGGAGGCTCGATGACGATCAGAAGTGGTTTGCCCAGCGCAGCCAATGTGATTCCATGGCCGTGTTCCGTGCCAGAACGAAGAATCGTGGCCAGGACATCGTGGATCACATGCAGATCTCCCGGCTCGCAATGAAGCGGGTCATGCGTGTTGAGTTCGATGGTCGCGGTGGAATCGATCTCCTGCCACGCGGCGTTCTCTGCGAGTTCGAATCCGATACCTTCGAAGACCTTTCGCCACCGTCCGATTGGGAACAGCAGGATCGGTGTCAGATGCAGCCTGTGCAGAATCGCTTCCAGGGCGTCTGCCGCTTTTTCTTCCTGGATCGGAAATGAAATCGAATCTGCATTCTGAGTCTTTCCAAGAAGATCCAGAATGATCAGTTCGTCGTGGTCGTCCAGGCCGGCGCACAGGAGATCGTCGGTCGATTCCTCGAGTTTGACCACACCCAGAGAATTCAAAGTCTTCCACGCATCTTCAAAGCCACAAAAGTCCACGCCAAATCTCCATTATCGTTCTTGAATGACGACATCGTCAGAATGATTTTACCGAACTCTGCGATATCGTCGAGTCCATTTTCAACATCCTAGGTGCTCTTGCGGACCTGCTAGAATCTCACCATGGAGGTGCCGCACCATGCGGACCATTCTTTTCGTATGCACTGGAAACACATGTCGCAGTCCCATGGCGGAAGCTTTCGCCCGTGCTGCGCTCTCAGAGGGACTCCTCGAGGGTGTCACACCTTCCGAGGTCCTGATCGCCTCCGCGGGAATCGCGGCGGCCGACGGTGCGCCGCCAAGTGATGAAACGGCGAGAATTCTTCAGGCTCGAGGTCTCGAGAGCGAGTCCTGCAGCATGCAGCTGACGTCTGAGATGGTCGCGAAGGCCGATCTGGTTCTCACCATGACCCAGGGGCATGTCGATGCCATCGCTCGCTACATCGCACCCTCGGCCGATGCCATGAAACATGTCTTCACACTCGATCCGNAGGGCGACGTCCCCGACCCCATCGGGTGTGGCTCCCAGGCCTACGAAGAAGTGGCCAGCCGATTCGATGAGTTGATCCCCATTCGCTTGAAGGAGTTTCTGTCATGAAGCTCGGACTCTCCAGTGATCATCGCGGGCTGCAACTTCTGAAGGTCATCGCTTCCGAGCTCGAGGACATGGGTCATGAGGTGGTGCTTTTCGCTCCTCCCGAGGGCGAGGCATGCGATTATCCCGATCAAGCCGGTCTGGTCTGTGAACTTCTCAAGACCAATGGCATTGAAAGGGGTGTGCTGGTCTGCGGCACAGGCATCGGCATGTGCATCACCGCCAACAAGTACCCCGGAGTTCGCGCCGCCCTTGCCTCCGACGAATTGAGCGGGCAGCTCAGTCGATCGCACAACGACGCCAACGTGCTTTGTCTGTCGGGCGATCTGATCGGCCACGCACTGGGTCGTCGGATCATCTCCATCTGGATGGACACCGATTTCGAAGGCGGCCGCCACGAACGACGCATCAAAAAGATCGACCTGCTCGATCAGGACTCCGAACTCACACGTTAGTGAGTGTGTCAGGCATCCTTCAGATACCCTTCGGCCAGGTCGTACATGAGGCGNACTCCCCAGCCCGTGGGGCCGGGAGGGAACACATCATTTCCCGAATCCAGAGCGGATGTTCCTGCGATGTCGATGTGGCCCCAGGGGATGTCCTCGTCGACGAAGTGGGAGAGAAACGCCGCTCCTTGAATCGGGTGGGCGGATCTCTTGGGATTGCTGTTGAGAAGATCGGCGTGCTCCGANCGCATGAAGTCCCGGTGCGCTTCCCACAGCGGCATCCGCCAGACCTTTTCACCGGAGTGCGTCGCGGCTTGTTCGATTCTCTTTCCAAAGGGGCCGTTTTCACACCAGTATCCGGCGCAGAAATGCCCGAGGGCCACGACGACTCCACCGGTGAGTGTGGCGATGTCGACGATCGCGGTCGGCTTGAGTTTTCGACAGGTGTAGGCCAGTGCGTCGGCAAGAACCAGTCGGCCTTCCGCATCGGTGTTGGTGACTTCCACGGTGATGTCGTTGTACATGCTGATGATGTCATCGGGGCGATAGGCTTCCGAAGACACCATGTTTTCAGCCGCGGGCAGNACACCGAAGACTCGTATCGGAAGCTTGGCATCACTGATCGCCTTCATGGCTCCGAGAACGGCCATGCCTCCNTTCTTGTCGTATTTCATGCCCTTCATGCCGGTGGGTGATTTCATCGAATATCCGCCGGTGTCGTAGGTGATCGACTTGCCGACGAGTGCCAGCTTCTCCTTGGTCTGTGGTTTGGCGGGTTTCCAATCGAGAATCACCATGCAGGGCTTGTTTGCAGAACCCTTGCCCACGTTTTCAAGCCCACCCATCCCCAGNCGTCTTGCCTGCTGATAGGTGATGACCGTGCAGGAAAGTCCTTCGGCCCCTCTGGCAAGCATCCGCGCCGTGGTGGCCACGTGCGACGGTGTGCAGATGTTCGGTGGTGTCGCCGCCATTCGTCGGGTCAGATTCATGGCTTCCGCCAGCATGAGGCCCGAGTTCATTCCTTTTCGAAANTCGGTCGAGTCACAGGAGACCGTCAGCTTGCCGCGGGCTTCGCTCTTTCTGCTGGCGGCACCGTTGAACAGATCCATGCGCCAGTTGCCGATTCCAAGCCCCTCCGCGAAGGCACGTCCCATTGCGTGTTCGTCACGGTTCCGCTTGGGCAGGCAGGTGAGATCGATCTTCACCGCTTTGAGTTCAAGTCGGCTCAGCTGGCTGACCACACGACTTCCCACGGATCGAATCCGGTCCTCGTCGAATCCCTTCACACTTCCCACGCCCAGCCAGATGCCCGAGTCCGTCACCGACGAAATCTCGGAGGGTTCCGCCTTGAATCCCTGGTCCTTGAAGGAGGCATCCAGAGCAGCATCTCCCTTCAGGTGGTCGGGTGTCTTTTTCGTGTCCTCAGCCACCAGAAACAGATTCATGATCCTGGAAGATTTGGGACTTCCAACGGCGATCGACTTGTACATGGTGGCTCCAACGTCGTTTTTCGAGAATGCAGGGGGGTAAAGCACGTCTTTTCTTATCGACGATCGCTCCAAATCAACTTGATTGGTACTCTTCGACGTTCCATGCAGAATCACTTCGATGTCATCGTGATCGGCGGCGGACACGCCGGAACCGAAGCCGCCTGGGCCGCGGCTGGTGTCCTCGGGCCCGAGGCCCGGGTGGCATTCGTCACGATGGATCCGTCACGCATCGGCACCATGTCCTGCAACCCGGCGATCGGGGGACTTGGAAAAGGACAGATCGTCCGTGAGATCGATGCGCTCGGTGGCTTGATGGGACTTGCCGCGGACGCTTCGGGAATCATGTTCAAAGTACTGAACGCTTCGCGTGGCGCCGCCGTCCGCGGGCCTCGTTGTCAGAACGACAAGTACGCCTATGCCTTCGAAGTCCAGCGACTCCTCTCGACGAGGCCCGGCATCACGGTGTTTTCGGGAACGGTGTCACAGTTGCTGACCTCGTCCGATGGCGCGATGCGTGGCGTGATGCTTCCAGCTGGCGCAGGTGTGGTCCTTCCTCGAGATGTTCGTGACGAGATCATCTCCCCCGGAGCACCCATCACCCCGGTCTATCCGGTGTCACCCGAGTCCAATGCCCGATCTGATGAACCACTGGAGCTTCTCGCGTCAGCGGTGGTGCTCACCACCGGAACGTTCATGCGTGCGTTGATGCACACTGGAGAACGGCAGGAAGAGGGTGGCCGAGTCGGCGAGGGAACCGCGGTGGGTATCTCCGGCATGCTTCGTGATCTTGGATTCGAACTCGGACGACTGAAGACCGGGACTCCTCCCAGATTGAGACGAGCCTCCATCGACTGGGATGGACTCGACCCGCAAGCCGGTGATGAAAGGCCCGTTCCATTCAGTGATCTGACGTCACCGACACGTTTTCCCATGCTCGAGCAGGTGACGTGTCGAATCACGGAAACGGCCTCGGAGACGCATGAGTTGATTCGGGCCAATCTTCATCGTGCTCCGATGTATTCAGGGTCGATCGATGCCGAATCAGGCCCTCGGTATTGTCCTTCGATCGAGGACAAGGTCGTTCGGTTCGCCGACCGCGAGTCTCATCATGTCTTCCTCGAACCGGAATCACTTCGAACGGACGAAATCTATTGCAACGGCATCTCGACGTCTCTGCCCGAAGATGTCCAGGAACGCGTCGTCCATTCGATGCGTGGGTGTGAAAAGGCTGAAATCATCAAGTGGGGATACGCCGTCGAATATGACATGGTCAGGCCACACCAGATCGATGCGACGACCATGACTCGTCCGGTCCCCGGTCTGTTCCTCGCCGGTCAGATCAATGGCACCAGCGGCTACGAGGAAGCGGGGGGGCAGGGTCTGCTGGCGGGTCTGAATGCCGCTCGTCTGGCGCGCTNCGAGGCNCTCTGCACGCTCGGCCGGGATCAGGCATACATCGGGGTGATGATGGACGACCTGGTCACACGGACGCCTCGTGAGCCATACCGGATGTTCACCAGCCGGGCCGAACATCGGTTGTTGCTGAGGTCCGACAACGCNGATGCTCGGCTGACTCCATGGGGGCATGCCCTGGGGTTGATTGAACCGGTTCGCTGGGAGACATGGACACGTCGAGAGCAGCAGCTGAAGATGATTCGAACGATCTTTGCCGCCGATAACGAGCGCATCAGTCGAGAAGCCAGGCGTCAGGACACACCCTTCAAGGAGATAGAGAGACTCTGTCGACACGATGCCAAGTGTCCCGATGAGCCGGCCCTTCTCGAACGTGTGCTGACTGAAGTTCGCTACGAGGGCTACATCGAGCGCCAGCACCGAGATGTGGCTCGTCAGAAGCGTGAGGAGTCGGTCTTGATCCCCGCTGATCTTGATCCAGCGAGCATCCAAGGGCTTCGCCACGAGGCCAGNGATGCACTTCTTCGATATCGCCCGGGAACTCTGGGGCAAGCTGGTCGGATCGAAGGCATCACCCCGTCTGATCTGACGCTCGTCGCCATCGCGATCAAGAGACGTTCTCGCTNCCACTAGGAACTCTTGGGTTCCCTTGGTACCCTGTCCCCTCGAACAAGCCGCCGTAGCTCAATTGGCAGAGCGCGTGATTTGTAATCTCGAGGTTACCGGTTCGATTCCGGTCGGCGGCTTTTCCACTGTTTCCAAGGCTTTTCTTAATCCATCTTCGGAGCTCTGCTTCTTGCTCCGGATCTTGAAGATGTGTAGAATTTCCTTTCTCCTGGCGGGTTACCCAAGTGGCCAAAGGGGGCAGACTGTAAATCTGCTGGCGTATGCCTTCGAAGGTTCGAATCCTTCNCCCGCCATTTCTTTTTTNNAAGACATTTCAGGNCATCCGGGGTGTAGCTCAGCTTGGTAGAGCGCGTCGTTCGGGACGACGAGGTCGCACGTTCGAATCGTGTCACCCCGATTTGAAGATCCAGCTCATGCCGGATCTTTTTCTTTTTTGGCACCCCTGAGACGCCCTGAGGGGCTTAAATCGCCGTCTGCTTGCCTTTTACGTGGTATCAACGTATGTTGATATCCACTCAGGACGATCCAACCCCCACGGGTCGTCCCCATATGAGTGATTCCTCCGGTGCGATCGATCGTGTTTCGACATGCCACCCGGCAAGCGCATGTCATCAGAGAGACGATTCGAAAAGAACACGGAGAACGAGCGCGGGCGCCTTGGCGTCCGCGCTCATCTTTTCTCAATGATCGAATTCCCGACCACTGTTCCTGTGGCTGATTGAAGTCACGGACATGTGGTGACTTGACGGCCGGTCACTTCGGAGACTCAGACGAGAGCTTCAAGTTCCTTGACCAGCCTTTGTCGTTCTTCCGAACTCAGGTTGGAACGGTCGATAAGGCTCTCTGCGGTCTTGAGCACCAGCGAAGACGTTTCCGCACTGCAGAAGCCGATCGTCTCTCTGAGATGCAGGCGTGCTTCCTTGAGCACTTTGAGCGCATCCTCGAAGGTTTCCTCTCTCAAGGATCTGGTGTCGAGTGATGTGGGTGAATGTTCCGGCATAGCCTCTATTATCGGCTATTTTCGGTCGCGTGCCAGAGCGAAAACCCCTGGAGTCTGGAAAATGATCAGAAGCGAAGGATCAGACTGCCGGTGAAGGCATTGCTGACACCGTCTCCAAAGGCGCCTTCGTAACCGATGCTGATCGCAGTGTTCCAATTTGGATTGAAGAGCAGCTGAGTCCCGACATAGAACTGATTGACCGAGCCGTCACCGCCATCCTGTGACGTCATCCCAAGTCCGCCAGGAAGCATGAAGTCGGCACTTCCGTAATCAAGGTACTGGCCCTGCCAGCCAAGACTCGCCGTAAACCTGCTGAATGGATCAAGAAGCCACTCCATCCCGAACCCGAGACGGCCGGTGACGAATTGGAAGTCGTCACCCTTGTAGTCGGAATCGAGGTTGGTCACCTTGTCGGTGTTGGTGCCGCTGTAGTTGAGGATGGTGTATCGGATCGAAGCCTCTGGTTGAATCGCGAAGGATTGACTCATTGGAACACGAGTGCCGACTGCCGCTTCGATGTCGACTTCCCAGCCCGTCATGTCGAAGCTGTAGTCTGTGCTGACGGCTCCGGCTTTCTGTCTCTGGTCACCGTTGGAGGTGTTGTAGCCTCCACCGACCGAGAAGATGCCGTACCGTTCGATCTCGCCGTCAGAGTCGCTCCAGGAGATGAAGGGTGTGCCTCTGAAACTGTTGACGGTGACATCACCCAGAGCCTCGTTGATCGTGGCCGTGGTGTTTTCCCAGCCGGTGGTGATGCCGACCGTCACGCCGTCGGCAAGTCCCACGCCCCAGCCACCGGTCACGCCCACGGTTCGTGCGGAGTATCCGGCAACAAATCCGACACTGTCCATGTCGTTCCATCGTCCATATCCTTCACCGAAAAGTGCCTGGAAGACACCATCGTCCTTCTTGGCGGCGTTCGGGGTTTGGATGATGATCTTCGGGGGTTCGAGGAGGTCCGGCTGGGTGTTCGTGGTCGAGACGGCATCTTCCTCCTGAAGTGCGGCGAGCAGGACCGGGTTCTGGAGTTGTGATGCTCGAATCATGCCCGGTCCGCGCGTGCCGATCGCAAGCTCCCGGATGTTTCGTCGTGCCACGCCTGAATACATGTTGTCCGCCGTGACTCTGTCGGCGGTGAACTGGCTGTTGGGAAGCAGGCCTGAAAGGGCGTTTCTGTAGCTTGCCAACGACGTCGCCTGCTGGTCGAGGTAGAACAGGAGTTCTCCTGCATTGCTGTTGGGATCGATCGTGGCTTGATCGATCAGTCCGTTCAAGGACTCTCCAAGACTTGAAAGTCCCTCTGCGGGTGCGGCGTAGTTCGCGACGATCGTCGCAAAGAGTTGCTCGAAGCTGGTGTCGTTGGTATTCGTGAAGAGTTCAAGCTGGCGTGTCACCAGGCTGGTGGTGCCGTTCCAGTTCCCGCCGGTCAGATCGGTGAAGGGGTCTATGAAACCTGAATTGTTCTCGAGAATCAACAGTTCGATGTTGTCAGGCATCCATTGATCATGTTCGATGAGATTCACATGGATGTTTGCACCGGGAAAGAAACCGAACGTCATCAGACCCGTGGCAACGATGTAGGCTTCCGTGTTGGTTCGTCCGAGATCATGGTCGTAGGTGGCCCAGATACCCATCTGATTCGTGAACAGGAGATTTCCGAATCCGATGCCCGAGGCGAATTCCAACGCACCCTCTCCGGTATTGAAATCGCCGCCGACCAGCCAGCCGGAATTCAGCTGCAGATTGGGATTTGAGAAGTCGCCGGAGAGGCCGATCTGTGCATGACCGCCGAAGTAGCCGCCGTTGAGGATGAGATTGAGTTCGTTGATGGTCGGCTGGATGCTTTGCGTACCGAAGATCAGATTGGGTCCGAGGAGGAGTTGGGCTCCGTTTGAGATCTCTATGTTGCCGTTGATGACCGAGGGCGTGATGAACACGCTTTCCGCCGTGGGTGTCGGGATGAGATTGAGAACCGTGCCTTGCCCACTCAGTGTCAGGTCGCCATCGATCTGGAGCGAGCCGCCGAAGTTCGATGGGGTGCCACCGAGAAGGGTGAGATTGGCGGAGTTCGTTTCAAGAATGCCATTGCCCGAAAGGCCGTGCAAGGTGAATTCCTGATTGGCGATGACGTTATCTCCGAGAACCACGCGGCTCACGCCCTGTCCGGTAATGCCTTCGATGATCAGTTCCACCGCGCCGACAAGAGTCTGGTCATCAGAGATGGTCAGATTGCCCGTGATCGGATCACCGTCGTTGTTGTTGCCGACCTGGATCGTCCCGTTCATCTCGAGGGTCGAGCCCGCCTGAAAAGTGACACTGCCTGTGCCGTAGATCAGCAACAGCGCATTCGGACTGCTCAGGGCCATCAGTTCTTCGATGGAGACATTTTCAGCGGCACCATTGGTGATCTTCGTGGTGTCGAT
>NYVB01000158.1 GCA_002684315.1 Planctomycetaceae bacterium | reverse complement strand
GTGATCTGCGCGATCACCGAGGGCATCCCCACCGCGGACATGGTTCGCGTCAGAGCCGCTCTCAAGAACTTCCCGAAGAGCGTGCTGATCGGACCCAACTGTCCCGGCATCATCACCCCCGGACGACGTGTCGCCGGCGAAGGCTCCGCCTCGACGTTCCAGGGCGGATGCAAGATCGGAATCATGCCCGGCTACATCCACATGGCCGCGGAAGACGCTCCGACCGGCAAGGCCATCGGCGTCATCAGTCGATCCGGAACCCTGACCTACGAGGCCGTCTGGCAGTGCTCGGAACGTGGCATCGGCCAGACCACCTGCATCGGCATCGGCGGCGATCCCGTCAAGGGACTGAACTTCATCGAACTGCTTTCGATGTTCAACGAAGATGATGCCACCGACGGTGTCATCATGATCGGCGAGATCGGTGGTTCGGACGAAGCGGAAGCCGCCGACTGGGTTCGTGACAACATGAAGAAGCCCGTCGCCGGGTTCATCGCCGGACGAACCGCCCCACCCGGAAAACGCATGGGCCACGCCGGTGCGATCATCGGTGGCGCGGACGATACGGCTGATGCCAAGATCGCACGCCTCGAAGCCGCGGGAATCAACGTCGCGCAGAGTCCTGCCGATCTCGGTGCGAAGATGGCGGAAGCCCTGGGGCTTTCAGCCGCAGTCGCCTGATCGGAGGCCACGATGCCGATGATCTCCCGAAGGTGGCTCATCCTTGCGGCCGCTCTGTTCTGCTGCTGCCTGGGTGCGGCAGGCGAAGTCCGTTCTCAATCGGACACGACTTCTTCCGAGGACCAGGGGAGGCTGAAGCTTGCGGTGATCGGAGCCAGCGCGTCAGCCGGCTTTGGAATCGTCGTCGAGGTCGAGAAGGCGGCGCCGACAGGAACCGATGACACCGTCACGTCGGACGCCCCCGCCGCTCCCCGGACGGTCAAGCGGATGATCAAGCTGATCGACCTCATCGATGCCGCGGATCAGGAAGACCGCATCATCGAATTCGACCTTTCCAGTCACATGTTCTTCACCAGACCGTTGCAATACGGACGCTCATCGGTCGATCGAACGTTGTCCTGGAAGCCGGACGTCGTCCTCGCGGTTGATTTTCTCTTCTGGTACGTCTTCGGAACCCAGCCCGAAGAAACACGTCTGGAGACTCTCGAACAAGGTCTTGCGCAACTCGAACGACTGGCCGCGACCGGAGCTTCCCTGGTCGTGGGGACGCTTCCCGATCTCGAGGGTGTCGAGAGTTCCATGATCACAAAAGACCAGATACCACGAACCGAGACGGTGACCCAAGCCAACCGCCGGATCGAGCGGTGGGCGAAGAAGCACTCCAATGTGGTGGTGGCTCCCATCTTCGAATTGAACCGCAGCCTGAGCGAAGGCGGGGCCATCCGGATCGGCCCGCACCTCTGGCACCCGGACAGAGACGGCATCGAACTGATCGCCTCCGACAAGCTCCACCCGACCTACGACGGCCTGATCTGCATCGCCCAGGCGATCGAGGTGGCGTTGAGAACATTGGACACCGACGAGTCGACGTTTCCCTCGCTCGAATTGGACCAGTCCAGGTTGCGGGAGCGAATGCGAGTACGCCGCCGGGCAGATGTCGCACCCTGNTTCAACGCGGGAACTTCTCGAGCAACGCNTTGAGCTGNTTCAAATCCNACTGACGGGGACGNCGGTTCATCGCGGAGACGATCGCGGCACGTTCGCTTCCGGCACCTCGGACTCTGACGATCGAGGGCATCAGTGCTTCGAGATCCTGCGACATCAGGTTGGTTCGCAGATTTCGCTCGAAGAGTGAGATGTCACCGGCGGAACGGAANGTGCCGGAACGCCCTCCGTGAAGTGTCCACAACATCTCACGGGCTTCACCATCCGGCTCGCCCGCACGCACGTAAGCGTCGCGGTAGCCGGTGCGGTCGCTCTTCTGGAAGAACACCGGCAGCATCGCNTGCGCATGCTGCGGAGTCGCTTCATCACCAAGCGTGTTCCAGAGCCCGAGTGCCAGTTCATCCTGGCCCAGAAGGTGAAGATCCTCGAGCATCCCGGGAGTCACGTCCTCCTCGGCTCGCAGACGCCTGACCAGATCCGTGCGCACATCGAGATCGATCTCCGCGACGTCGATCATGTCATCGAGTTCCATCAGCCGTCGCTTCGAAGGTTGTTCNACCAGCATCAGGGGATCACCGATGGTGACCACGCGCCATGGTTTCGAGAACTCGCTTTCGAAAAGTCGTGCCGCGACGATGAATGGAACGTACAGACTCAGCTGCCGGATCATGTGCGAACTCGGGCGAAAGGCTCCGAGCATGGGCTCGTTGCAACTTCCGACATAGGCATACACGCCACGATCGAGCCAGCGACCTCCGATCGTGGTGGGTGTCTCGGGCGCGAACAATGAGAAGGAGTGGATGAGATACAAGGCGAGTGGATGGTTCAAGACGGGTATGTCCGCGGCGCGAAGCCTCGATCCGGCGGTCATGTCCATGAACCCGGAACGACCGCTCGAGTTGATGAACAGAACGTCCGCAGGCACGCCTGTCGACATCAACGGGAGCCAGTTCATGCGGGAGGCCTGAGTGCCCTCGGCAAGGATTCGGGTCTCGTAGGAGAGTGGCTCGAGAACCTCTTCAGCATTCGAAAGAGCGTAGGCCGTGCCTCCCCGTTTGCGGTCGTACCCGTCGACGAGACCGATCGAATCCCGTTCGATGAACAGAGCGCACATCGCCATGTAGATCGAACGGATCTGAGAACCGAAGATCCATCCGCACACCGCGTAACGGGAACCATCCTCGTTTCGACAGAGCAGATCCGTGAGTGCGACGGGTGGTGTGTCACGATCGATCTTGAGACCGGGGATCCTGGGGCGCAGGTCGTCGGGCAGGGACATGTTCACACGGACGGGCAGGGACCGACACAACGTGAGGGCATCGAGATCATCACCCATCGTCTTCCAGCTCCACCCCGAGGATCCGAAGAAGTCGGTGACGCTTCGTTTCAGACTGCGAAAGCCGGAAGCATCAAGCGATCCGTTCGGTTGACCGAAATCGCCGGGGAGATCGACGAGCAGCTGCCCCCGCAACATCGCAAGGGCGAGAGCGGCAGGCCATGCCGGGTCGGTGAAGTCGGTTGCGACGATCCCCGGTGGGATCCAGTTGAGATCACGATAGATCCGGGTGATGGTGCTCGAATCGTCGGTCGCCGAGACCGGTCTCCAGAACGAACTTTGAATCCGAAGAGCCAGTGCCTTTCTGTTCTCGGAGGATTCGGGCACCGAACCGGCGACCGAGGCTCTTCGAACCAGCTGGCGAGGCGCGAATCGCCTGACGAAGATCGGCGTGAAGCGATCGTCTTCGATGAGAACCGGCCAGGTGCCGCGAGCCCCCCACTGCTGGATCTCATCGAGCCAGGTCGCGAGATCCGGAACCAGAACCACGCGGTCGAGACGGGGAAGCTGGGAGGTGAGCCCACCGACACGCGCTCCGAGCCGGATCTGCCAGGCGACCTCAGGCACCTGCCGGGTCGCGGGCGGATCCTGGGCGCCCTGTGACGCCGGAACGTTCGACTGAGCGCACAGAACGCTCGGGAGAAGACAGACGGCCAGCAAGCTGACCGAAAACATGTTGAGAGTTGAGCGAGTGCTGTTCATTCGAACATCATAAACCAGCACGGCGAAACAGCCTCTTCAGGATTCCGAATGGATTCCACGCATCATCCGAACGAGGAGAAGACCCAATGGAACGGTCAGAATGAGGCCGCCCACGAACCAGATCAATGACGTGCGGATCTGCTCGAAGGAGGCGTTGCTCGCAGTCACGGCACCATCAAGGCCGGTGCCCTCCAGAGTCTCTGCGATCATCATGAGCATCAAGGGGCCCGCGATGATTCCCAGAACGAGATTCGCGGTTCCCATTGCGAAGCCCTGCATGCGTTCGGTGACGAGATCCCGCACGTACGCAAGGTCGAGTGCGAACCCCGCGGTGAAGAAACCCAGTCCGAAGAGCAGGAAGAGAACCGCACCCTCGGGAAGACGGGCGAGAACGAGAAGCGATGAGAAGACCGCGCATCCCACGGAGGCGACGATCAGAATGGGTCCTCGCCAACGGACCCGGGTGGCGAACAGACCGAGGATCGGAGCACCGATCGCACCGGAAAGAAACAGCAGGGAGAGAAACTGATTCGCCTCCTCGAATGAGACATCAAGGCGGGCACGCAGAAATGGACCACCCCAGAGACCACCGAAAGCGGCGACGATCGTGAAGAACAACCCGCCATGCACCGCCGCCAGCCAGAGCCGTGGCTGGGACAGCGTGGCCGGGATGGAATCAGCGGCGCCCCTCCAGCCGTTCGAATGCTTCGAATCGGAGTCGGTGATGGAACGATCAGGACGATCTCGAATGAACGTCCAGCAGAGAATTCCGAGAATCATCGCCGCGATGCAGAGAACGGAAGTGGAACCGAGCCGACCGAAACGGAGGTCGAGCGGAGGAAGCACCAACGCCACCAGTAGACCACCGATGAGCGTGAAGGATTCGGTGAAACCGAGCATGAGCGCGAATCGTCTCGCGGGAAACCACCGAACCACGACGAGTGCGGCCGCGGCGAAGGCGGGCGCACCGCAGACACCAAGAAAGACGCGCGCACTCGTGGCGGACGCGAAGGATCCCGAGAGTCCGAACCAGAGCATGCCCAGAAACGTGACCGCCATCGAGATCGTCAACACCAATCGTGGGCCATGGCGATCGAGCAACCAGCCGATGGGCATCTGACAGATCAGGTACGTCACGAAGTACCCCGAGGTCAGAATACCGAGCGCTTCGGCATCAAGACTGAAATCAGCCTCGAGCGATGGGATCATCGCGGAGGGTTGAATCTGGATCGCGAACTGCAGGAGAAGGCAGCAGGACGCGACGAACCAGGCGGACCAACTTCTGGCGACGATGTTCATGAGGCAGGAAGGTATCCCAGTGCCAGTTCGGTGTAGGCGGCGACTTCGGAAGCCTCCCAAGCCGCATCATGTCCGAGTTCCGACGCGAGAATCGATGCCACACGAGGCGCGGCTTCGATCGAAGCCCGAGCATCGAGAAGTAGAGCGCGCGTCCGGCGTGCCAGCACATCCTCGACGCAACAGGCCATCTCACAGCGCGCGGCCCAGAGGATTTCGGCGCCACGATACGGAAGACGCTCGTGAATCATCTCGCCCAGCGAAGAATCTTCGGAAACGAGACCATCGATCGCGACCGCGTCGGAGCCGTACTGACGCATCACATGGCCCGATGGCATCGCAGGGTCTTCGCGATCGAGGTATCCATGCAGATGAAGTTCTTCGGTGACGCAGGGACGGTCTTCAAGTTCACCGACCAGAATGGCCTGAGCCATGGTGTCCTCGGCCATCTGCCTGAAAGTCGTCCACTTGCCACCCATGATCGAGACCAGCCCGG
The DNA here is from genome assembly GCA_002684315.1 of Planctomycetaceae bacterium. The sequence goes on along the minus strand of NYVB01000158.1, from coordinate 114 downwards.
CCTCACTGATCACGACTTCATGCGAACGTGAGATCGCCTTGCTCTTCTCCCCGGTCCCACCCTTGCACACGCACACGAGCACACACACACACACACACACACACACACAGAGAC
>NYVB01000027.1 GCA_002684315.1 Planctomycetaceae bacterium | reverse complement strand
TCTCCTGTTGCCGACGATTCGCGATGGACTGGAGTCGCTGCAGCACCGCGGCCTGATAGTTCGCGATCGCGGCCTCGTTGCCGAGCGGGACGCTCGCGGTCACCCCGATGGACCAGCCGTCGGGGTCATCCCGTCCGAAGAGCGCCTGGTTCGCGCTTCGAATGCTCGAGCCGTTGCCGATGCCGTTCGCGTTCCAGGCGGCGTTGAGATTCAGTTGCGGCAGCATCTCATTCTCGCGCATCATGACCTGCACCGTCTGACCGAGCTGTTCGTATTCGAGCTGGAGGATCTCCCCTCGATTTCGCATCGCGGATCGAACGAGTACCTGCTGGTCGAAGGTGTAACCGACGAGACGCGGCTTGGAGGTGGGCTCGAGGGCCACGCTTCCATCGAGCGAGACCGTCGGATCCTGCATGATCACCTTGAGCCCACGGACCGCCTGCCGGAGATTGGTCTCCGATCGGATCACCGCTTCGACGGAGGCGGCCATCGCGACCTCGAAGTTGTAGACGTTCGCGATGGATCCGGCCCGCGCCTCGACGAGACGACGCTGGTTCTCGAGCAGCTCGCGCGACGTCCGGTAGAGATCGAGATCGATGCGGAGGACCTCCCACGCGAGATGGAGCTGCCAGTAGGCGATCTCGGCCTGCACCACCTGATTGATCACCGCGACCTGCGTCTGGGCGCTCGCCTCCCCGAGCTGCGTCGCGGCAAGGACGATGGACGCCTCGTTGTACTCGAACCCGGCACCCTGGAGCAGCGGTTGCTGGAGCGAGATCCCCGGCGAACTCTGGGCTGCATCCGACGTCGGTGTCCCCGCCGTGCGAAACGCGTCGGTTGACACCGTCCAGTCCAGGGTGACGGCCCCTCCGCTTCGCAGCGGTACCGCAAGGCCCGGCGTCGCCGTGAAGACGTTCGTCTCCGTGTCGGGCGGCTCTCCGGCGTTGCCGTAGAAGGTCGGATTGACGGTACGACTCTCCGACACGCTCGCCTCGAACGTCGACTCGAACTTCGCCCGTTCCGCGAGAAGCTGCTGGGCCGCCACTTCGGGTGACACCAGCGACGACTGGATCGCGAGATTGTTCTCGATCGTGGATCGTCGGACTTCCGAGATTCCGATTCCCCGCGGCTCGCCCGTCGACATCAGATCGAGGAGTTTCTCGACCTTCGCCACACCGTCCTGCTCGGTGGCGGTCGAGTCAGAAAGCGTCGTCGAAGCCGAGGTCGCGGCGATCCCGTCGAAAGGCTCGACGGTACCCAGTCGCCCGTCGAGTTCGTCGATGTGCTTCCAGTCCCGGTCGAGCTGCGACGTGCAGCCGACCGCCCAGACGGAGGCCGAGAACATCAGGATCGATCGTCGCATCATGAGGCCTGCCCCGCCATGAGATCGTGAAACGGGCCATCTCGGCCTTCGAGTTCCGCGTAGGTTCCGGACTGGACGACCCGCCCCTTCTCGAGCACGTAGATCCGGTCGGCCCGGCGAATCGTGCTGAGACGATGCGCGATCACGATCCGGGTGGCCCCGAGCCCGTCGATCGAACGGGTGATCCGCTCCTGCGAGGCGTTGTCGAGGGAACTCGTCGCTTCGTCGAGCAGGAGCAGCTCCGGACGACTCACGATGGATCTCGCGATCAGGAGTCGCTGCAGCTGGCTCTGCGAAAGCGAGGTCGGCGTGATCATCGTGAGCATGCCCATCGGCATCGCATCGATCTCGTCGGCCATTCCCACCAATCGCGCCGCCGCCCACGCGTCGTCGAGCGTTCGTTGCGAACCGACCCCGAGGATCGTCGACTGGACGTTTCCGGACAGGACCTCGTTCGACTGCATGACCACCCCGACCTGGGACCGGACCATCGCCGCATCAAGACTCTCCATCGGAAGATCGTCGTAGAACACCTGGCCGGCTTCGGGCTTCTCGAGACCGAGCAGGACGCTCAGCAGCGTCGACTTGCCACACCCGGTGCGGCCCACGATCGCGATGAACTCTCCGGGGCCGGCCTCGATGTCCACCCCGTCGAGGATGGGTGGCTGATCGGGGTCGTAACGGAACCGGATCCCCCGCGCGGCGACACCACCCTTCAAGGTGATCGAGTCCCCCGCCGTCTCGCCCACCTCGGTCTCCGCTTCGAGGATCGGCCGGATCCGGTGGATCTGNGGCACCATGCCGGCCACCGCACGAATCGCGGGTGCGACCCCGATGACCGCGGCGAGAAACGCGGACATCGCCGTGATGAAGGCGACGAAACCACCGTCGGTGAGGACGGTGCCACTTCCTCCGCGGACGTTCGCCGTGAACTCGACGAACACCAGCGCCATCGCCAGGGTCGACGCCGCCCCGACCACGAGGCCGAGCCAGACCCCCATCACGCCGGATCGGAAACTGAATCCACCCACCCGACCGAGTCGGGCGAGCAACCGCGCGAGGACCCGATCCCGGGAACCCTGGATCCGGATCTGCCGGATTCCGACCAGCATGTCGATTCCCAGNCCGTCCAATTCACCCTGGGCGACNGAGAGTCCGTAGTCGAGCTTCGCCATTCGAATCGAGACCCAGATCACGATCGCGAGTTCGACCACGATGACGCCGAACGCGGTGAGGGCCATCTCGGCGTCGTAGTAGAAGAGCACCCCGATGTTCGACAGACTCGCGGTGAGAGAGACCACGACGGAGAGCGTGGACTGGGTCAGCGCGGACCGGACGGTCTCGATCGCCATCACGCGTTGCGTCAGATCGCCGGCGGAGGTGTTTCGGAAGAACGAAGACGGAAGCTGCAACACCCGATCGACGATCGAGGCGATCACCTGATAGCTGCTTCGAGTCTCGATGCGGAGGAATGCGATGCCNGCGACCACGTGGACCAGGGCCTGCGACAGCGCGATCGAGACCAGCATGGCGCCGATGAAGAGCAGCTGGACCCGCTCGTAGGTCGGGATGACCGTGCCCACGATCATGCCGGTGAGGATCGGCACCAGTGCGATCAGCATGGAGATCGCGATGGTCGTTCCGAGGATCATCAGGACGTCACGAAGGTTCCCCGCCACCAGCAGCCCGAGGAGATCCCGGATCCGGCCGGCTCGGCGAGGAAGCGGGCGATAGAACATCGTCGCGGTGTCTTCGTAGGCACCGGCGGTGGACCGGCGTACCGGATCGACGCATCGGACGCCGTCGTNCCCGTGTTCGAAGGCGACGTAGCCGCNCCCCTTCGGCAGCAACGCCACCGGGACCCCGTCCTCCACACGTCGCGTGAAGAGCGGGCCCGCCCCCTCCCGCCACCACTCACCGTCGAGTCGGACCTCTCGATACTTCAGGTGCAGGCGACGCGCCACGTGATCGACGGTGCCGACCCCGGGCACGTCTCCCAGATCCGCGACGGCGTCGGAATCGTGCCCGACCGCACCCGTCGCTTCGAGCACCTTCAGGATCGCACGTTCGTCGTTGGAGGTTCGCGCATCGCCGGCCGCCACCGGACCGGCCGTCGACTCGGCCGACGTCATGATCCGAACCGCCTCGCTCAACGACTCGTCGTCGAGCGACCTCAGCCTTTGAATGCGTTCCCGAAGTCGCTGGGTCGCCGACTCGACCGCCTCGCCGGCGTGGCTGGTCAGAAGATCGCCGAGNAGGGTCGTGAACGTGGACCAGTCCAGGTCCGGTTCGAGCGACGCACACCAGTCATCGAGTTTCGAGCCGCCGGCGAAGTACGGTCGGACCGCGTTCTGGAGTCGACCCTGCGGCACCGCCTCNGATCGANGGGANTCCAGANCCTCCACNCGGGCATCGTGGGAGGCACGCAGTTCGAGCAGGAGTCCCGGCGAGTCGGGCGGAACCGCGAGCAACTGCCCCTCCCCCACNGATACCACGGTTTCGGANGCCCGGAGGCGGCCGTCCTCACCGANCGCGCGGACCAGCACCGACACCGTTCCGATCGTGACGCCGAAGAGCAGCACGCCGTCCCGGAGGACCGGAAGCGGCGACGCGGGAACCGGTCCGGAACCGCTTCGAACGTCGTCCCAGATCGGGGTCGCGGACGGCATGCTCATGCCTCGCCTCCGAACTCCGTGGCGAACCACTCGTTTCGTTCGACGAGCGAACCGAAGTCACCGTGATCGAAGATCCGTCCCTGATCGACGATCGCGATCTCGTCGACGAGNTGGAGGGTGGATCGGCGGCTGGTGACCAGGACGACGGTGCATCCTCGAAGGCGGATCCGATCGAGGAGTCGCTGCTCGGTCCGACCGTCGAGCGCCGAAGTCGATCCGTCGAGCACCAGGATGCTTGGATTCTTCGCGAGGCATCGGGCGATCTCCAGACGCTGACGCTGCCCACCGCTCAGGTTCCGCCCACCTTCCTCGACGACCGCATCGAGCCCGCCCGGACGGCCAAGCAGTTCGGCGCAGTCCGCGTCCTCGAGGGCGGTGACGATGCGTTCGTCGGGCATCGTGGGATCCCACATCGTGATGTTGTCCCGCAACGTTCCGGCGAAGACCGCCACGTTNCCCGAAGCNCCGGCGATCGACGTCAGGATCCGNTCGGGATCCAGCGCGGCGCGCGCACATCCGTCGAATTCGACCGTCCCCTTCCACGTCTCNTCCAGGCCCAGCATCAGATCCGTGATCGTCGACTTGCCACAGCCCGAAGCGCCGACCAACGCGACGATTCTCCCNGGCGCGATCTCGAACGAAAGTCCTTCGAACAGGGGAGGCTTCAACGTGTCGAAACCGAAGGAGACGTCCTTGAGCTCGATCGATCCGCCGAGGCGCTCGATCATGGATGTCTCGGTGGACGTCGCCTTCGTCGATTCGTCGCTGGTTCCGTGCTTGTAGTCCAGCACGTCCATCACACGGTTCATCTGCGCCTGCGTCTCCTGCAGGGTTCGTGCGAGCATCACGATCTGGGCGATCGGCGCGAGCAGGAGCCCCGCGATCAACTGCATCGCGACGAGTCCGCCGATCGACAGTCGTCCTTCCATGACCTCCCAGCCCCCGAGGGTGAGCACCAGGCCGTAGACGATCACCCCCTGCAGGAGGACGGGGGCGGCGTCGAGCCAGGCGTTGAGTCGCGACACCGACTGCTGGGCGTTGACTCCCTTGGCCTGATATCCCGCCCACTGACCGAACGCCTCCGCCTCCCGGCTGGTCGCCTTGAGTTCGCGAATGGANCGCAGCATGGACATGAGCACGCCGTACTGTCGACCGACCTCCCGCTGGACCTTGGTGGACCGATCGACGAGCCGGCGATTGGTGAACCGGACGCAGACGAGGAGGAGCAGGGCGCCCCCGGTGGCCAGCCCGCCGATCAGTGGGTTCATGAGAATCAACACGGTCGCGTAGGCGACGGCGGTGCCGATTCCCACGATCTGCAGGAGGATCTGGTTGCCCAGATTCGCGGCGATCACCTGATTGGAGGTCAGGCGTTGGACCAGATCNCCCGNCGACCGCTGCAGATAGAACCGCATGGGCAGGTCGAGCAGGTGGTTGGCGAGGCGGGTCGCCTGCATCAGGAACATCCGGAGCACCAGTCGATTCAACGCGAATCCCTGCAGGAGTTGCAGCCCACCNTGGATCAACAGCATCGCCAGAATGCCGGAGACGATCCAGAACGACGACGACGTCGCCTGGCCCTGCACCACACGGTCGATGAACGCGCCGGTGAGCCCGGGCAGGATCACCCCGGGCACCGCGAGCAGGAGGCCACAGAGCATCGCGAAGACCGCGGCCGTTCGATTGCCCTGCAACCACGCCTGAACGCCGCGCATCAGACTGGGAGGTGCGCCGACGGGTTCGAAATCGGGCCCGACGTCGAATTGAAGCGCGATCCCGGTGAACGACTTCGAGAACTCCTCCTCGTCGACCAGACGGCGCCCGCCCGCGGGGTCATTCAGCTGGAACTGATTCCCCTTCATCCCTTCGAACACCACGAAGTGGCCGAAACCCCAGAAGAGGATCAGGGGACGTGAAGCCTCGTCCCGGATCGCATCGATCTCCAGGCGCTTCCCCTTCGCCGTCAAGCCGTGATGACGCGCGACCTTCGCCAGCTGACCGGCGTTCGAACCATCCCGGGTCACGCCACATTGAACGCGAAGCTCCTCGAGCGGGATCCACCGGCCGTAGTACGCCAGAATCATCGCGAGGCTGGCGGCGCCGCATTCGACCGCCTCCATCTGCAGAATGGTCGGTACCCGGGCCACGCCGGCGGCGGTCTTCGTCCTTCCGCGGGTCACCCGGCCGACGCCCCTGCGATCTTCACGGGAGGATCGAGGCCGAGCAGATCCTTGATCCAG
>NYVB01000005.1 GCA_002684315.1 Planctomycetaceae bacterium | reverse complement strand
CATCACGTCGTCGTTGATGTCCTTGATGATCGGAGTCTGGTTCTGGACGCTCACCCAGCCGCGTGACACGAGACCACGCATGGCCTTGCCGGTGTCTTCGACCCACTGGAAGAAACCCTGTTCATTTCTGATGTATTCGCCATTGTCGTCCTTGGCGAGGATTTCATCAGGATGCTCGAAGTGCAGCATGAAGTGCAAGGCGACCTCTGGATAGGTTTCGTGGAAGTTGTCGAGCATCGTCAGGAACGCTTCGTCGAATCGCTTGGGATAGAAGGCCATCTCCTTGGTGCCGATTCGAATCGACTCGATGTCCGACTCCGCGAGTGCCGAGAGCCAGGCTGCGATCTTGCCGTTGTTCAGCACCATCGGGTCACCGCCGGAAAGCAGGATCTCACGCAGCTTCTCGCGACCGGTCTCCGGATGGAGTCCGCCGTTCGCTTTGACGATGTCGTTGTGTTCCTTGATGTATGCCGTGATCTCGGGGATCTTGGCCATCCCCTTCTTCGCGACCGTGCCATCATGACGTTCCACTTCCTTGCGCGCGATCAGTTCCTCTCGATAGCAGAATCGACAATGCGCGGAGCAGGTTGAAACCACATACATGAGCCCCATCTCGTACTTGTGAAGCAGGCCTTCAACTGGGCTGTAATCCATTTGATGGCCCGGGTCTTCGGAGCCGGTGAGGTCTGTGGTCTCGGCCGCACTCGGCTTAGACGATCTTCTGGATCGGTTCACTGTTGCGTGCCAGTTCGAAGTAATGCCGTGTGATCTTCACCGGCATTCTCTTCTCGACATCACGATCGGTGCCTTTGAGCACTTTGAGGCTCACCACTTCATCATTGGAATAAAAGGACATCATGTCCTCTGGAGCCTTTTCCTTGAAGAAGGGGGCCAGGCCGTTGACGATCTCGCGTTCATGGCGGGTCTCAACAACGGTTTCAAGGAACGCTCGTTCGCGATCAGTCTGGGTGTACTCAAGTTTCTTGGCCATCAGGCGCTCCAATTCAAGATAAGGCGGATTGATGCTTGGCAATATCTGTAACGAATTGTACATTCCAATTGTTCGCTTGAAATACATTATTCATTATTAGGAGCATGAATTTGTCGATTGAGGAACGCATTGCGGCCGTCGGCATTCGGCTCACACCAACGGAACGCCGGATTGCCCGGGCTGTTCTCGATGATCCGACGCTCCTGGCCTTTGGAACAGTCTCGGATCTGGCGGGCAAAGCCGAGACCAGTCATCCGTCGATCGTTCGATTTGCCACGAAACTGGGCTTCGAGGGGTACACCGATCTTCAGGGCTGGGTCAGGCAGGGAGTCGCTCGCCAGTTGGGCACCCCAGGCCAACGCATCCGGGTTCCGCATGGAACNGACGTCGATGTCAAGGATGACATCGAGAACTCGATCCACAGCACGTTTGCAACTCTTGATGCACCCACTCTTCAGCGACTTGCCAAGCCACTTATCGGTGCCGAGCGTGTCTGGATCCTGTCGGGGGAAACCTCCCGTGCGGGCGCATACGCTCTTTTGAGTGGNCTCTCGATGATTCGAGATGGCGTTCATCTCATCAACCAACATGATTTCGGTCGTGATCTCAGTGGAGCAACCTCCGATGATGCAGCGGTCTTCTTTGATTTCGCCAGGTACAGACGGAGTTGTGTTCTTGCCGCGCGTGCGCTGCTTGATCTGGGTGTGAGNCTCGTCTCGATCACCGACAGTGCGCTTTCACCGCTTGCCGCGAGCACCGAATCCTGGTGCGCGTTGAAGGTTCCCGGTGTGGGGCCCTTCGACAGTTCACTGCCCGCGGTGCTTGCCGCGGAGCTTCTCGTCTTCGAAGTCGCAGGAGAACTCGGTCCCTCGATCCATTCTCGTATCGATCGGCTCGAGCGACTCTGGGAACAGACCGAAACCTTCTACGAATCCGACACGTGAGCGTCCAGGTGCTCACGTCTTTTTCGATCAAGCCGACGATTTCTTGACAGTCACCATGCCGCCTGTGCCTCGGCGCACGGCAATGCACTCAGGTGAGGGCCGCCTCGTTCTCGTCTTTCGTTGGTCCGTCGCGCTTTCGGGCGGTGCAAAATCAAAAATAAAAGACCCCCGGCACAAGGCCGGGGGCGGAGGGAGGGAAAAGGGTCCGTGATGGATCAGTGTTTTAAGTTGATCCGGGCCTCGTGAAAGCATGCATACTTTCTGAGACCATTTAGTTCTTAGGTGGGAGTCTACTCTCTTTCCTAGTAACGGAATATTCCGACCTGTTCTGAGAAAGCCAAATCTCAGAACTGTGAAGAGTCTCTCTACTTCCTCTTCAAGCACGAATATACACCAAATCCGGGACATTGCATCCACAAAGACAGTGAATTCATGATTTAAATTGCAGTTGATCTCCACCGGTCTTCATTCTTCTGCCGAGATAAAGGATTCACGCTGCTGTGGGTGCATCACGATAGATTCGCGGGGGTATCCTTCTCAATGAGTTTCTCAAGAGTCACTTTTCACCAGATCTCAGATTCGATACCAGGACCATGCACATGCGAAGCACACCTCTGACCCAANACATCGTCTCAAAATCCATCCTGGCCGTCATTATCGGAACGGGTTTCGGGATGCTTCTTTCCGGCTGCGGAAACAATGATTCCGCCTCAGAAGGTGTTGCTGATGAATCGACCTCGTCGAACACCGCAGGTTCGCCATCAGAGGTTTCGAACTCAGCTCCCGTGCCAACCCTGCCTCCGATTCGAATCACGCCCGGGGTGTTGAATTGGGGCGATGTGCTGCCGGGTACGACGTCTGATGGTTCGGTGGCTCTGACCAATCTCGGAACCGCGCCGTTGAAGATCCTCACGGTCCAGCCCGGCTGCAAGTGCACGACCACCAACGGTCTCGATGGTGTCGTGATCGGGCCCGGAGAATCTCGAGACCTGGTCGCTTCTCTTGATGCACAATCTTCACCGGGAACAAGGAACGTGCAGATCAAAGTCCTCGTCGCTGGCTATTCGAAGCCACTGGAGATAAACGGTACCGCGATCATCACTCATCCCGTTCGAGTGCGTCCTACCTACATCAACGCAGTCGATGAGACCAAGTCCACAGGAACCTTGATGTTGAGTTCCGGAGACCAGATCCCCTTCGAAGTCCTCAGCGTCGACGGAAAACCACCTCGATTCCTGCGCAAGGAGATGGCACAGAAGAGGAGCACCAGTCACATGCTTTCCTACGACATCAACGATCATCTCGAGCCTGATGGTCGATACCGAAGATGGGTCGTGGTCGAGACCGATCATCCGACCTCACCTCTTGTCGAAGTGCTTNTGAGACATCGGAACACGTCGCTCGACGTGAATCCCGGTTTCAAGCATTCCGCCTACCATTTCAACCTCGGTCGTCTTCAGCCCGGGACATCCACCGAGTTGACGCATGTCTCGCGTGAAGGCACCTCCACCGGGCCCATCGGGATGATCATCGCCGAGCAGGATGGTGTCGACATCGAGATCCTTTCACAGGAGGTCGACGAGGAAAGCGATGATCTTTCGACCAAGTTTCGAGTGAACATCTCGCCCGACATGCCTGAGGGTTTCTTCTACTTCCCGATCAGGATCTACGCGGCCAACAATGTCGATGTCACGCTTCCCGGGTTCGTCTCGATTCGACCTGAACCTCAAGCCGACCGATCTCCAGAGGAACAGACGGCGAAACCAATTCAGAGGTGAGGTCCCGGGCTTCGCTTCCGCTCTCCTGAATACCAGTCCACGCGGTGTAGCCCATTCGTGTCGCGGCCACGATCAAGAGGACTGCGAAAGCACGTTTGATGACCTTCATGGGAAGACGGTGCATCATGCTCGCTCCCATGTAGCTGCCGACGAATGCCGGTGGAATCAGGCAGGCGGCGATGGCGAGACTTGTCGAGATCTCCAAAGGGGTGCCATCCGGGGCCTGCAGGTTTGGAAGTTGCATGTTCTTGTAGAACGCGCCGATCCCCGCCGTGATGAGCATCGTCGCCGAGCTTGCTGGAATCGCGCTCTTCATGGAGAAGCCCGAGTACCGTTTCAACAATGGAATGATCACGATCCCGCCACCGATTCCGAGCAACCCCGAGCACAGTCCGGTGAACCCGCCGATCATGACGTTGGCCATACCTGATTTCCCGGATGCAGAGTCACCGTCTCGTTCGGGATCCGGTTCCGCCTTCGATGGGATCTTCTCCAGGAACGCACCGCGTGTCTCACTGACCGCGATACCCAGAAGGGCCAGCGCGAAGACGACCTGCAACCAGAGCGTCGGGATCAGATTGCTCAGTGCAACACCCGCAAGAATGCCGACGCAGGCCGCCGGAAGAATCTTCAGGACCACGGNCACCTGAATCGCACCTTTGAGGTGATGCTTCAGCGTCGCACTGGCCCCGACCGCGATATTCATGATCATCGCGGTCGCCTGGTACAGCTGTTGGTTGTTGCCTTTGACCAGCGTCAGCAAGGGGATGACGATGATCGATCCGCCGATTCCCAGCAGTCCACCCAGCAGACCTCCGGCGAATCCTATCGCTGCGATCGTGATGATGAGTTGCAGTTCCATGAGGATCGAGTCTAGCGGGACGGCTTCTCACGTGGGGATCAGAGCCCTGGAGCGAACCCTCTGCGCATGGCGTTCTCACTGCATGCTCTCGGTTCCACGAACTGACCCAGATAGTCGAGGCCGCCCGCCTTGCTNCCGATTCCGCTCATTCCGAAACCTCCGAAGGGCTGCCGCCCGACCAGTGCACCGGTGATTCCTCGGTTGAGGTAGAGGTTGCCGACCCTGAATTCCTTCCTGGCCTTTTCAAGGTGCGCTGGTTTTCGGCTGAAGACTCCACCGGTCAGTTTGTACTGCGTCTGGTTGGCGACGCGCAGGGCTTCATCGAAATCAGCGACCTTGATCACGGCAAGGACCGGACCGAAGATCTCATCGTTTGCAAGTCGATCATCTGGGCCGATGCCACTGATGACGGTGGGGGCCACGTATGGTTTGCCGACTTTGCTTTCAAGTTCGGGGTGGTTTTCTCCACCGCACTCGACACGGCCCTCGTCATCTCCAAGGGCGACGTACGAGCGGATCTTTTCAGCTGCTTCCTGATCGATGACGGGGCCGACATCGGTCCCTGGTTCGCAGGGATCGCCCACGACCAACGTCTTCGTGCTTGCCACGAGTCTTTCCAGGAAGACATCATGTGCACTCTCCACGACGATCACTCGGCTGCATGCGGAGCATTTCTGGCCGCTGAAACCGAATGCCGACTGCCTCACTCCAAGGACGGCTTCATCAAGATCCGCCGAGGCATCGATGATGATGGCATTCTTGCCACCCATTTCACAGACGACCTTCTTCACGTGATCTTGTGTCTCTCCGGTGTCACCAGCCGCCTTGATGATGTCGAGCCCGACTGCCTTCGACCCGGTGAATGCGATCATCGAGATTCTGGGATCCCGCACGATCGCCGCTCCCACGGTTTCACCGATACCGGGAAGAAATGCCAGGGCATCTTCGGGCAGACCTGCTTCACGCAGAATATCCACCATGACCGCCGCGATTCCCGGGGTCTGTTCGGCCGGTTTGAGAATCACCACGTTGCCGGTGACCAACGCTGCCGTGGTCATTCCAGCGCAGATCGCCAGAGGGAAGTTCCAGGGACTGATGACCGCGGTGATACCTCTTGGCTGATTCCAACTTTCGTCGATCTCNCCGATGAATCGGCCCAGTCTCTTCGGCGTGAAGAGTGCGGCACCTTCACGCGCATAGAATTCGCAGAAGTCGATGGCTTCGCAGGTGTCTGCATCGGCATCTCTCCAAGGCTTGCCGTTCTCCTTGATGATGATCGCCGACAACTCATCTCGTCGTGTGCGCATGATCTGCGCCGCACGAGTCAGCACGGCGGCACGTTCAAGGTACGGAGTGTCTCGCCAGGTGGGCTGGAATCGTTCGAGTCGATCGAGTGCGGCATGCGCCATCTCGATGGTTCCGTCGTTGCCNACCTCCGGCACGACGGCTCGCGTGATCGCTTCCGAGAAAGCGATTCGATTCTTCTTCTCCGAGAAATCACGCATGGGTTCCGTGAAGAACGGTCTCCCGTCCCCGATGCCTTCCACGGCGGTGGAGAGCGTGTGGCGCTCGGGCGCGTTTTCGATGCGTTCCCGGCCGGGATCGGAAGCGAACGAGCGATGGGGTGATCTGAGGAGGTCGTCCTCGGACGCATCGTCGAGGAATCCGGCCTTGAGCCATGATTCATTCGATGTGTTTTCGAGGAGGCGCCTGACCAGATAGGCCATGCCCGGAATCATCTCGCCGACCGGCACGTACTCACGCAGGCGAATGCCCATCTCGACCGCCGCTGATTTCAATTCGGCACCCATGCCGTGGAGCATCTGAAGTTCGAGCGCCGCGGGGGGAAGGTCGGCTTTCTCAAGCCCGGCGAGTGCGGCACCGATGGATCGTGCGTTGTGCGAGCCCAGAGCCAGTTTGACGCCACCTTCTCCGGTTGTCTTCGGGGTCGAATCGATGAACAGGCGACTCATGCGTTCGAAGCAGGCGTCCGTGTCGGCCTTGTGGCTCCAGACTGGAACGGGCCAGCCTTCCTGTTCGGCATGAATCGTCTCGTAGTCCCAGTANGCNCCCTTGACGAGTCGNACCGANACCTNGCGTCCGGTGCGCTTCGACCATTCGATGATTCTGCGGGCATCATCATCTCCGGATCTGAGGTAGGACTGCATTGCGATTCCGGCGTCGAAATCGATCTTCTCACAGCAACGCATGAAGAGCTCGAGTGTGAGGTCCTTGAGTTCGAACTGCTCCATGTCGAAGTTGATGAACACGCCTTTTCGTCTGGCGGTCTCCAGAAGAGGCATCACGGCCTCTTCCAGTCCCCGAAGCGAACCCTCGAAATCGATGGCGTCGGTGCGTGCGAAAAGCGATGAGATCTTGATCGACACGTTGGTTCGGGGAATCGCACCGAGGTGGTCGGTCTCCAGAAGCGGGTTTCCCTTCCATGCCGCGACCTGNTCCGGAAGGTTCTCGACCAGATCCGAATATTTTCTCTGGTAGTCCTCTGCTTCCGCGTCACTCACGCAGGCTTCACCNAGGAGATCGACTGAAAACGCCATGTTCTGCTTCCAGAGCTTCTCCAGCTGGGGCAGTGCGCTTGCCGCATCGGTTCCCGCGATGAACTTCTTCGCCATCGACGTGATCTGGTTCGAGAAGGTCTTGGTCAACAGGCCTTTGGCCAGGCCTCCGGCCTTGACGCCCAGCTCGAAACCAGGTGGTGGTGTCACGCCCGGTTGCGAGAGGTAGTCGACGAGNTGGTCATGCACCTGATCGGGGGTCCTCAGCATCGGGAAGGCATCGACGAATCGGAAGAGTTGGACCTTGAAGTCCTCATCCTTCATCGACCAGTCCATCAGTTTGTCGGACCAGAATCCCTTGCTCAATATCGACGCTCTGCCGGAGCGGGCATGTTCGAGATACTTGCTTCCCAGTTCGAGGACTCGTGCTTCGAATGCAGGATCCTGCGGTGGAATGACGGTCTGCTCCGCTTCTCTTCGAGGTGCGGATTCAGCTTTCTGGACACTGCTTTGCTTGCGCTTGAAAAACACGGGCATCTTCCATTATTCGAAGGGTGGCGGGGCTCTCACTGACGGACGTCGGCCCTGGGCATCGCCTGGCCGTATGCCGACATTTCATTGTAGATCTGTTCACACTTCTCAGCCGCACCATCCCACGTGATTCTTCGNAGCTCGAAACGGCCTCCATCCCGAAGGGCCTTGCTCAGAGGCGAATGGCGCAGCACCGCGAGGACCTTGTTGGCCATGTCGTCAATGTCCCAGAAATCGACTTTCAGAGCATGCATCAGCACTTCGCTGACTCCGGATCGCCGGCTGATCAAGACCGGAACGTCATGGCTCATGGCTTCGAGTGGAGCGATGCCGAAAGGCTCCGAGACGCTTGGCATGACATACAGATCCGCAATGGAGAAGATCCGATCGATGTCGCTTCCCCTGAGGAAGCCGGTGAAGAGGACCTTGTGACCGATTCCCAGTTCGGCGGCCATGCCGATCATGCGTTCGGCAAGGTCACCGGAGCCGGCGACCACGAACTTCACGTTGGGATCGACTTCGAGAACTCTCTTCGCGGCCGCGATGAAGTACTCAGGTCCCTTCTGGTGAGTGATTCTTCCGAAGTAGAGAACGATCTTGTCATTCTTTTGGATGTGCGCGGCCGGTCCCTTGGCTGGCTCCACATCGATACCGTTCCACACGACATTGACCTTGTCTTGAGCGATTCCATAACGGTTCGTGACGATCTCTTTTGTGAGGTGACTCACAGCGATGACCTTCGCCGCGCCATGCATGCCACGTCGCTCGATGTTGTAGACCACCTGATTGACATGTTCCCCGGATCGATCGAATTCCGTGGAATGGACGTGAACCACCAGAGGCTTTCCGGAGATTCTCGAAACCGCGAGTCCCGCGGGATAGGTCAGCCAGTCATGTGCGTGAATCACGTCGAAGTCGACGCTCTTGGAGATCATCGAGCAGAATCGCGCGTAGTGTTCCGCCTGTCCGATCAGATCCCCCGAGTAATCCGCGCTGGAAGGAGGACGTTCCTCGATGGCTTCCTTTTCGTCGAGTTCTTTCGGAGGCCCCGCCTCCGGAAGCGCTTTGAACAGAGCCATCGCAGTGTCTTCAGTACCCTCCGCGATGTGGCCCATTTCGACCATGGTCCGAATCCTCTGGATTTCCAGGCTCGATTCCCTCAGAAAGTTGACCATTCTGGGTTCCAACGAGGGGTACACGCCGTTGTCGTTGGGAATCAGGATCTGGTGAAGTTCGGCTTCGATCTGCTTGAGCGTCTGGATCTCAGAGATGGTCGTCTCTCGAGATTCGACGTCTCGGATGGGGGATGGCTCTGCATTCGTTGACACGGCAACGGGCGAGCTCTTCCGGGGTGGAGTGAACTGTTGTTCGCGCTTCTGAAGCATCAGCTTTCGAGCGCTGTCGCCCGGACTGATCACCTTGACGTGCGAGCCATCTTCGACCGGCGTGGATTTTGGAAGGATGAAAGTGGTTTCAACGCCCAGGCGGTCGAGTGCCTTGGTCAGGCCGAAGCACGCGGTGCCCAACCCTCCGGTGATGAAGGGGGGGAATTCCCAGCCGAGCATGAGGACGCGAGGAGGCATCGTGTTCAGTGTACTCTCAGTCTTCCTGGTCTTCGGTCATGTCACCGAGTTGTTTGAACGCGGCTTCGTAGCCAAGCAGCCAGGTCGCGATTTCAGTGTCCGTGGCGTTCGTGGTGATCGGCGATTTGAACACATATCGAAAGTCATCATCCCGATAGTGCTGCATCGAGACCTCGACCGAATCCAATCCCAGGTCGATGAGCTCCTCTTCGATCAGTTCTTCGAGAGAGTCACCGTTGTGCATCACTTCCGCCTCGATGGATTCACTGAGCCACCGATCCTTCGTCAGCATGAGCACCATCCAGCGGTCTTCGGAATACTCGAGGGTGTAGAGGGCTTCTGCTGCCGCACCCCGTGCCAGCGCCACGAGCCGGTTTCCGGAGGCATNCGACTGGATCGTCATTTCATCGAATACATCCGCTTCACGAGCCAGAGTGAGGCATGTCTCGAGAGTCTGGGTGATNAGCGTGTCTTGATCTTCTGTCGTCACGTTGGGTCTCCTGATGAATTCACATGATAGCGCGGGAAAGAACGCAGCATGCCCTACTCGGAGGAGGAACCTCGGTAGACTGGTCCACCATGGCGACAGAAACACGTTCAGAATCAAGTGGCGCTTCAGAGAAGTCCGATTGGACGACTCGCAAGCTGCTGGACTGGATCCGAGGTTTCCTGGAGGCCAACGACNTCGACTCTCCCAGAGTCTGCGCCGAGCTNCTGCTCGGGCACGTNCTGGGCTGNGAACGCCTGCGNCTNTACATGGAGCCNGATCGANTTCTNTCCGNAGANGATCTGGGNACNCTNCGAGCNTTGGTCGAGAGGGCNTCTCNGCATGANCCNGTCCAGTACCTGGTGGGTGCCTGGCCNTTTCACGGTCGAGAGTTCGAGGTTTCGCCCTGCACGCTCATTCCTCGCCCCTGCACCGAGGGACTGGTCGAACTCGCCCTTGACGAGGTCAAGTCCAACGGACTTTCTCGTGGGTGGCGGATTCTCGATCTTTGCACGGGAAGTGGATGCATCGCGGTCAGTCTGGCGGCTTCGATTCTGGCCTTGCGCGCCGGCCCCGTCTCCGAGCGAACCCCCCAGGGTTCCGGCTCCGAGGCAGAGCCTGCATCGACTGACGAGCCCTCCGATGAGGTGGTCTTCGATCTCGAACGTGAGCCTGTCGTCTCCGCACCGACGTCGTCCGAGCCTCCGGTCGAGAGCCCTTTGCCGGGTGAAAGCATGAACGCAGCCTCCGAAGGACCACTCCTCGTGACCGCGACCGATGTCGTCAGGGAGGCCCTCGAGCTGGCCGGACGAAATGCTCGGCGTCATGGCCTCGATCAGGAGCTCGAACTTCGTCTGGGTTCGTTGTTCGAAGCACTCCCGGATTCGGACATGGGTGTCTTCGACATCATCTGTGCGAATCCACCGTACGTCTCTGAATCCGAGTACGCGGCTCTGGATCGCAATGTGAAGGAATACGAGCCCCGAACGGCTCTTCATGGCGGTGCGAACGGCCTTGAATTCATCAAGCCCATTCTTCGCGACTCAGCTCGATGGCTCAAGCCCGGTGGACTGCTGATCATGGAATTCGGCGCCAACAGTGCGGACGAGATCACTGACTTCGTACGGACCCTCTCCGGTGTCAGGAAATTCTCGATTGTGAAAGATCATGAAGCGTTCCCCCGTTTTCTGGTTGCACGGTACGACACACGAACGGAAAGGCATTGACATGTATGGGCTGATCAATGAAGCGATTCAGGGGCTCGTGACTGAAAATTTCGGTCAGGAAGCGTGGATCAAGATCTGCGCCAAGGCCGGTCTTGATCACACGGAATTCGTGTCGATGCAGCAATATCCCGATTCCGAGACCTACGACCTCGTGGGTGCGGCCTCCACGGTGCTCGGCATGACGCCCGAACTCATCCTCGAGACGTTCGGCCGCTACTGGGTCCAGTTTGTCGGCAGTCAGGCCTACGGTGAGTTGATGGATGCNGCCGGCACATCCCTCGGAGAATTTCTCGAAAATCTGGATCACATGCACTCTCGTGTGATGATTTCCTATCCGAGTCTGCGGCCACCTTCCTTCAGAGTCCAGAGCAATACCGAGCGTGAGATCATTCTTCACTATTCCAGTGAACGCCCCGGTCTGTGCCCCCTCGTCGTCGGTCTCCTCTACGGACTCGCGGATCGGTTCGAGACACGCATCGAAGTGGATTCACTTGATGGAACCGAGGAAGGCGTCACCGGAGTCTTCAAGATCACGATGCTGACGTTCAATGAGAANCAGTCGTGAGCTTGAAAACGTTGGATTTCAGTTTTTTCGACAAGGCATTTCCATTTCATCTGGCTCTTTCCGCTGAAGGAAAGATTCTTCGTATCGGTCCTCGACTTGATGAAATCGCTCCATCGCTGAACGTCGGGGATGACACCTGCTCAAGCATTCGTTTCATCCGACCCAATGGAATCATTGATTTCAGCGTTCTCAGGAATCATGAAAAACAGCTGACCGTCCTCGAGATCACATCCATTCCCGGTTTCAAGTTGCGGGGTGAATTGTTTCTGTTGGATCAGCCAGGGGAGCAGATCATCATGCTGCTCTGTCTGCCCTGGATCCAGGACCTGCAGCAACTGAAGAATTTCAATCTTCGGCTNCATGACTTTCCTCCCGGGGTCGATGACATGCTGATGAATCTTCATTTGAAGAGCAATGAAGAGCGGCTGTCCCGACGCCATCACAAGAAGATGTCCCTCGCATGGGAAGTGATTGAAAAGCGCAACAAGGAACTCGAAAAGGAGTTGCGTGAGCGAGAACGTCTCGAGCAGACGTTGATTCAAAGTCAGAAGATGCAGGCCATCGGCCAACTTGCAGGCGGCATCGCACACGATTTCAACAACATTCTTCTCTCGATCGACGGTCATGCGCAGCTCGCTCAGATCGCCCCTGAAAATCTCGAGTCAACCACCCGTCATCTCGATCGAATCAGGGAAGCCACTCGCAGAGCCTCCGAGATCACCGCGCGATTGCTTTCCTTCGGTCGTCGCACACTCATGTCCAACAGTCAGATCGAGATCGCTGCCGCGATCTCAGAGGCGCAAGGCATCCTTTCCCCTCTGCTCGGCGAATCCATCGTGCTGNAATTCGACATCGGTCCGGGAGCCGAGATGGTCTACATCGATCCCGCCGCGTTCCAGCAGATTCTGGTCAACCTGGCGATCAACGCTCGCGACGCGATGGATCACAACGGAACGATCACCTTCAACTTCGACAAGGTCATGATCAACGAGGCAGCCGAGCTTCGTCTGGGAACGATCCTTCCCGGTGAGTACATTCGCGTGACCGTTCGTGACGAGGGCGTCGGCATGACTGAATCGATCATCGAGCAGATCTTCGAGCCGTTCTTCACCACCAAGGATGCTTCTCAAGGCACCGGTCTGGGCCTGTCCACNATCGTTTGGATACTCGAGCGCTGCGATGGTGTGATGGACGTCACCAGTGAACCGGGCGTTGGAACGACATTCTCACTCTTTCTTCAGCCCTGCGCTCACACGGACGAGCTCGTGACGATCGTCTCGCAGCCGGAAAGTGGCGTTGAGCCCGGTCTCAACTCGAAGATTCGAATTCTGGTCGTGGAAGACGAGGATGATGTTCGCGACTTGGTTCACGACATGCTTCGGCATGACGGGTATCAGGTCGTCGTCGCCAGACATGGGGAGGAGGCTCTCGAACTGATCGGTGACGAGTCGGTCGAACCCTTCAACCTCATTCTGTCGGACATCGTGATGCCCAAGATGACCGGGCATGCACTCAAGAACAGCCTTCAGGAGATGGGCATCGAGGTACCGTTCGCACTCATGACCGGGTACGACCCTGATCGAACGAATTTCTCGGAGAACGACTCGACCCCTCTTCTTCGAAAACCGTTCAACCTCGAAGAACTGCGAGAGATCCTCCATTCGACGCTTCGTGACTGAGGCTCACCCGGCGTCGGCTTCGATGACCAGAGCCTTGTAGACTTCCTCGAGAAGTTGCTCGATCTGGAACGGTTTGAAGAGAAAGCAATGAAGGCCTTCCTGACTCGAACGCACGATCGAGTGGTGGGGGTCGTAGCCGAAGCCCGTCATGAGTATCACGGGAGTCCTCTCGTTCGCATCCTTCACCGCCTTGAAGACTTCGTATCCATTGCGATCCGGCATTCTCACATCCGAAATCACAAGGTCGAAGTACACGGATCTGGACGCGGAGTCCCGGATTTCATCGATCGCAGCGGAACCATCCTTGCAGACCACGACCGAGCAGCCTCGCTTCTGGAGCACTGCACTGATTGTCTGTCTCACGACCGGCTCATCGTCCACGACCATGACTGTACGGCCTGAGAGAATCGGTTCCAATTCCTCCTGGTGGAGGACTTCCTCCGCTCCAAGGATCGTCTGCGGACCTGCGGTGCAGCTTTGGATGCGTGCTTTCATGGCGGCGAGCGATTCAGTGATTCGACCCAGATGTTCCTGAATGGCGGGTTCGTCCGAGGCGAGTTCCAGAAGCGTGCTGGTCTCGGCCTCGATTTCACTGATCGGTGATTCGAGCTCGGTGAGGACGTTGTTGGAGAGCCGTTTGTTCGTCGTGTAGCGTTCGACGATCAGCATGTCGAGAATGTTGACCGTCATGGCGACGTAACGACCGTAAAGCTCCAGCAGAAGTCTCGCCTCATCATTGAACCGATCAGGATCCGCGCTCTCGACATTGAGGACACCGATGGTCCTTTCGTGCAATCTGAGTGGAATCGTGAGGCTGCTTCGGCCGCCTTCCATGCCGTCAACCCATCGTTCGTCCTTTTCACTGTCCCTGCAGATGTAGCTCTTGCCAACCGCTGCAACATGACCTGAAATGCCGTTGCCATCGACCTTGGCATGAATGACGTGTCCGATCGGAAGGGGCGTGATCCCATTCGCGATCACCAGTTCCAGTTTCGCCGTCTCTCGATCGAGGAGTCGCACTTCAAAGTGTCGCCAACCGAACAGGTTGAGGAGGCCATCGGCGACTCTGGACTCGAGCAGGTGAAGTCGTTCGGCGAGGTTGAGTGGTGAGACTCGTTCCGCATCGAGGTCGAGCAGCGTGCCACCCGCATCGTCGACATCGTTGATCTTGACCTGAAGCCTTCGAGCGAATTCGCTGTCAGGCACTTCTCCGGGTTCGAAGACGCCGGCGTCGAATTCGGAATTGAGGAGGAGTTCGATCGCTTCGTCCGAGCGGGTGACGTCCGTCAGCTCGAAGTCCTCAGCGAGACGGTCACGCAGACCCTTTTGCAGGTCGAGTCCGATCAGAATCATCCGGGGAAGCATCTTCGCCATGGGGTGGTGTCTTTCGTTCCTCTCAGTGTAGGAACCCATCCTCCTCTCCTGCAACAGGAAGTCCTCGGCTTGATAGACTTCTCATACGTTGAAAGGGGCGGTCGACNACGTGACGCTCATGATTGAAGCCTCCAANCTCTCTCGAAGATACGGGTCGCTCAGGGCCGTCGATGGTCTGTCCTTCGATGTGCCCAAGGGTGCGGTCTGTGGCTTTCTGGGGCCGAATGGTGCGGGAAAAAGCACCACCATTCGAATGATTGCCGGTTTGTTCGCCCCGGACTCAGGTCGTCTGCTGGTGGGTGGTGTCGATGCCGCCCGAGATCCCCTGGGTGTCCGCGCCCAGGTCGGCTACCTCCCCGAATCGACGGCCTTGTACCCCGAACTTCGTGTCGAGGAATATCTGAATTTCCGTGCCGGACTCATGGGTTTGTCCACGAGTGCCATTCAATCCGCGATCAAGAGAACGGTGGATGCCTGCGGACTGGGTGATGTTCGTCGCAGGCTCGTCTCCAGTCTGAGTCGTGGCTATCGACAGCGTGTGGGACTGGCTGCAGCGCTGGTCGGTGATCCTGCAGTGCTCATTCTCGATGAACCCACCGTCGGATTGGATCCGGTCCAACAGCGAGCCTTTCGCGCTCTTCTGGCCGATCTGGCCGGTGAACGGACCGTCCTACTCTCCAGTCATCTGATGGCCGAGGTTGATTCCAGTTGTGACTGGTTGGTGATGATCGCCGGCGGCCGTCTGGTCGCTTCCGGGTCCCGCGAGGAGATCATGGGTCGAGGGACAGCCCTTGTCCGCGTTCGCGTCGCAGAGAATGACCTGAAGCGGTTCGAGGGCGTCTGCCGGGACGAGGTCTTGATCGACTCCGTGGTACGGGGTGACGGTCGGCAGGGGGGCGCCCTGCAGATCAAGTCCTCGGCAANTTGTGACACTCCACTTCAGATGGTCGGTGAGCTCGCCGGTCGCCACGGCATCACCCTGCACGAACTTCGTGAAGCGTCCACTTCTCTCGAGGATATCTTCCTTCAGCATGCCGGATCGACCGAAGGTGACTGGTCGATGGCGCCTTCAGGAGGGGATTCATGAGCGGACTTCGCGCGATCTTCTTCCGAGAGATCCGGGCCGCGTTCTTCACGCCTTCGGGTTGGACGGTTCTGGCGATCGGAACCTTTCTGTCCGGAATGGTGTTCAGTCTTCTTTCCCTGATTCCCGGTGGCCCCGCCACCGTTCAGCCGGTCCTCAAGATCTCCGCCTGGATTCTTCTGCTGGTGGTCCCCGCGCTCTCGATGAAGTCGTTCAGCGACGAACGTCGGCAAGGAACCTGGGAGATTCTGCAGGCGGCTCCGATCACGCCCACCACCGTCGTGCTGGGAAAATTCCTCGCTCTGATCTGTCAGCTTCTTCTGCTCGGCATTCCCGTGGTGCTCTTCGGGGCGATTCTCGAACTCCATGGGCGTCCTGATTGGGGAGAGATCGCCTGCGGCTTGCTGGGCCTGCTCCTCGGGGGTGCGCTCTGGCTGGCGCTCGGCATGCTTGCTTCGACGTTGACGGAAAGTCAGCTCGTCGCCTATCTGCTGGCGCTCTTCACCTCGCTTCTGGTGGTGCTGGGTTCGCGGCTTCTTCCGGGAGTGATGGGATCCGCTCAAGCGGATCTCTTCTTCGCACTCGATCCCACCCGCCGCATAGAAGACTTCGCGATCGGTCTGTTCGATACATCAAACCTCGTGTATTTCGTGGTGACGACCGCCGGTCTTCTCTGGCTCACTCGCCTCATGGCGGACTGGCGTCCCGGACTTCGAACTCCGGCCGGGCGCCTCTTCACCGGTGGGCTTGAATGGGTCGGAGTGGGCGTGGCAGTCGTCGGCGTCATCGCGGTCTTCGATCTTCCCTCCATGCAGCGCAGTTTCGATCTCACCCGGACCCGGGCCTATGCGCTTGATCGGAGCACGCTCACATTGCTCGAGGATCTCCCCTCCGAGGATGGTGTCTGGACGATCGACCTTCTGGCCCTCTCCAATGAGAATGACTCCGGGGTGATGCGCCAGGTCGACGAGGTGCTTCGTCGTTTCGATCAGGCATCGGAAGGGGTGGTCACCAGTCGCATCGATCCACTCGATCCCGAATCACTTGAACGGTTCGAATCCCTCATCCTTCGATTGCGATCGGCCTACACGGAAGAAGTCGCGCTCTACGAAAACACGCTTGCCCGGGCTCTCGAGGCCTACGAGAATCTGAGGTTGTTCGCCATCGAGACGCTGCCGGCGTTTCGGGACGTGCTTGCCTCGCTTCCACCCGACACCAATGGTGCGGTCCAGCTCGGAGAGATCGCTCGAGCACTCACACGACTCGGAGTCGAAGGCGGCGAACTCGAATTGTTCGTCACCCGCGGGCTCGANTCCGATGGTGCACGTCCCATTCCCGATCACGAAGGTGTTCGAACCGCTCTGCTCACGACCAGTCTCTTCTGGGCCGAGCAGCTCGAGGCCACCGTCGCCTTTCTTCAGAAGAACATGATCGATTCAACGGTCACCACGGATCTTCGTCGTTTCGCACTCACCGAGCGAGATCGATTTCAGAGCGTCTCCGAGACGATGGCATCCGTCGCCGACGGATTGAAGCGCCTGCCTCCGCTGGCCTTGTCCGAGGCATCCCGGGCCATTCAGTCCGGTGAGGCCGCCATCGTGACCGGNCCCGGCTTTGGTGCTGCCGTGGTGCCGTCCTGGCAGCTCTTTCCCCGTAACGCCGTCGATTCCTCGGACGGCACGGTTCGAATCGATCGACGTTTCCGCGGTGAGGAAGTGCTTGCGGGTGCCATACGGTCACTTCTGCTTCCGGAGCGACCCATGGTGGTCCTGGTGCATGGTGAAGATCGTCGAATGCTTTCCTCTTCTTCCGACGGTGGTGATTTCTACGCCCTCGCCGATGCACTTCGTGCCGCTCGCTACGAAGTTGAGGAATGGAACGTCACCAGTGGTGAACGACCGATCGCCGCCGAAGGAACACGTCCGGTCTGGTTGATTCTTCCTCCGCTGAAACGATCGGGTCTTGAATTCTCCAAACAGGAAAGCGCACTGCTCGACATCTCCCGCGAACTGCTTGACTCCGGAGAGCCAGTGCTTCTCTCCCTGGGGCGAAGCATCCTTCCGGTCCTCGGCAAGGAGGATCCCTGGGCAACGCTGGTGGCGACGCTCGGCGTCCGGGGTGCCACCGATCGTCTGGTGCTGGAGCGGATTCCCGTCGACGAGGGCACCTTCGAATTCAGACAATGGGTGCGTCTTCCACAGCCTCTCGACTCGGTCTCACATCCGGTCAGTGATGCCGTCGGAGATCAGGCACTGATCATTCTTCAGCCCGTGGCTCTCGAAATCGACGCCGATTCGGACGCAGAAGTGCTCTGGGCCATCGAGCCTGATGAGGATCGCTGGCTTGAATCCGAGTGGCGAATGGATCGTGTCGAAAGCCGGCAGATCATTCCCGAGGAAGGCCTCTTCGATGAACCACTCCCGGTGGTGGTGGCNGTCGAACGCGTGATCGAGGGTCAGGGGCGTCAGCGTGTCCTGGTCGTCGGTGGCTCGGGGTGGTTGTTGAGCACCGTGGCGGATCTTTCTCGTTCCATGGGTGGAGACCGTCGCGTTCTCGAGGCTCCCGGAAACCGTTCGCTTCTTCTCACGTCCACCGCCTGGCTTTCGGGGCTTGATGAACTCGTCCCGCAGAGTGGGGGCGTCAGCGAGTTCAGCCGGCTGACCGGACTCTCTGAAACCATGCGTCGAGTGTGGGGCGGGCTTCTCATCATCGTGCTTCCTCTGGGCGTGCTCGGTCTTGGTGGCTTGATCATCTTTTCGAGGAGGCGCGCGTGATGAAACGACTCGTGGTCATCTGGTGCCTTGCCTTCCTCTCACTCTTCATCTGGTGGACGCTCCGGGTGGATGACACCACCGCACTCGTCACCGACCGCCTGATGATGGTGGACGGTGTCCCTCAGGATCAGGTTGAAGAGATCACTCTTGACTATCGAGGTGGACGCACGCTCAGCTTCGTGCGCGACGGCATCACNTGGAAACAGATCGAACCATTCCCCGTCGGTGTGGAAGCCTTCAGTGCTCGTCAGATCGCGGTGGTGGCCTCATCATTGAGAGCCAGTGATTTCGTCGAGATCGGGAATGACGACGCTGGTCGTGCACAGGCGGCGCGTCTTGGATTCGACGACCCTGTCGTCCGTGTCACCTGGCGGTGGGGTGATGACACGCGTGTGCTCGTTCTTGGAAATCGAACGCTTGCCGGACGTGCCTGGGCCCGACTCGAAGGAGAACCGGTGGCCTGGCTCGTTGATTCCGCATTGCACGAACGTCTGCTCGACATGGATTCACGTCTCTGGCGGGACCGCTCACTCCTTCCCACGGCCGGTGTCGAGACTCGCGAGATCGAGATCATGGTCGGGGAGGCTTCCGTTCGTCTCGAAAGCGGTCTTGATGGTTGGAGGCTCGCTCAACCAGTGGTCGCCCGGGGTGATGCCGGAGCGATCTCGGAATGGTTGTCCGACGTCTCCCGTGCATCGACTCAGGGGTATCTCTTCGATCAACCCAGGTCACTCGTGCCGTTCGGGCTCGAGCCTCCCATCGCCGTGGTTCGCCTCNCCCAGCGCGACGGTACGAGCCGCTCAGTGCTGATCGGAGATCCGATCGGGGTCGGCTCCANTGAGCGATACGGCCTGGTCGANGGGAGTCCGACGATCCTGCGACTCGATGAACAGGCCCAGAAGGCTCTGGTTCCCTCGGCGGCACTCTTCGTGGATCCCACCGGCACCGCAGTGGTCAGACCGGATGTGGGCAGTCTCGAGGTACGTCCCGCGGATGGTTCCGATTTCACTCTGAGTCGCGATTTCGATCGCTGGATGCTCGAATTCNATGATGATGACCGTGGCTCCGTCGACGTGCCCCGTCAGGCGGTCGAGAGCCTTCTCGGGCAACTGACTTCGGCACGAGCGTCTGAAATCGAGTTTCTCGACTACCCGACCGAACTCGAATACGCGGTGGTGATCCTCTTCGGCCTCGATGGTCTGCCGCTCGACACGGTTCGTGTCATCCGTGATCCCAACGATGGGCGTTGGGCGCTTGAGAATGGCGACGGCGTGTTGAGAATCTTCCCTGCAAGTCTTCAGCCAGCACTTCGTCCGCAGGATTTCGGTGTCATCGTTCCTTGATGAGGTTCGGTGTCCGGTACCACCCCATGAATTCGGAATCACGAACCCGCAGATCGACCGGATCGAGTGTGAGCCCATCCGAAATCCGTTGGGTGGTTCGTCCGCGAAAGGGCATCACTCCCGTCGGATCCCCCAGAAGCGTGGGGGCGATCATGGTGATCACTTCATTCACGAGGCCTTCGCCGGCAAGTCGGCCGACGAGACCGCCACCTGCTTCGACCAGNACATTCGACCATCCGTGTGCTTCGAATCCCGTGGCCAGGGAGGCTGCGATGGTGCCTTGTTCACCCAGTGAGATGAGATGAACGCCCGCCTTTTCCAGGCTCTTCGCCTTGTCGCTCCTGATCTTGCCCGTGTTGCAGCAGATGACTGTCTTGAACTCATCTGCGGTCTTCACCAGCTGGGTGTCCAGCGAGATCTCGAGCTGGTCGTCTATGACCACGCGTGCCGGGATGCGTCTTGGCTGCCTGAGCGTTCTCGGTGTCAGGCGGGGATCGTCCGCGATGACCGTTCCAAGGCCGGTGAGAATCGCGTCCACGCGTCCTCGTTCACGATGAACCAGACGTCTCGAGCGCTCCGATGAGATCCATTTCGAATCTCCCGATGCCGTCGCGATCATGCCATCGAGAGTCTGTGCCCACTTCACGATCACCCACGGTCGTCTGGTTCTGCAACGGTGTTCATGAGGNGCGTTGAGCAGAACGGTCTTTCTCGTACTTTGGTACTCGACATCAATACCGGCTGCTCGCAGATGTTCCGCGCCACCTCCAGCGATCTCGTTCGGATCTCTATGTGCATAGATCACGCGAGTGATTCCTGCGGCGATGATGGCTTCACTGCATGGTCCGGTGCGTCCCGTGTGATGACAGGGCTCCAGCGTGACGTAGAGGTGNCCGCCGGCGGCCCTGTCGCCCGCTTTCCGAAGTGCGATCGCTTCGGCATGAGCCCCACCACATCTTCGGTGGTGGCCCTCCGAGACGATCGTTCCATCGGCATCGGTGACGACGCAACCCACCATGGGGTTCGGTTCGACATTCCCATGGCCGCGTAGTGCGATCCTTGCCGCCAGGTCGAGGAGCCTGCTGGTGTCCTTCGTCGGTGAAGTCATGTCATCTCCGGCATGTCTTGTGACGCATCATCCCTGTACTTCAGAGATGCGACCAGGATGTCATCGTCGATCAATCCTCTGGAGAATTCCTGAGCGTATGTCGAAATCTTCTCCACCCAGTCGTCCTTCACGTTGGAGTCGTTGGCCAATCGACGCATGCGCTTGAGGCCCAGAAGCTCGCCCTTGCTGGAACGTGCTTCGGTCACACCGTCGGTGTAGAGTCCGATGAGGTCACCTTTCATCACGACGGTCTCTTCCTGTTCGACCTCGAATTCGTCGGGGAGCCCCGCTCCGAGCATCATCGCGGTCGTGCCGAGTTCGACCGTTCGACCATTCCGGGAGATGATGAAACCGGGTGGGTGCCCCGCGTTGACCCACTTCAGAGCTCCAGTCTCAAGTTCCAGTTCGCAGGTGATGCCGGTGGCGAAGATCTGATGTCGCGACATGGTGAGTGAGAAGTACCGTCCCAGTCCGTTCATCAGAACCAGGGGGTCGCTCCCCGGATATTCGCTTCTCAGACGTTCGATCTCTCCGTGGATTCGATTGACGGTCATGGCCGCTGGAAGTCCGTGCCCGGTCACATCGAGAAGCATGATCAGAACCTTCTCTTCGCTGCGTTCGAACCAGACGAAGTCTCCACCGATCTCGCTGTAGGGGGTGTAGCTGAAATCGAATGCGATCTGGGCATCCTCGTGTTTTCCGGGAAACAGTGCGTCATGTATCTTGCGCGCATTGGCCATGTCCTGGCGCAAGTCCAGATATTTTCTATTGAGCAGCGAGAACTTGAATCGTCTGCCGTGTTTTCTCAGTCTCATCCAGCAGATCAGCATTCCGGGAATGAAGAAGATCACCATTGCGGTCATGACAAACGTCATCCACAGAAGAGACATCGTGGTCACTGTCATGTTCTGTCCCATGGCAATGCTGTTCAGGAAGATATCTCCCGAGATGATCAGAAAGCACAGCACGTAGGCCGGACCGAGAGCCTTGAGACTCTCCCATGCAGTCCAGGGCAGGAACAGGCATGCGAGAAAGTGCCAGAAAAAGATCTCCCAGACACCGGTCGTCAGCAAGGTGCTCATCTCGCTCTGATAAAGAAGCGTCATGGCGAGGATTTCAAAGATGCTCAAGTAGCGCATCATCTTGGTGGCTGCACTGATGAGTTGTTTGCGAGTCTGCAGGCGTGGGCGGATCTTCACGAAGAACCAGAGGATCAGAGTGAATTCGAACGTGCCCGCCACACATGCGTACACGAGGAACCTGGCTCCCGGAATGTCTGATGAGAGCTCCTCGGAGGGAAGGCCCGAGAGAAACATGGACGCCACGATGCCCATGATCCCCAACCCCCAGGTGAATGTCAGAATGCACAGAAGGCCTATGCAGAGATTGCGAAATCTCCGTCTGAACCAGCCGTCGAGTTCGATGGCGTATTCACCCTCGAACATGACTTCAGAGTCTTCCATTTCCTGTTTCTGAGTGATCATGTCTCAAGTATAGAAAAACGGCCCCGTGAAAACGGGGCCGTTGAAAAAACGTGATTCAGGCTCGCGAGCGAGGGTCACTGATTCGCGAGGACTTCTTCCTTGAGTCGATCCGGCATCAGTCGGTACTCGCAAGGCTCCATCGAGCTGTTCGCACGACCCTGGGTCATGGAACGAAGCACGGTGGTGTATCCGAACATCTCGGAAAGAGGCACTTCGGCCTGGATGACGCGGACGTTGTTGCGGATTTCACTTTCCACGATGTGGCCGCGTCGAGACGAGAGGTCGCCCGAGACGTTTCCGAAGAATTCGTCGGGGGTCACGATCTCGACCTTCATGATGGGCTCGAGGAGTCCAAGTCCGGCCTGGGTGCAGGCTTGTCGGAAGGCAAGCGCTCCGGCCTGCTCGAAGGCGATCTGGCTCGAGTCGACGTCATGGTAGGAACCGAAGACCAGTTCGACCTTGACGTTGATCACGGGGTAGCCACCGATGACGCCGCTGGAGGCGGCGTTTCTGACACCCGTCTGAACCGAGGGGATGAATTCGCGGGGGATCACGCCACCACTGATCGCGTCGACGAAGACGACGCCGTCCTTCATCTTCAGTTCCTGCTCTTCAGCTTCTGCGGCGGTGATGGGGGAGACACTGACGACGGCATCGCCGAACTGACCTCGTCCACCACTCTGCTTCTTGAAGAGACCGCGGACATCGTTGGCACTGCCAAGGATCGTTTCACGGTAGGAGACACGAGGTCGACCGACCTGCACGCCGACCTTCATGTCGCGGACCAGCTTGTTCTTGATGATCTCGAGGTGAAGTTCACCCATGCCGGAGATGATGGTCTCGCCGGTTTCATCGTTGTACTGGGTTCGGAAGGATGGGTCCTCACGACGGATGGTGGTGAGTGCTTCGCCGAGCTTCTTCTTGTCATCAGCAGTGTTGGGCTCGATCGACATGGAGATCACCGGATCCGGGAAGTCCATTCGTTCGAGGATGATGGGGTTGTCGAGATCACAGATGGTGTCACCGGTGAAGGAATTCTTGAGGCCGATGAGGGCGACGATCTGGCCTGCGCCGACCTGATCGAGTGCTTCACGGTCCTTGGCGTGCATTTCGAAGATTCGTGAGACGTTCTCCTTGCGGCCGTTGCCGGGGTTGAGAACGCGTGAGCCTCTGGGAAGCACGCCGGAGTAGACGCGGGCGTAGGTCAGGTCACCGTGGGTGTCGTTGACGACCTTGAAGACCAGTGCCGAGAAGGGGGCATCTTCCGAGTTCTCACGTGTCAGCTTGGTGTCACTGTCGCGAGGGTCGGTGCCGTGGACCGCAGGTGCTTCCGAGGGGTTCGGGAGGTAGTCGATCACGCCGTTGAGGACGCGCTGAACACCGATGTTCTTGAGGGCTGAGCCGCAGAAGACGGGGTTGCAGAGCATTTCGATGGTGCCCTTTCGAAGGGCGGCTCGGATTTCATCCTCCGTGATGGAGGACTCGTCCTCGATGTACTTCTCCATCAGGACGTCATCGATTTCAGAGGCCTTCTCGACGAGGTTGTGGCGCCATTCCTGGGCTTCTTCCATCATGTTGTCGGG
>NYVB01000157.1 GCA_002684315.1 Planctomycetaceae bacterium | reverse complement strand
GCCGCCAGATGACGACGGATCAATCCCGGGACACGCGGGGACAAGGTCATGCGAAACCCGTGTTGACCGATCTCCCAGCCCATGCGGCTGGCGGTTTCCGGAAAGACCCGACTCAGAGAGCCGGTGACTCGAGGGCCATCGGAGCCGGACCCGAGCAGCGCACAAGCCGCACCATCGGCGAAGATGGCGTTGGCGACCTGCTGATCCCAGCGTGGATCATCGATCTGATAGTGAAGACTGCACATCTCGACGCACACCAGCATCACCACCGCAGCGGGATCCGCTCGAACGAATGCCGAAGCGACGGCAAGGCCATTGAGGCCCGCGTGGCATCCCATGAATCCGATGTGGGTTCGAGAGACGTCCGGCGACAGGCCGAGCCGTTCGATGAGACCGTGGTCGATGCCCGGGGATCTCGCGCCGGTGCACGACACGGTGACGAGATGAGTGACCTCCGCCGGTGAACGTCCGGATTCATCGAATGCCCGACGTGCCGCGGTCGCACCAAGTCCGACCGCATGAGGCATGAAGCATTCCAATCGTGATTCGGTCGTTGCCCCATGGCCACCAGGTCCTTCGAGCACGAAACGACGCATGTCCGCCACGTCGAAGACGCTTCCCCGAAACGCCACGCCACATTCGTCGTAGAGATGTCGCAGCTTGTCGACGGGAAGTGATGGAGAGAATTCGAGTGCGAGTTCACAGCCGAGTTCGCGCGAAACCTGAAAGTCCGGAGCGGCGGTTCCGATTCCGAGAATGCGTGGATCAGTGGTCATGAGCTGCTCCAACACAGACGGCGGGTGGCCCAACCGATCGGCGGTCGTTCGCCGAGAATGTTCAGAATGAGTGACAACGTGCGCGGACGTCGCGAGAGCCCGCAGATCGTCCGGCACACCAGACGTCTGGTTCGAAGCATTCGATTTGCTTCACGAGTCCACCCTTCGCAGACGTCTTCGCCCTCGAGCATGCGCCGAGCGTGGGGCAGGATGTCCGCAGCCCGGCAGATCCCCCAGCTCATGCCTTCGCCGGTGAGTGGCTCGACGTACCGAGCGGCATCACCCAGCACGAGGATCCGGCCCTGCGCGAATCGAGCGCGTTGACGGGTCAGTTGACCGACACCTTTCCATTGGATGTTCTCGAAACGCCGTGAATGATCGCCTGCCTCGCGGCAGATTCGGGCGACCGCACCCTGCGTACCATCCCGCTTGATCGCCTCCGCGGACACCGCCGCGGCCACGACCAATCGGCCATCACCAAGGCGAGAAGTGCCTATGTAACCTGTTTTAGAGCAGCGCATTACGATCGAGTCGTCGTCATCGTCATCAAGAGGACATTCGATGACGGCACCCAGGCCGATCGGACTTTGGTCGTTGATCACCCAGTCGAAACCATCTCGTTCTCTCAATGACGTTCCCGCCAAACCATCGGCGACCACCACGATGCCGGGGGGGCAATCAAGACTGTGACCGCCCTGCTCGAGCAGGACATGATCATCGTGTTTGATCGTGGCACGGACACCGTCCTGAAAGATCGCGCCATGGTCGACTGCCCCGGCGGCCAGAACTTCGTCGAGGCGCCCCCGGTCGAGCGAATAATAAGGTTCGATGGGCAGCGAGGATGCGGCGCCCCCGGATTGAAGACGAAGATGGCGCATGGGAATGGGATCGATCGAGTGAAGTCGTTCACCAAGACCGCAGGCTTCAAGAGCCCTGATGCCCGCGGGAGCGAGGCATCCACCACAGACCTTGCGACGAGGAAAGTTCGCACGTTCGACCAATACGGTCGAAAGACCCGCCCGAGCCAGAACCGTCGCCGCCACCGAACCGGTGGGCCCCGCTCCGATCACCAGAGCCTGTGGTGAATCGGGAATCGTGTTCAGCGTGCCAGTGCTCATGACGGCTCCCATGAAAGCATCATCCGACGGGGGAAACAGGATGGAAGCGCCGCGTTTTCAAGGCCCGCCCGCGTGGCGAGGTCACGCATCTCGCCCGGTGTCCAGGCGGCACGCACGGACTTGATGGCATCGACATGAACGACTTTCGAACGGGTGAGCAGTCTTGAAAACACCCAGGCCAGGCCCAGGCCGATTCGATCGCGGCGCAGATCGCAGAGGAGCAACCGCCGGCGTGCCGCGAGAGCCATGTTGCGCAGCAGCAGGCACACGCCTTCTTCATCGAGGTGATGCGCGAAGAGATTGCAGGTCACCACGTCGTAGGTCTCGGGCGGTGGTTCCGCCAGGATGTCGTGCTGAAAGCAGGTCATGGTCAGACCGGCGTCCCGAGCACGTTGTGATGCCTGCGACAGAGCGACCTCGCTGAGATCGCATCCATGAAGTTCGAGTTCGAGACCTTCAGCCTTCGCTCGACGAGCACAAGAGATGGGAACATCACCGGATCCGGTGGCGACATCAAGCACAGAAAGCGGTCGATTCGACTCACGGACAAGGTCGGCCATGCCTCGCCAGGGGCTTCGACCGGCGGCTGAAATGCGATTCAGCCGGGCAAGACCACCCAGCGCATGACGGTGTTCAGCGGGATCAAGCGCCGGGTCGTCCATGAGTTCGGGGGTCAGGTGTCGCTTCATTGGAAGATCAGTGTAGGTCCCAGGGGCTCATGAGGCAGTTCTGAGGGACAGTAAGCACGATGTTCTAGGACCAGGACCCCTGAGATGTGATTTCAAAGCTGTTGTTGTGGACATAAAGCCTCGGGAAGGTTAAATTTGACGATTCGGTGGCGAGTTCGAACCCACTGAAACGAAGAAGACATATGAGTCGCCCCGGACGCAACAGCGTTCCGACATCTCCGACATGACACATTGACCGGATACCCCGCCGCGCTGGTTTCCCGAAAGTAGAGCACAGCTCCGATGACATTTCAGACTATGAGGCTCATTGAGCCCGTCGCTCGAGCAGTCGAGGACGAGGGTTACGACACCCCCACGCCCATCCAAGCTCAGACGATTCCCGAAGCCATGACCGGGCGAGATGTGCTGGGATGTGCTCAGACGGGTACCGGCAAGACCTGTGCATTCGCGCTTCCGATCCTTCATCAGCTGGCGACATCCGATGCGGAATACCAGATGCCACGCAAGGCACGTCGAGGTCGTCCTCCACGCGCACTGGTGCTCTGCCCCACGCGAGAGCTCGCGATGCAGATCCACGAAAGCTTCGAAACCTACGGACGTCATCTCGAACTCCGACATGCGGTGATCTACGGTGGCGTCAAGCAGGGCCGACAGGTCAACGCTCTGCGCTACGGCGTCGACGTCCTGATCGCGACCCCGGGTCGCCTGCTCGACCTGGTCAACCAGGGCCATGTGGATCTCTCCGAGATCGAATCATTCGTCCTCGACGAAGCCGACCGGATGCTGGACATGGGATTCATCGACGACATCCGCAAGGTCGTCAAGATGATTCCAAACAAGCACCAGACGCTCTTCTTCTCGGCCACCGTCTCGAACGACATTCGAAGACTCGCGGATTCACTGCTCAGAGACCCGCTCAAGATCGAAACGGCACCGGAAGCGACGACCGTCGACAAGATCGACCAGTGCGTCTTCATGGTGAAGCGGGATGACAAACCTCAGGCGCTTTGCGCCTTGCTGGAAAGGGATTCGGTGGAATGCGCTCTCGTCTTCACCAAGACGAAGCACGGAGCCGACCGCCTCGTGAGACACCTGCGAGCCAACAAATTCCGCTCCGATGCGATCCACTCCGACAAGACGCAGAACAAACGCATCGACATCATGAGTTCGTTCCGTTCGGGTCGGATCTCCGTCCTGGTCGCGACCGACATCGCCGCCCGCGGCATCGATGTCGACAGCATCACACATGTGGTGAACTACGACCTTCCAATGGAATCGGAGACCTACGTCCACCGCATCGGTCGAACCGCCCGAGCTGGAAAGTCCGGCATCGCGGTCACCTTCTGCGACAAGAGCGAACGAAGACTTCTCCAGGCCGTCGAGCGAAGAACGCGNAAGCCTCTCAAGGTCTCCACGGATCTGAAGATCCCC
Organism: Planctomycetaceae bacterium; assembly: GCA_002684315.1. The sequence goes on along the minus strand of NYVB01000157.1, from coordinate 9,694 downwards.
CCACGACCCGAGAAGAAGAACTACGACAAGTCCCCCACCGGGAAATACGAAGAGAAGAAGAAGCGATTCGACGAGAAGTTCGATCGAAAGCTCGCTCAGAAATTCGGCTCCGGCGATTCGACCTCCGACTCGGGCTACAAGAAGCACAAGAAGAAGGACAAGAAGAAGTTCAAGAAGAACTTCGAGGGAAACCACGACCACGACTCGCATCAGGGTTCGAATCAGGGTTCCTATCAGGGTTCGCAGGATCGTCAGGAACACACGCCCTACAAGCCCGCGAGCAAGCCCGCCAAATGGGCGCCCCGCAAGGAAGGGGACGCTCCCAAGTGGAAGCCTGCACCCCGAACCGAATCACGGGAGCGAAACGAAGAGTCCAGGCATCGGGTCGATGGCGTCGGCAATCCCTGGCAGAAGAAGAACACTCAGAAGCCGGGCAAGAAGAAGTGGGACGGCAACAAGAGCAACCAGAAGCCGAAGTGGAGCAACGGTTCCAAACCAAAGCCCTACGGCAAGGTCGACAACCGAGACGAACGATCCGAGCGGTCCGAGTCAGGCGAACGCAAGCCCTGGGAAAAGAGCTATCAAAAGGGCGGAAAGCCCGGATGGAAGTCCAAGCACCCCTACAANAAGGGTGACAAGCGTTCGCGAAACGGGGAGTCCGGCGGGTCACGCGACACTCGCGACAACGACCGCGCAGGCAACAAGCCCTGGACTCCGAAGCCCAAGAGCCAGGGTGTGCCCTGGAAGCCCAAGGGCAAGTACAAGCCTTCCGGCGCACAATCCGGAGGCGGATACGGCGAACGCAGCGAACGACCCGTTCGAAGTGGCTCCAAGCCATGGTCGGAAGGCAGCCGAGACAACAACCAGCGCAAGCCGAAGTCAGGCGCTCCAAAGCACCAGTGGAAGAATCCAAGGGCCAACGCCTCCTCGGATGGCGGCCGCGATGACGGTGCCGCACAGAAGTCNGGTCAGGGCAAGTGGAAGCCAGGTGGCTTCAAGTCCGGTGGATCCAAGCCAGGTGGCTTCAAGTCCGGCGGACCCAAGCCCGGTGGCTTCAAGTCCGGCGGCAAGTCCGGTGGACCCAAGCGAGGCGGCGTGAAGTCATCCGGACCCAGGCCCGGTGGTTTCAAATCCGGTGGACCCAAGCCGGGTGGTTTCAAATCCGGTGGGCCCAAGCGAGGTGGCACCACCAACCGATACAGCACCGCCAGCAGAAACCGAACGTCGGGACGCGGCGTTCGCGGCTGAACCAGGCCGAACACATCCGGCGCCCCAGGGGCGCCGGATGTGACGGCCGTTCGGGCCGACCCACCGAAACCAGACGTCGATTCGATCGAGAAGGAACCGGCACGTGGCGGCCGGCTCTTCTAGACTGTGCGCGCATGCACGCGCTGCGCAAGGAGACGATACGACAGTGCCCGGACGTCCTTCTGAAGAACCCATCGATTGCGTCGTGATCGGCGCCGGTCCCGCGGGACTGTCTGCAGCCCGAGCCTTGACCAGACAAGGACGTTCGGTGGTGGTCCTCGACAAGGGCCGAGGCCCGGGTGGCCGACTCAGTTCAAGAAGAACCGGGGAGACTCGATTCGACCATGGCTGCAAGGAACTGACGTTTCGAGAGCCGGAAAGCTCGAGCGACCTCCGGGAATGGATCGAAGCCGGTGTGGTCGCACCCTGGTGTCCCACGCTCAAGGACGGCTCGACGGCGGCTCCGTATCACGTGGGGACGCCGGCCATGAACCAGGTCATCAAGCATCTGGCACGAGATCTCGAAGTCCGATTCAATGCCCGGGCCGTCGAACTGCGTTCATGCGAGGCCGGGTGGGAGATCATCCAGCATCAGGGCGAGGTCGAAGTGGTCGCCCGCAGTGTGATCGTCGCGATTCCATCACCGCAAGCGGTCGACCTGCTCACCCCGATAGGATTCGAAGGCCTCGATCGAATCAAGGACGTCTCCTTCACGGGCATCTGGTCGGTTCTGATCGAAGGCCCACACCCTGACGAAGTGGGCTTCGAGGCGGCGGTCGAACCGTGTCCTGAAATCAGCTGGCTCGCGGCGCAAGCCGGAAAACCTGGGAGAGCCTCCGATGGTGCCTGGGTCGCCTTGGCCAGTCACGCATGGTCCACCGAGCACCTCGAGGACGACAAGAGTTCAGTGGCGGATGCACTGGGCCCGATCTGCGCGGGCATTCTCGGCATCGAACAGGCCACCACGACGATCGCGCACCGTTGGCGCTTCGGCCTCACCAGAACACCACTGGGCGCACCCACGTTGGTCGATCCAATCACCTGCGTGGCCGTGGCGGGCGACTGGTGCCTCGGGCCGACGATCGAAGATGCGCTTCAAAGCGGCACGGCCGCGGCACATGAGATCGATGATCTGCTGTCGGCATGAATCCTGACCCTCCAGGAAGCCTACACTTCGACATGAGTCATTCCATTCCCATCCTTCTGACCCTGGCGGTGATCATGAGTTCGAACCAAGGCTGTTCACAACCTGAGAAACCTGCCAAGGACGAGACGACACCCGCCGTGGCCTCCGGTGCGTGGTTCGATTCCGTCCAATGGGAGAATCGCCTGCTGGTCTTCAGCGGGGAAGATGAGAACACCACCCGACAGAAGGCGCTCGCACTCGACTCGCAAGCGGGCCATCTCGAACGGAACCTTCTGGTCATCCATCTCGAGGAGGACTCCGCGACGGTGGTCGTGGGAGAGACGTCAGTGCTTCCGGAATCGGAACTCTTCAGGCAGCGTTTCGCCATGCCGGATGATGCCTTCGAAGTGGTTCTGGTCGGCAAGGACGGCGGCGTCAAGGAACGTCGAAAAACCGTCTTCGAGACCCAGGAACTTTTCGGCATCATCGACGCCATGCCGATGCGCATGCGGGAAATGCGTCACTGAACTGGAAATCCGGTCGAACCACGCTACCCTTCCAGCATGAGCGGACTCCATACGATTCTTTCTCCGGCCAAGTCACTCCAGATGGATGGAGGGGACGAGACCACCGCCTCCTTCGAGACCAGCAGGACCCGTTTCAACACCAAGACGAAACGACTGGCGCAGGAACTCAAGACCCTTTCCGCGAAAAGACTCGGAAGCCTGATGTCGATCTCGGACAAGCTCGCGCTTCTCAACGCCGAGCGCTGGTCGACTTTCGGTGATCGTGGCAATCCTCGTGGCGCGGCCGCCATGTGTTTTCGCGGCGACGTCTACCAGGGTCTCGAGGCCTGGACGATGAACACCCGTGCACTCGACTGGGCGCAGGGCCATGTCCGCATTCTCAGCGGACTCTACGGCCTGCTTCGACCGCTCGATGTCATTCAACCGTATCGACTCGAGATGGGGACGCGACTGGTCACCGATGCCGGAACGAACCTCTACGAGTTCTGGGGCGAGGACATCGTCAAGACTCTGAAGAAGGACATGGCCGACGTCGGTTCCGACGTCCTGGTCAATCTGGCGAGCGATGAATATTCCAAGGCCGCACGACTGGGTGACATGGAGCTTCCGGTCGTCGATGTGAAGTTCATGCAGAAGGATGGCGGCAAGCTGCGCTTCATCTCCTTCCACGCCAAACGTGCCCGAGGGCTGATGGCTCGCTGGATGTCCGACACTCGACCCGGACGACTCTCTGATCTCGACGGCTTCGATCTCGAAGGCTACCGATTCTCGAAATCGGAAAGTGACGACAAGACCCTGGTCTTCAGCCGTCCGAAACCCGCCGCCAAGAAGACCGCCTGACGGCTCACGCTTCGCCGGGAATCGAGATCTCGAAACGTTTCTCCCGACGACTTCGTCGAACGGAATCGATCGAGTAGAGCAGCACCGCACACCAGATCAGGATGAACGACCACAAGGCACCCCGGGTGAAGGTTTCGTTGAAGACCAGAACGGCGAGGATAAGCTGTCCCGTGGGTGCGAGATACTGCATGACTCCGACGGTCGAAAGCTTCAGGCGTTTCGCGGCACCGGTGAAGAACAACAACGGAACGATCGACTGGGGGCCACCCAGGAGCAGCAGAATGGTCACCCATCCGGGTCCGGAGGCCGCACTGGTNCCGCGGTCGAAGTGCACCACGAAGAGAAGCAACAACATCANNGGGAAGACGATCAACATCTCGATCGCCAGTCCCGGGGCGGGCGCGGCGGAGACCTTNTTTCTCAGCAGACCGTAGAAACCGAAGGAGACCGCGAGTGCGATNGCGATCCAGGGAGGGTGNCCGATGGTCATGCCCATCACCACCACCCCGATCGCGGCGATCACGACGGCCACGATCTGAAATCCACGCAGCCGTTCGCCGAGAAAGAACATGCCAAGCACGATCGACACCAGTGGATTGACGTAGTACCCGAGGCTCGCCTCGACGAGATTGTCGGTGATGACCGCCCAGACGAAGGTGAACCAGTTCACGGAGAGAAGCAACGCCGACACCAGCAGGGTCAGAAGAACCTTGCGATCGCGCAGAATCTTCGTGAACTCGTCCATGCGCCGGGTGGCCATGAGCAGAAGCAGAAGGACCGGAAGACCGGTGAGNACTCGCCACGAGAGAAGTTCGAGAGCGGGGACGTCCTTCAGGATTCGGAAGTACACCGGAGTGATGATCGCCCACCACCCGTAGGCACCGAGTGCGAAGAACACGCCGGACGTCGCCGTGGACGTCGCCTTGGAGGTCGGCGTGGTGTCTTTTTCAGGAAGCGACATGGTGAGGTTCCAGACATGTCATTCGGCGACGACCATGCTGACGGAGACGCCGAGCAGAAGGAGCCCGAAGAGAATTCGAAGCAGTCGCCCCGGAGCCCGACGGGAGAACTTGGCACCCACGAACGCTCCGAAGATCGAAGCACAGCCTGCGACGGGAAGTGCCGGCCAGTAGACGAATCCGATGGTGTAGGGCATGTCCGTGGCGTTCAGTCCGGTGAAGACGAAGGCGACGGTGCCGATGATCGCGGCTGGAAGCGTGAAGGTGGAGCTGGTCCCACTGACCTCTCTCTGCGGAAGTCCCTGCCAGGTCAGCCAGGGCACGCTCAACGCACCACCACCGACCCCGAGCAGTCCCGATTTGAATCCGATCAGGCTGCCGATCGCGCTGCATTTCATCGCTGCAGGACGAGGTCGTTCGGCCGGCTGCGCCTTGAAGCCGAAGATCATGGTCAGTGCCACGATGATCAGAACCACCGAGAAGATGTCGGAGAGTGCGGCGGTCGGCAGATAGGAGGCGAGAATCGCTCCCCCGATCACTCCGACCGCGATGCCGGGGATCGTCCGCCGGGAGAGCTGCCAGACGACGTTTCCTTCTCGCGCATGCGAGACCACCGAGCCGATCGAAGTCGCCACCATCACCAGCAGGGATGTCCCGGCAGCGACGTGCATCTGGTCGTGTGGAATGATGTTGGTCAGTTTGAAGATGAAGAACAGAGCGGGCACCATCACCATGCCCCCGCCGATACCGAGCAGCGCGGCGATGAAGCCGATCACCAGTCCCGAGATCGCCATGAGAATGAGGGCTTCGACTTCGTACATGGGGGGTCTCGTGAATGAGGCGATGGTGGCGTCGCGTTCGACAATAGAGGACACTGTACCGACACGCCGCACCCCACAGGAGATTTCGCGATGAAACGTTTGATTTCGATTCTGATGATTCCCGTCACCCTGATCATCGGCGCCTGCTCCTCACCGACCCCGAACCGGAATCCGGTCGGACAGATGTTCCCGACCGTCACCGGAACATCGCTGACCGATCGAAGCGTCACCCTGCCGAAGGCATGGGCCGGGCAGCCGGTCCTGCTGATGGTGGGCTACGTCCAGAACACGCAGTTCGATCTCGACCGCTGGACGATCGGTCTCGTCCAGGTGAAATTTCCCTGCGGCATCGTGGAGGTTCCCGCGATTCCCGGGCTCGTGCCATCGATGATCAGCGGCACGATCGACAACGGCATGCGAAGCGGTATTCCCAAAGAGGACTGGGAGAGCGTGGTGACGCTGTACGGCGGCGCCGCGGACCCCGTGGTGGCCCTCACCGGAAACCAGAACCCACGCAACGGAAGAATCATCATGCTCGACAAGACCGGCAAGATCGTCTGGTTCTGGGATCAGGGCTTCTCCGCGAAACGACTGGTCGAACTCGACACCCTCGCACGGACGCTCGCCGAATGACCACCCACCTTCTTGCCTGTCTGTTGCTGATACCGGCCATCGCGTGCCACGCGAGTGATGATGATTCGCGGTGGTATCGCGGAAACACGCACACCCACACGCTCTGGAGCGACGGTGACGCCCCGCCGGAACATGCAGTCAAGTGGTACCTCGACAACGACTACGACTTTCTGGTGCTGTCGGATCACAACGTGATGCAACAGGGTGAACGCTGGTTCGCGATCACCCCGGACGGTCGACTGACGCCCGAGAAGACCAAGGCGCTTGAAGCCGACTTTGGAACCGACTGGGTCGAGACCAGGACGACCGAGAAGGCGACCGAAATGAGGCTTCGCACCCTCGCGGAACTCAAGCGGCAGTTCGAGAAAGACGGTGACTTTCTTCTGATTCCGGGCGAAGAGGTGACCGACCGATTCCGACTCGCCGAGATCCACATCAACGCGATCAACGTGACGGAGACCATCGATCCTCAGAAAGGCGACTCCGTCGAGGCGACCATCCAGAACAATCTCGATGCGATCAGCGAACAGGGCCGAAGACTCGGAAGACCGGTCCTCGCGCATCTGAACCACCCGAACTTCCGAGGCTCGCTGGGCGTCGAGAACCTCGCGAACATGAAGGGCGAGCGTTTCTTCGAGGTCTACAACGGTCACCGCAGCGTCGACAACGAGGGCGCCAAAGCGAAGCATTCGACCGAAGCGTTGTGGGATCTGGCGCTCACTCGACGTCTGCGTGACGGCGCCGGCGACGGTGAGGTCCTCTTCGGCCTCGCGACCGATGATGCNCATGACCATTACGAAGTGGATGCGGTCTCGGTGCCGGGACGCGGTTGGATCATGGTGCGATCGAAGTCACTCGAAGCCGACGCGATCGTCGACGCCATGAAGCGTGGCGACTTCTACGCCTCGAGCGGCGTCACCCTCGAGGACATCGTGGTCGCGGACGACACGATGACGATCACGATCAAGGCCGACCCCGACGTCACCTACACCACGGAATTCATCGGCATCATGCGAAGCGATGACCCTGAGACGACGCAACCGCGAGTGCTCGCCTCCACCACCGCGAACCCCGCGGTCCACCGGTTGAGTGGTGACGAGCTCTACGTGCGAGCCCGGGTCGTCAGCGATCGCCCCCACCCGAAACCGTATGCCAGGGGTGATTTCGAACAGGCCTGGGTGCAACCCGTGACGGTTCAGGATCGACCCTGATTCAGTTCGATGTCGGTGCGTTCACGATCGACGTCGAAAGCGAGTGATCGAAACCAGGGAAAGAGATCGGTCTCGAGCGCGACGCTCCACACCGCGACGCAGTCGTCCATCGAATACGAGGGACGGTCCCTGGTGATCAACCGGCGCTTCGCCGCGAAGTACTTCGCCATGAAGTCCTCGCCGTGCAGTCTGCGAAGCTCCTCGAAGACGAAGTAGGACTTCCCCCAGATCACATCTCGGGGCGCACCTTCGGACAAGGGATCGATCGCGTCGTAGTCGGGATCGTGTCGCCGGCCCTTCGCGATCTGACGACCGAGCGTCTCGTCGGCCTGCGCCATGTCCATGCGACGCCCCACCTGAATGCCGAGGTAGGTCGCGATCGGTTCGTTCCACAGTGGTTCGGCATGCGGCAGCACCCAGGAGTGACCCGCTTCATGGGCGATCAGTTCGACCATCGGGTACCGCTTCTCCGGGTAGTTCCCCCACCACGCCCCGATCGCGATCCGCGCACCACTGGAGAATCCTCCACCGCCGGTCGGGAGCACCAGCAGCGACTTCACCATGCCGGGTGACGGCTCGCATCCGGTGATCACTTCGAGATGCGGCCTGACTTCGGTGTAGACCTCGTAGATCGCATCCGCGAAGGGTTCGGTGCCATCGTGGTATTCGAGGGTGAGCGGTCCGATTGCACGCGCGTGTTCGACCCAGGTCCGTCGATGCGGCTTCTTCGGGTCGATTGGTTTGGATTCGGCGAGTTCGGCGAGCAAGGGACCGACCCATTCCTTGTTGATCGGATCGGACGCGTCCGGCTTCTGTCCGAAGAGACCACGCGCCCCGATGACGACGTGTCCCTTGCCGACTCGACGCATCGCAAGAAGCGGTTTCTCGGAACGGTCATCGACCGCGAGCACGGTCCAGTCATCACCGAACTCGAAGACGGTGCCACCGCGGTAGTCGAGGTCCGTGCCCTTCAGTCGATCGGTCCCCCGCGCGTTGCGCGAGCCGCGTTCGGTCGTCGACCGAGCGTCGAACGCCTTCGCCAGATCGTTCCCCGGCTGATCGCCGTTCATCATGAGCAGAACACAGCCCCCGCCCTCCACGAAGGAGACGATGTGATCGATCGCGTCCTGCTCGTAGGGAATGCGTTCATTCCCATCCGTGAGGATCAGGAGGTTCACGTTCGAGAGATCGAGCCGATCGAGCGAGCCCCAGTTTCGCATGTCACGTCCGACACCTTCGAGGTACTGCCGATGGAACCGACCGTCCATGTAGAAGGTGAACTTCTGAGAGATGTCGCTGACCGAGTGGACCGTGGGCGNCNTTCGTTCNGGAGCNGCCTGCAGGANGANCGAGACGAGCAAGNTNGNGATGGTGATCATCNACGCACGATANCAGGNCNNACCGGCNAACCGGGAATCAACCGATGACGCGNCGCTTCTGCTGCAGATAGTCCCAGAGCACGAAGCGATCGAGGTCCTCACCCGCGGTGAAGAAGACCCGACCCTTGGTGGTNTCGGCNAGACGNTGCGCGAAGGCGATGTCTTCCGAGTTCTGGCTCCAGCTCGGCATCAGGAAGATGTTGATCGTGATGCCTTCNCGCGCACAGCGATGCGCTTCGCGCATNGTCGCCTGNTCGGTCAGCGGGTCCGGCGGATANAGCAGGAACAGCTCCTCNCCTTCGAAGTGCGCGGTCGGCAGTCCGTCGGTGATCAGCATGATCTGTTTGTTCGGCGTGTCCTGACCGACGAGCAGCGTGCGTGCCATCGCGAGGGACGCCTGAATGTTCGTGAAGTGCGGATGCACCATCATNTCGGAGACTTCCGGGTTCGACATGTCGATCCGCAGTCGGACCCAGGGGTCGTGGATGGTGACCGGCTTCGGCATGATCTCGGGGATCTCGGAGACATGCCGCAGTTTCGCGAAGCTGTACATCTCGATCAGTGAAAGATGATCACCGGGATATTCGCGGCGGATGAGTCCGTCGAGCGCAAGGGCCATCTTCTTGCAGGAGACGTACTGCCCGCCATGCTTCATCGAACCCGACATGTCCATGATGACCGCACTCGCGGCCTTCGGATTGTTTCTGGTCTGGTGGATCTCGATGTCTTCGGAGCCGATGCCGAAAGCCTCACCGCGACCACTGCTTCTGATCGCCGCATTGGTCAGCGTCTGGGGAATGTTGATGTGGGCGGCGGAGTCACCGAAGTCATAGGGACGCGTGCGCTCCATCTCGACCGCACCTTCCCCCACGATCGGTCCGGAGTGACGACCGGAACGCGAGGCGTCCATCTCACTGAAGACTTCGTCGAGCAGCGTGCCCTGCACCGTG
>NYVB01000004.1 GCA_002684315.1 Planctomycetaceae bacterium | reverse complement strand
GAACCCGGCCATGTCTCTCCCGCCTGGGCCGTCGCCTGTGGACTCTGTACCGCCCCGGTTGATCTCTGATTTGGAAGGAATGATCGCTTTCATGCGGTCCTCGTGATCATGAACGAACCATCTCTCATCCCTGATGCCTACGTCAAGGAACACAAGGAGATCCGTCGAACCATCTTCGGCGTNCTNCTCTTCGTGGTCGTGATGTCAGGCGTGNTCGCAGCNTTTCTCGTGACGAACAAGCAATGGGACTCCGTCCATGAACGTCAGATCGAGGTTGCGCTCCGATTCGAGGAAGTCGCCACCAAGATCACGCACATGGAGGAACTCCGTGGTAATCGTGATGTCCTGGTCGAACGTGCCGAACTGGCATCCGCGCTGGTCTCACGGCTTCCGAAATCGATTCTGCTCGACGGTCTGGTCACACGCATGCCTCCGCGTGTGAGTTGGAGCAGTCTGGTGCTCGCCTCCAAGGAGATCGCCGAACCGGTCACGCGTGCAGATGCCTCAAATGATCGCCTCAAGCCCCGCGGGCCCAAGGCCGTGCCGGTTCGTACTCGAGGGCAGAACGGGGCGAAGGCCGGCGAGAACGAACGTCCCCGTCCCAAGCGGTACGAAACGACCGTGACTCTGACCGGCCTCGCGCCCGATGAAGTCGACGTCTCGATGTACGTGGCCGCACTCCAGAGTTTCGCGATGATCAAGTCCGTCATGCCCGACTCGACCGAGTTGGTCGAGATCGATGATGTCCCGATGCGTCGTTTCACGATCACGATGAAGCTTGATTCGAGCACGCCACTTCGTGATTACACCGAGATGGCACAGTCCGACAACGAGGGTTCCGCGACCACGCCTCTGCGTGTCACGTCGGAATCCAACGAAGGAATGGTGGAATGAGATGAAATACTTCACACGTCAGACTGCATTCATCATGATTCTGCTCGCGGTACCGCTTGGGGCCTGGACATTCGTCTTCAAGCCACGGAACGCCGACATCGCCGCAGCTCGAATCGACATCGACATCAAGCTCGCTCAACTCGACGACCTTCATGCCATCGAGACCATCAACGCGGATCTCGAGCAGACATTGTCCGAGCTTGATTCGGCTCTGGAGGATCTGCGTGCACGCATTCCTGATGCGGCTGCGATCGAAGATGTCCTCAGGCGCATCGCTGAAATGGCCACCGAGAATCAGCTGGTCGTCCGCTCCTTCAAGCGAGAACGGGCGGTGCCTGGAGCCCACTACACCGAGATGCCGCTTGCGACCGTGATCGAAGGTCGCTTCGAAGGCATCCATCAGTTCCTCCACGATCTTGAAAGCATGCCGAGAATCACACGGATTCTCAACATGAGCATTGAAAAACCGATTCGAAAGTCGCGAAGTGATTCGAATCTTCCGCGTGATCATGTCAAGGCTCAGATGACGATCTCGATCTATGCGGATCCATCGAAGGGAGCCAGCGTCAGATGATTCCTCACGAAGAACCAACCATGAATCAGCAATTTTCCGACGACTCCACGCACGAACAGGAACAGGGGTCGATGGACTTCTCCGATGAAGGTGCCTTCGGCATGAACGTCGAAGGTGGTGCTCGACGTCGGATCGACCGCAACGCGATGGTACTCGTTCTCACGCTGGTCGCCGCGGTCATCGGGCTCTGGTCGATGCGCACCCTTCGCCCCACCGATGCCGGTGAGATTCAGATGGCTTCGCTTCCCGATCAGGTCACGCTCGATCCGATCGGCCGTGAGGTCATGAAGGATCTGGTTTCGAACGGATCCGATGGATACGAGATCGAATGCCTGAGAGATCCGTTCGACACCTGGCGTCCGGCGTCGATGATGGACGAGGATTCGATGGTGGAGGAGCTCGGCGCCGAGCAGGCACCCGATCGAGAGGCCCTCTGCGAGGAATGGCGTCTGGAGATCGAGCAGATCGCACTCAAACTTCGGTTGAAGTCGGTGCTTGGTGGTGGATCGAAGCGCGCGCTGGTGAATCTGGAAGGCGTTCTGCTTTCACTGGGTGACACCTTCGACATCGCAAAATCGGAGATTGTTTTCACGATCGAGGACACATCTCGACGATCCGTGATTCTGGGCACTTTCAACACCAGGTTGAACTGCTGGCATGAAATCGAAGTTTCAATGGGCGGCAACGATTAAAACCCGAAACCAGATCGACTGGCGAGGCACTGATGAGCAACTTTCGATTCGATGAACTCATGAACGACCTGGGAATCCCAGCCGACAAAGGTGCGTCCTCATCGCACCCGNGTTCGAGCGATGCACCTCAGGATTCGTCGGGCAAGATCGGTCAGCGTCCGGATCTTTCTGGTTCCGGTCTGGGCGAGATCGAAGCGCCCACTCCTGAATCATCGGCTTCGGTGATCCGACCGGGAGATGCCTTGAGTGAACTCTGGACACCCGAAGAGGAAAGCCGTCCCGAAACCGATCTGGCATCTCTCGCGCTCGACCGGGGATTCGCCGACAACCAGCAGATCGAATCGGCTCGAAGAATGGAACCTCAATCCGCAGGGCGATCATTCGCCGCTCTTCTGATCGATGCCGGTTCCGATGAGGCGGGAATCCAGTCACTCGTGGCGGAGATCTCACGCCTCCCATTCGAACGAATCGATGCCGGACAATCGGACTCNCATGAAACCGAACTGATGCAGAAGCTCGGTGTGGAATACTGTCGGGAGCGTGCGGTGCTTCCAATCCGCCGCGAGGGTTCGCGAATCGTGGTGGGTACCACCACCCCGGACGATCTCTTTCTGATGGAGGATCTGAAGCGCCGTCTCGGTGTCGCAGTGCTCAAGCACGTCATCATCATCGAGTCCGACATCCTGGCCGTCATCGAGAAGCATGGCGAGGACTCCGTCGACGAGATCGACATGAACGATCTGCTTGCGGACGTCGATGATGAGGACAGTGTCGAGGTCAAGGAGAACGACGACGATTCCGATGACTTCCAGGATGAAGCCGATTCATCGCCGGTCGTTCGATATGTCAATCACATCATCCAGACCGCGGTCAAGGAAGGTGCCTCCGACATCCACATCGAACCCGGTGAGGAGTCACTGAAGGTTCGATTCAGGATCGACGGCGTTCTCTTCGAGATGATGACCCCCCCGAGGAAGATGCATGGCGCGCTCACCTCTCGAATCAAGATCATGGCCAATCTGGACATCGCGGAACGTCGCCTGCCACAGGATGGACGAATCCGCGTGAACGTCATGGGACGTCGCATGGACCTTCGCGTCTCGACGATTCCAACCCCGGGTGGTGAGAAGACCGTGATGCGTATTCTCGATACGCGATCGATCAACGTCACACTCAACGACCTCGGTTTCTCCGAGGATTCACTGACGACCTGGAAGACTCAGATCTCCCAGCCTCACGGAATCATCCTCGTGACCGGTCCCACGGGATCGGGCAAGACGACCACGCTGTACTCCTCGATCAGGCAGATGGACCGCCGGCAGCTGAACATCTCCACCGTGGAGGATCCGATCGAATACCACCTCGACGGAATCACCCAGATTCAGACCCACGAAATGATCGGTCTCGGCTTTTCCACCGCTCTCAAGGCGCTTCTTCGTCAGGACCCCGATGTCGTCCTTCTGGGCGAAGTTCGTGACATCGAAACCGCGACGACCGCGGTGCAGGCTGCACTGACGGGTCACCTCGTGTTGAGCACCCTGCACACCAACGATGCACCAAGTTCGGTGACCCGACTGATCAACATCGGCATCGAACCGTTCCTGGTGGGCGCCGCGCTCAACGCGATTCTCGCTCAGCGCCTCGTCCGCCGGACCTGTCCCGATTGCATCGTCGAGGAACCTGTTCCTGAAGATGTCGCCGAGTTCCTTGCCGTCCATGGAGTCACCCGCAAGACACTGAGTCGCGGCGTCGGTTGCGCCAATTGCCGCGAGACCGGGTACGCCGGTCGAGGTGGCATCTACGAACTGCTCGTTCTCGATGATTTTCTTCGCGATAGAATCGCTTCGAGTCCGAACGTCACGGAGTTTCGCCGACTTTGCATCGAACGTGGCATGAGCACGCTGCGTGATGACGGATTCAACAAGATCCAGCAGGGCCAGACCACGCTTGAAGAGGTTCTTCGAGTCACGGAAGCCACCATCTGATCCGTTGGATCTACGTCGAGCTCGCGCTGAAGATGGTGCTCAGNGGTTCGTGAAGTGCGGCTGCACACAGTACGACCCATGCGATCCCCGCACAGGGGACCTTCGCGAGTGTGCCGAGGATCCGACCGACCACCGCGCCTGCGGCGGGTTTGATGGTGTCTTTCAGCTGGACCTCGCCCTTCGCCGTCAATTCGCCGATGACCGCGCCCGCACCACAGCCTGCGATCGCTCCGATGAGTGAGCCCACGATTGGAATCGGAATGAGGATCGTTCCGGCGACCGTGCCGATCAAGCCCCCGATGAGCGAGCCGACCATGCCGCGTTTCGAGGCGCCACCTTTTTTCGCTCCCAGTGCACCGGCAAGAAATTCAAGGACCTCGCCCACGATCGCCACGACCACGGCGATGATGAAGACCCACCATGGGATCAGCCACTCACTTCCCGTCGGCGCCCAGAGTCGCTGAATGAATTCCAGGCCGACGGCAAGCCCGATCAGAAGCCAGGTACCGGGCAGGCCGATGAGGACCAGGCTGATCGAGCCTGCGCCCAGGATCATGAAGATGAGTACGGCAATGAGGTCCAGCCACACCATGGGGTCTTCCTTACGGTTCTGCGTTCGTGATCTCACATCCGAGCGTGTCTCGTGAAGTCTCATTGGGATTTCGCCCAAGAGATGTCCTGTATTCCTCGACCTTACCCAACTCGCTCGAAGATGTCCGCTGTCACGAGATATTCAGCCTGCGGATCATCCTCCCAGCGGACTTCGAGAATCAGGTTCGTCCCGCTCTCTTTTCTGATCCGGGCCATGCCTCGGGCCAATGGTGTCACCACTCCACTCACTGATTTAGGGCGTACCGGCTTCTCGAGTCTGGCATAGACCCCTCGATGTGCCTGCAGTGGTGTGGCATCGATCCGTTCACCGATCTCGAGTTCCCGAGGATTTTTCATCAGCCGCCACGTCCTCAGAATTCGCTCCTCATCCTCAAAGGTGCTCTGAGGGGCGAGAAACAGGTCTATGTGCGGTATTCCCATGGTGGGGACGTGCCGGCAGATCGATATGGGATACCACTCAGCAGCCTCTTCAGACTGATTCGTGGTGGATGGATCGTGCTTTTGCCAACGGGATGAGTTCACTTCGATATCATCGTGCAAATGACCGCTTGGTGCGGTTGATTTGAGCCATCGGCTCATTTTAGGGAGCGAATATCGCATGTTCACCGTCCGCCATTCAAGTCTGATCCTCTGTCTGCTTTCCGGTCTCACGTTCTGGACGATGTCCGGATGTGATTCGATGAAGGACACGCCCACTCATGTTCTCAAGAGTCGGGCGGATCGCGATTTTGAGTACCAGCAGTGGGAGCCCGCTTCCGAGCTCTATTCGGAGGTCGTCTCGCGCGAGCCGAGCGACGGGGATGCGCAGTATCGATACGGCGTTTCTCTCACCAAGATGGGCGAATACGACAAAGCGGAGTCGGCACTTCAGGTCGCGAGTTCGATCGATCCTCAGGATGACAAGATCTTCTTCGCACTTGCCCAGGCCATGTTTGAGAAGAAGCAGTACCAGAAGCTCTTCACGATGCTGCGCGATCGTGCTCAGGACAATCGAAGCATTCCCGCATGGCTTCTTCTCTCGGGCTACGCCGAGGAGCTGGGTGATTTCGACACGGCCCTCGAGGCATTGACCAATGCCTGCGCGCTCGAAAACGGGTCCACGCCCGAACCGTACTATCGGGCAGCCCTGGTGCTGGGACACGTCGGTCGAACCGAAGAAGCCATCCGCCGCCTGCGGCAGGCCTACCGAATCACGCCTGATGATCAGCGCATCTCCGTGTTGCTCGTCGAATACGGTGAAATCCCCGGCCCCACAATCGGTCTTGCNCCCGGCCGTTGAGATGAGATGAC
Organism: Planctomycetaceae bacterium; assembly: GCA_002684315.1. The sequence continues at coordinate 15,433 of NYVB01000004.1, read as the reverse complement.
GCTGGTGTGCGTCGGGACAGGATCGTGTGATGTCGGAATTCATGGATCAGCAGCACGCGATNTCCGGTTCGGATCTGGANGACTCCGGAAACGACTGGCTTGCCCGNCTTTCCNCCTTGAGNGATCGTTCACGNGTTCGNATCATGGTCGTNCTCGCCCAGGAGGAGTTGGGCGTGGGAGAGATCNCNCGAACGCTCGGCATGCCTCAGTCGACNGTNAGCNGGCANCTCAAGCCGCTCTTCGAGCTGGGNTTCNTCGCCAAGCGAAGCGAGGGAACNACCAGTCTCTACCGCATCGATCTGCGTGATGAGGCCGATACCATNCTGTGGAGTGAAATCAGCTCNCGNGTCTCCGGNGCGGANGATGTNCGTGACGANCTCATCAGACTCAGGCAGGTCCTTCTCGAGCGNACTTCCGACAGTCGNTCCTTCTTTGGNCGAGTCGGCNCCGANTGGCAGGCGATNCGNCGTGANCTNTTCGGATTNGGATTCACCGAGGAAGCTNTGCTCGGACTGCTGCCAACCGACTGGGTGGTGGCGGATCTGGGNTGCGGNAGCGGTGATGCCGCCGANCGTCTCGCGCCCGTNGTCTCCCGNGTGCTCGCGGTCGANCGTGANCCNGCGATGCTGGANGCGGCNCGNGCACGACTCTCCGACCATGAGAACGTCGAGTTCATCGANGCNCAGCTNGATCGCCTGCCCTTCANCGANGNNTCGCTCGATGCTGCNATCATGATGNTGGTTCTCCACCANCAGGAGGACCCTCAATCCAACGTGCAGGAAGTCTCTCGTGTCCTCAAACACGGAGGCTATCTCGTCATCGTGGACATGGTGTCGCATGATCGGCTCGACCTGGTGGAGGCGATGCAGCATCACCATCTCGGCTTCGAGGAGACGACCATCAGGCACTGGGCTGACCGATCAGGCCTTCGGATTCGCAGCATCCGCAGGCTTCATGCCTCTCTGAACGGGCGTGGCCCCGCGCTGTTCGCCTGCATCATGCAGAAGCCTGTCTCCTCCTGAGCCGACGCACGATCTTCCGTGAAATGAAAAAAGGTCGTCCGCGTGTGCGGACGACCTCTTGTTTCATTCTTCGGTCCGAAGTCAGTCGGTCTTCTTGGACTTGTCGAGCATGGCAAGATACTGAGCCGGGTTGCTCTTGACCTTGTTGGAGCAGCCTCCGCAACACGTCCGCACCATGCGGTTCGCGACCACGATCTGATTCGGCTTGGCGCCATAGGACCGTCCGCTGATCACGCACACTTCGAGAGGATACGATTCCGATTGCTGCTTGATGATCATCTCCGCGAGCATGTCGTCGTACTTCTTCTGATTCTTCTTGAACTTGCGGATGCAGGCCTTGCAGCAGAAGCGATACAGACGATTTCCGATGACCACGTTCTCGCCTTCGGTCATGGCTTCCGAAGTGCCGGGCGCNGCCATCGGCTCGTTCGTCATCACCACGCAGTTTCCAGCGGGGTAGTAGGGCATCTGAGCCTTGATGATCTTCTTGTCGAGTTCCGGCAGGTTGGTCTTCAGATCCTTTTCAAAGTTCCCACGGCAGCCGTTGCAGCAGAAGCGTACTTCGCGGCCCTTGTCGGAGGCGCGAGGCGTTTCTGAAAGCACGACAACGATCGGATTGTCACCNAGTGGTCTTCCCGAGACGGGGCAGTTCGCCAGTGGATAGGCGTCGCCGACACGTTTTTGAGTCGAGTCCTGGGTGGCCGCACCCATGAGCAGGAGACTTGCGATGAACGCTGAGAAGATGGTGAGAATTTTGATGTGGCGTGTCATGATGATGTTCCTTGGTACGGATCGGTACGAATCTGCACGGATCAGTGCTCGTCTTCGGGGTAAGCGTAACGTACTTGTTCCGCTCGAGTCAGTTTGTTGAATGCTCTTGCAGCATCCACGTTTCGAAGCGCGATGTCGCGGCCTTCGATGTTGATGATAGGTGAATCAAGGCGAACCGGTCTCTCGGTGATGGGGCAGATCACGTTGGCGACTCCCTGGTCGGGAAGAATGATCCTCGCGGTGAGTTCATTTCTTCTCGGACGAGCGAGGGCATTGAAGGTCGCCAGTGCCGCGGTGTCGGAGAATGCGATCTTGTATCGTTCGTCTTCCCACACCGGGGCGTCGGGAAGCAGGAGTTCGTCCGTGATCGGACAGCGGTTGTTGGCGATCCCATCCGCTTCAAGCAGGTATCTCGCACAGATTCTCAGCGTGACATCCTCCGGCAGCGCATTGAACTGATCGAGATGTTTCTGATCGATGAATCCGATCAGGACCGACCGGTATTCCAGCACACCGGCGTCCAGAGGAAGGGGCTCCTGCGACAGAGGGCAGTATTCATTGATGACGCCTCGGCGATCGAGCAGTTGCCTGCCGGCGATGACTCTCTTCGCTCCGCCTGGCATTTCGTCGAAGGCCGCTGCCTGGGCTTCGCTTCGAAAAAAGATGTCTTCNCCGGCGAACGTTCGAATCGAGGTCTGCCCTGAAAGCGGTTCGCCTGACAGTGCGCAGGTGTTCGCAGGTTCCATCACAAACCCCGGTCTCTGCATCCTTGGATCGTCGGATTCGCCTTTGGGAGCACATCCTGCATGGAATGTGGTCACGAACAGGAACAGGCCTGCACCGAGAGTTGAAAGGGGGTTTCGCATCAGAATCATGTTCCACATGGTGNCTTTCCTGNNCCTGAGACTAACGAACAATCGCAAAAGAAACCGGTATCGACTTGCCTTCCACAGCNAAGTAAAGCTATACTCATCCATATATCCGGATCTTCGGATGAATGAAGCCCGATAACTCGTCTCCTCATTTACTTACAAGGCACGCCCTGTGATCTGCGTGCTCCAAGTCACAGTTTCAAGAAGGAAACTCCCTTGCCTGCCACAGAAACAAACACGTTCTTGAGCACGTCGCTCCCNCTCATCAACACCCTTCCTTACAAGGTCAGTGACCTGTCCCCTGAGACCGTCAAGTTCGGTCGCAAGGAAATGGACCTCGCGGAGCATGAAATGCCCGGTCTCATGGCCNTGCGAAGGGAACATGCGGGCAAGAACCCCCTCGCCGGAGCGCGCATCACGGGTTCGCTGCACATGACCATCCAGACTGCGGTGCTCATCGAGACCCTTGTCGATCTCGGAGCCGAAGTCCGCTGGGCCAGCTGCAACATCTTCTCNACNCAGGANCATGCGGCNGCCGCNGTGGNNGTGGGNCCCAACGGCACNCCTGAAGCACCCGCCGGTGTNCCGNTCTTCGCCTGGAAGGGTGANACGCTCGAGGANTACTGGTGGTGCACGTTCCAGGCACTCAACTGGCCCGACGGCCAGGGCCCGAACCTCATCCTCGATGACGGCGGCGACGCCACCATGATGGTCCACAAGGGCGTCCAGTTCGAAGCCGCCGGCTCGGTCCCCGACTCATCGACCTCCGACAACGCTGAGTTCAAGGTCGTTCTCGAAGCACTGTCCTCCCTGCAGGAACTGCTTCCCGGTCATTGGACCAAGAGCGCACCCAACATCAAGGGTGTCACCGAGGAAACCACCACCGGTGTCCATCGCCTCTATCAGATGGCGGAGTCCGGAGAACTCCTCTTCCCCGCGATCAACGTCAACGACTCGGTCACCAAGAGCAAGTTCGACAACCTCTATGGNTGTCGCCACTCCCTCGTCGACGGCGTCATGCGCGCCACCGACGTCATGCTCTCCGGCAAGACCGCGATCGTCTGTGGATANGGNGANGTCGGCAAGGGTTGCGTTCAGAGTCTTCGCGGTCAGGGCTGCAAGGTCAAGGTCACCGAAGTCGATCCCATCTGCGCGCTCCAGGCCGCCATGGAAGGCATCGACGTCGTGCGACTCGATGACGTGCTCGACACCGCGGATCTGATCATCACCGCCACCGGCAATTACAACATCATCACCGCCGAACAGATGACACGCATGAAGGACAAGGCCATCATCGGAAACATCGGTCACTTCGACAATGAAATCGACATGGCCGGTCTCGAGTCGATGGAAGGCGCGGTTCGCACCGTCATCAAGCCTCAGGTCGACGAGTGGGCGCTTCCCAACGGTCGCTCCATCATCGTGCTTGCCGAAGGTCGTCTCNTGAACCTCGGTTGCGCCACCGGNCACCCNAGTTTCGTGATGAGTGCGTCCTTCACCAATCAGGTGATCGCGCAGATCGAATTGCATCAGAATTCCGAGTCCTACGATCTCGACAGTGTCGTGACGCTTCCCAAGCATCTCGACGAGAAGGTCGCCAGACTCCACCTCGATCAGCTCGGTGTGAAGATGACCATGCTCAGCAACGATCAGGCCGAGTACATCAACGTTCCCGTCACCGGACCGTTCAAGCCCGACCACTACCGTTATTGATCGATCGCATCACTCGATGCTCGAAGAACACAGGGAGAAGCCCATCCGGGCTTCTCCCTTTTTCATGTCCATGGCTCAGGGCAGCTGCCGAAGAGCAGTCAGTCCTTGGTGTTTTGTCCCTTGATAATTCGCGCGAGCATGCTCTGCTTCCGCTCGATCAGGTCCGGACTTTTGCGCTGACCCACGATGCCGTATTCACCGCACCAGGTGTCCTCAGGTCCGTTGATGATCGCACCTTCCGGGTCGATTCCGAATTCCTCCCTGACTTCCGNNAGNGGTCTGAGGAAGCGATCACCGAAATCGAAGNCCATCTTGAGGTAGTCGACGCTGCATCGACCACCTCGTTCGAAGGCACGCATGACGACCTCCGGTTTGAACTGGTTCTTCCACGTGCGAAGCCCCTGGTCGAACTGGAGGCCCACCTGGAACTGTGCGACGTATCCGATGAGCGCCTTGCCCATGTCTATCTTCATCATGGCACCGTCGAAGGCGAAGATGCAGGTTTCACCGAGTGGTGTGGTCGGATANCCCGCAAGGACATGGTGGACGTCATGAACCCAGAGTGAGTTCGAGTAGAACGCGCCTGGTGTTCCCGGCAGCGGAAAATCATTGTCTCTGTAGTACGCGATCAACGTGCCACCCAGCGTGTCCGGTGCGATGTCGCGATAGCCTTCGTATCTGGCCAGAGTCTTCTTGTCTCCATCGACGTGAATGACACTCTCGGCCAGCTTCAGGAATTCCTTCCAGAGTGGCGTGCCGACTTCCAGCGAAAGCGGACGATTCAGGCACAGCGACAGGCCCATCACGGCCTCATGTGACAACTGGTGCAGGCGCTTGGTGAATTTTCGATCGAACCCCATGGCCTCGCCCAGTCGTCCCACCGCGGCGATTCGTTCCTGTTCACCGTCCTCCTCGAGAAACGGCAGGATGCCGGCCATGTTCATGACGCCCTCCTGCAGGGCTTGGTTCCGGAGCACATCACCGGCATTCTTCAGGGGCATCGCTTCGCTCGTGGTCGAGTACTCCTCGTTCTGAAAAAGGTGCTCCGCCATGGCCAGCAGCGTCTCTTCATGGATGGGATGGAGCGGCAGGTTTCCCTCGTCGGTCGCCACCTGTTTGAGGAGGCCCAGGATGTCGATCGCCTGCTGTCCGCGTACTTCTAGAATGTCTTTCATGGTCGCTCCTTCATCATCGGGTGTTCATCCATCATGTTTGGTCGTCAGCATCGTCCCGTGGGGGTGACACCGAATGCCATCCTCCCGACGGTTCCTTCAGCAGGATTCCGATTTCGGTCAGATCGACCTCGTTCCAACAGGCTTCGTTCCATTAAGATCGAGCGTGACAGGATCTCGGTGCGTGCATCGCACTCCATCGTACTGACTTCAAACAAATGATTCACACTCCTCTATTTCGACTGCTCAAGTATGCCCGTCCTTTTCGGCGGAACATCCTGTTGGCCACGTCGTGCTCGATCCTCAACAAGATCTTCGATCTTGCTCCGCCATTCATCATCGGTGCCGCCGTCGACGTCGTGGTCGAGAAACAGGACTCGATCGTCGCCCGGATCGGTATTTCCGATCCCTTCATGCAGCTCGTCTTTCTCGGAGTGCTCACCGCGTTCATCTGGACGTTCGAGTCCATCTTTGAATGGTTGTTCGGCGTCCTCTGGCGACATCTGGCGCAATCCATTCAACATGAGACGAGAATGGACGTCTTCAACCACGTCCAAGGGCTCGATCTCACCTGGTTCGAAGATCGATCGACGGGGGGATTGCTCGCGGTTCTTTCAGATGATGTGAACCAACTCGAACGGTTTCTCGATGGAGGCGCCAACGACATCATTCAACTCACGGTGACCGCGATCACCGTCATCACCGCCTTCTTCCTGATCTCTCCTGATCTCGCGTGGCTGGCCATGATTCCGGTGCCCGTCGTGATCGTGGGATCTTTGTGGTTTCAGAAACGCCTCGAGCCTCATTACGACGCCATGAGGGGCAAGGTTGGTGATCTGAACGCGCAACTGGCCAATTCCCTGGGTGGCATGGCCACCGTCAAGAGTTTCACCGCGGAGTCCAACGAACTCGAACGACTGCGNACCGAAAGCGATGGATACGCCGACCGCAACCGGCGTGCGATCATTCTGAGTGCGGCATTCAGCCCTCTGATCAGAGTGGTCATCATGTGCGGCTTCATGGTGACCCTTCTCTACGGAGGCTGGCTGACTCTCGAGGGTGATCTTGCCGTCGGGGCATTCGCCCTTCTCGTCTTCCTGACCCAGCGGCTGCTCTGGCCCTTCACCCGGGTTGGTGCCATTCTCGATCTGTATCAGCGCGCCATGGCGTCCACTCGACGCATCTTCGAACTCTTCGATGTCAGGCCCACCATCCTCGATGGCGACGTCGCGCTTCCCATCGACGCGGTGAAGGGTTCCGTTCGTTTCGACAACGTCCACTTCGCCTACAACCCGAAGGCACCGGTACTCGACGGGCTCGATCTTGACTGTCCCGCCGGTCAGACCACGGCGATCGTGGGTTCGACCGGCGCTGGAAAGAGCACCATCATCAAGATGCTTCTTCGGTTCTACGATGTCGATTCGCACCATTCCGGGCCGGTCCTCGTCGACGGGTGCGACCTTCGCACGCTTTCGGTGCGTGAACTTCGCCGCGCGATCTCATTGGTCAGCCAGGACGTCTATCTCTTCGATGGAACGATTCGCGAGAACATCGCCTATGGCTGGCCCGCCGGCGATGATGCCCTGCAGTGGTCGCCTCCCGGTGATGAAGAACTCTTCAGGGCTTCGCGACTCGCCGAAGCGCATGAGTTCATCTGTGCTCTTCCGGATGGCTACGACACCGTCGTGGGNGAGCGTGGCCAGAAGCTCTCAGGAGGCCAGCGTCAGCGCATCGCCATGGCAAGAGCCGTGCTCAAATCCGCGCCGATCATGGTGCTCGACGAAGCCACTGCCAGCGTCGACAACGAGACCGAGGCCGCGATCCAGCGTTCCTTGAAGACGATCTGCGATGGTCGGACGACCATCGTGATCGCACACCGTCTTTCAACGGTGCGCCACGCTCATTGCATCAACGTCCTTGATGCCGGTCGGGTCGTCGAGCGCGGGACACATGATGAATTGCTGTCTTTGAACGGTGTCTACGCCACGCTCTGGCGGGTGCAGACCGGAGAACCGACGGTCGACTGATCGGCCCGCAGGCCGATCAGTCGATCTCTTGTTCGTCGTTCCCTCGCGGGATGGAGATCAGTCTCTCTCAAGCATCATGGTGACCGCGTTGCCGCCTCCGAGGCAGAGGCTGCAGATGCCACGCTTGGCATCGGTTCGGATCATCTGATGAAGAAGCGTCACCAGGACGCGTGCGCCACTCGCACCGATCGGGTGACCCAGTGCGATGCCGCCACCGCAGATGTTCATCCTGTCTTCGGGGACTCCGAGGCCCTTCGCGTTGGCGAGTGCCTGGGCGGCGAAGGCTTCGTTGATCTCGAAGAGATCGATGTCGGAGACGGTGAGGCCGTGCGTGTGAAGAATCTTTTCGATGCCGAGCTTGGGTGCCCAGAACAGTTTCTTCGGTTCGATCCCGACGGTGTTGTATCCGGCGATCCGTGCCAACGGGGTCGACCCGGCGGCTTCTGCGGCAGAGGCACTCGCCACCACGAGGGCGGCTGCGCCATCCGAGATCTGCGAGGCATTTCCGGCCGTGACCGAGCCTTCCTTGGTGAACGCGGGTCGAAGCTTCGCGAGTGAGTCCGCGGTGGAACCGGGTCGGAACCCTTCATCCCGTTCGACGCCGGCCCGGGCGTTGCATTCTTCTGCAGTCATCGAGGCCACTTCGGCATCGAAGTGACCTGCGTCCCAGGCGGCCTCCGCCCGGTTGTGGCTCTGCGCACTGAAGCGATCCTGCTCGTCCCGGCTGATGTCATGTTCGTTCGCAACCCATTCGGCGGCGTTGCCCATCGGCCACTTCTCGAACGCACAGGTGAGACCATCGGCCGCCATGTGGTCCTGCATCGTGGTCGGTCCGTACTTCACACCCGTTCTGGCCTGGACGAAGTGGGGGGCGAGGTCCATGTTCTCCATGCCGCCGGCCACGGCGAAGGCGATGTCCTGCGATCGAATCGCGCGCGCTGCCTGCATCACGGCTTCAAGCCCCGAGCCGCAGACCTTGTTGATCGTGACTGCGGTCACGGTGTCTGGAATGCCTGCGTTCAGCGCGGCCTGGCGAGCGGGGTTCTGTCCCACACCAGCCTGAAGGACGCATCCCATGAACACTTCCTCGATCGTGGACGCGGAGACACCGGATTCCTTGAGGGCCGCCTTGATCGCATGGGCACCCAATTGGGGTGCTGTGGTTCTGCTCAGGCCTCCCAGGAATTTGCCGATGGGGGTTCTCTTGGCAGACAGGATGACGGGTTGATCAATGCTCATTGGGCTCCATTCAGGAAACTATCCGGGGTACTTTTGGCCCCTGATCATACCCAATGCCAGCTTTGGCGGACGTTTGGACGCGAGAAGGCGATCGAGCCGAAGAGGAACTCATGAGCGAGCACACATCTGAATCGAAATATCTGGTCACGGACAACCTTTCCTCCCTCCAGACCCACGTTCTTTCGGAGGAATCGAAGCATCCGGGTGCCTCGGGTGATTTCTCGTGGATCATCTCCGCGATCTCTCTGGCGGGGAAGACGATCGCCAACAAGGTCAGGCGAGCCCGNCTGGATGATGTTCTGGGAGCCGTCGGCGCTGAAAACGTCCAGGGTGAGATGCAGCAGAAGCTTGATGTGATCGCCAATGAGATCCTGCTCAAGTGCCTCGGGGGTCGGGAATCAATCGCGGTGCTCGCCTCGGAAGAGGATGAAGAGCCACTGATTCTTCGTTCCGGATCAGACGGTGGGAAGTACTGCGTCCTGTTCGATCCACTCGATGGGTCGAGCAACCTCGATGTCGCGGTGGGTGTCGGGACCATCTTCACCGTGCTGCGAAACGATCCTGAGATCGGAAGCGCTGAGCGCACCGTGTGTCAGAAGGGCGTCCAGCAGGTCGCCGCNGGNTACATCCTCTACGGATCATCCACNGTNCTGGTGTTGACGACCGGTCATGGTGTGGAGATGTTCGTNCTCGNCATGGCGATCGGTTCCTTNCTTCANGTCGAAAGCGGTCTGAAGATTCCTCCTGGAAACAAGACCTANTCNGTGAANGAAGCNTANGCCGAACAATTCCCGACGGGCTATCGAACCTATCTGCAGTGGGCCCACGAGCANGGCTANTCNAGCCGNTACATCGGNTCGATGGTNGCCGANGTNCATCGNATCCTNATGCNNGGNGGNGTNTTCNTCTATCCCTCCGACGGTCAAGAATCCGCAGGGCAAGTTGCGTCTGCTCTACGAAGCCAACCCGATGGCGATGATCATCGAGCAGGCAGGGGGCTTGTCCTACAGCGGGGAGCAGAAGACTCTCGACGTCCAGCCCAGCGAGCTTCATCAGCGGGTCCCGGTCCTTCTCGGCAGCCCCGACGAGGTCGAAAGCGTTCTCAGACTGATCGAGGCCTGAGAAGACTCAGGAAACCCCGCCGACGTCCTTGATGTCGAAGTCCCAGAGCGTCCAGAGCTGATCCGCATCCAGTGCCGTGAGATTGTTGAGTTTCTCGACCGAAGCGGCATGGTCATCCATTCCGAGTTCACCCATGCGGGAGAACTTGGTGGCGAGAATGCCCTTGAGATCGGCGGACTCGTTGCGCGCATGACCTGACGGGTACATCACAAGGCCTGAATCGAGCTCCCTGCCATCGGCCATCTGGAGAACGATCGAGGTCGGAATTCCGTCCGGATAGCGACTGTCGTATTCTTCGCCGCCATGTTCGAATTCGATCAGCTGCATGAGTGCCCGGGTCTGTTCATCGAAGAGAGCCTCGTCGGAGTAGTCCTCCGGCATCAGCATCAACTGCTTCCACATGGCATCATTGTCCGAAGCAAGGTCCTGACCGGCCAGGATCGCCTTTCTGAGCTTGCGGCTCAGGATGAACACCATGGAGTGGTCCGCCGACTGCCGGGTTCTGGGGTCACGCTTGGCAGGGTCGCCGATGATTCCGAAGGCCGGTTCGTAGGCGGTCACCTTGATCGTCTTGATCTGCGTGGGGTCGGTTGTGATCTCCGGGTTCTCAAGCAGAAGATTGATCAGGCCCTGAAGCGCACCCGCGGACTGATGCTCGTAGAGCCCCAGCTTGAAGTGCATGCCCATCACGGCGAAATCGGACCCGCTGTGCGAGAGAATCAGATCGAATGGTGCATCACCGTCGGTGGGTTCGAACTGACGCCAGATGGCTTCCGGATTTCTGAAGATGTCCTTGGGGCCGATGAATCCACGCATGGAGCGTTGCATCGAAACGATCGCGACCTCGGTGGAGATCGCCGCTGAAGCGCCCTTCGAATCACTCAACTGCTTGCCTGCTCGAATCGCTCTCCAGGGGATGAAGTGAGCGACGCACATGCCGATCGCGGATTCGATCTGTTCCGCCGTCGCGCCCAACATGGCTCCATAGACGGCGGCGCTGGCGATCGCACCGTGGACCACGTGGTCGATCTTGTATGACTTGAGACTGAAGACCTCGGCCAACCGACCTCTGATTTCGTCCAGAAGGATCATGCCCAACAGGGCGTCCTCTCCGCTTCGGCCTGCGAGCTGAGCGGCTGCGATGGCGACCGAGTAGAAGTCGTTGTGTCCGAATTCACCCGCGACGTGCCCGTGTTCAGGTCTGAAGCCGAAGTTTGTTCCGTTGGAATCCCATTCTCGAACGGCGGAGCAGTTGGCAAGAATCGCCTTTTCCGCTTTCACCTTCGAGGTCGATCCCATGACGGGCACGCCGTCTTCTGCGGGATAGTCGAGTGCTTCCTCGCGAAGGATCCGCGGCGCGTTGGTGCCAAGTGCCAGCGCGGAGACACCGCAGAGAATGCTGTCGGTGAAGAACATCATCGTTCGATCTCGAACGCTCTGGTCCGGTGAGCCCGGTTGCTTCGAATCTGGGCCCAGGAATCGGACGGCGAACTCACCGATGCCGAATGCCTGATTGGTGTTTCGTGCAAGGGTCACTGAATCTTTGCTGGTCATCGTGGTCATTCTCTGCAATCTCCGGTCGGTGGGCGATCTGAACTGAACTCGTGATTGTACAAAGTGTTCGAACTTCCCACGTTCATTCTTTTTTCTTCCGCCCATGCGACGTGATTCTGTTGTATCGTCCACCTCTTATGCTCGATCAGGCGCTCCAATCAGACAGTTGTTCCCTCTCCATCGTCGAATCCGGAGCAGCTGCGCTGTTCAGTCGGGGCGAGCTCCGTCGTCGTGTGCCAGCGAGGTGGCTGCGCATGATGGTGCTCGACGATCATGATTCCGATTCTCTGGGGCCCCGACCCGCGATTTCAACCGCCATTCCAACCGATGTCCGCATTCGATCGATCACGTATCTCGAGGAAGTCGACGCCTGGGATGTGCAGTTCGAGGGTGAAAACGCTCTTTTCAGAATTGATCCAGATCGCCTCGGGGCGAGTTCGGACATGCTGGTGGGGGAAGGTCCTGAACAGACTCCGTTCAACTCCTCCGATCAGCCCAATCGTCAGATCGACTGTGACACACTTGAATCACCGGCCGCGGTCCGCTCTCTTCTGGATTCCCTGTTGCGTCGTGGCTACGCCAGAATTCGGGGCGTGAAGACCGACGAGGGCTCATTCTTCAAGGTCGCGAAAAGGCTCGGCTTCGACGGCTCGCAGGGACAGCTGAACATCGAACGTGAAGTTCTGCATCACGGGGGCAGGGAAGGATCCTCACATCTTTTCGCCCCTCACACCGAATCGCCTCACCGTGATCCGATGCCCGATTACCACCTCTGCTTGTGCACCGAGACGACGCTCAAGGGTGGAGACATGATTCTCGTCGATGGCTTGAATGCGGTGACCACGCTTGCGATGGAATCACCGATCGGCGCGGCGGAACTCTCACGCTGGCCCATGCTGTTCGTCGGAGAACGTTCGAGCAGTGAACGACGTCTGGTGCCCATGTTCGAAACCGGTGTCGATGGATCCCTTCGAAGAATCATCTTCAACGATCGCGCCGCCATCGACTTCGCCTGTCCGGGCGATCGTCTGGGTGTCTGCGCCGAAGCCTACGAGTCGCTTTCCCGTGTGGTCGAGCGAGAGGGGATTCAGAATCGTTTCCGAGTTCAGGCCGGTGATCTCGTCGTGATCGACAATCGACGGGTCCTTCACGGTGCAAAGTCCGGAAATTCAGGTGAACGAACCATGTTGTGCTGCAACATCGACCGTTCCCAGATCATGAGCACCTGGCGGCGTGCGCGATCCGGCGAGCTCGATTGAATTCAGGTCCTGTCGCCACGGCGGGCGGGGTTGAAGAGTCAGTCGCCCAGAAGTTCATCCAGCAGTTCGACCACGCCCTTGCCGAGGGTGGCGACCGTCTCGTGGATCGGTCTTCCCTCGGCGATGTCCAGAAGCTCTCGAACGAGTTTTGCCTCGCCGACGTGATCCGCCTTGTTGCAGACGAAGAGGTCGGCGATCTCGAGGATCCCCGCCTTGTCCATCTGCACGGCGTCTCCCATTCCTGGAACGACCACCACTGCGGTCTTGTCGACCTGATTTCGAATCGCGACGTCGTTCTGTCCTGCACCGACGGTCTCGATGAGGAGCTTGTCGAAGCCCGCGCCACCGATCAGTTCGATGATGTCGGGAAGACTTCGGTAGTCCTCGCCCACGATCGCGAGTGATCGATAGAAGATCCCCTCGTCGATCTTGTTGAAGTCGACTCTGAGTCGATCACCCAGAAGCGCTCCACTGGTGATGGGGCTCATGGGATCGAATGCAAGTACCGCGATCTTCTCACCACGTCGCACGGCTTCCGAGGCCATTGATGCGACCAGCGTCGATTTGCCTGCACCCGGTGCGCCGGTGATTCCAACCACTCGGGCGGGGCGGCGTCGCGGGGCGTCGCACTGCCCACCATCGTGAACGATGCTGATGGCTCTGCCGAGTCTGGCGATCGGATGTTCGAGCGTGTCGATCGATTCGTAGGGGTGGACGCTCGATCGCACGCATTCGAGAATGTCCTCAAGCGTGGTGCCGGTGTGATGGACGTGAGCCACGCCGGCTTCGAGCATGGTGGGGACGTCTTCCTTGGGAATGATCCCACCGACGCTGATCGTCATGTCCGGGCGACCGACGGTCGCACACTCATTGATCAATCGTGGCACCAGGACCAGGTGGGAGTTGCTCATCATCGAGCAGGCCACCATGTCGACATCTTCATCACGCGCACTGATCGCCAGGCTTCTCGGGGTCTGCCAGAGGCCTGAATAAATGACGTGGACACCACTGTCACGCATCAGTCTTCCGATCAACTTCACGCCCCGGTCGTGACCGTCAAGGCCGATTTTCCCGAGAAGCAGTCTGGGCCGATGGCTCAGGGTCTCGCATCGATCGATCTTCTGAAGAGGTGTTGTCGGTTCGTTCGTCACTCTGGGCATGGCGTTCGACTCGATTCATGGTCTGTTATTGGAGGTGGTGGGGTGAACACGAAGAGGGACTATAGCAGCCTCTTCACGACCGATCAGTCACCTCTTCCACCGTTTTTTCGCCTCTTCGGTCCCTCCCAGGCCCGATCTTCCCTCGTCAGTTCACTTCTCGGACGCTGTCTCGGCCTGTGAGGGCGTTGATTCGGCGTCATTGGGTTCGACGTCCTTGGCTTTGGCTCCCTCGAGCAGTTCACCGGCACCATCCCAGGTGTCCGGGTGAAACTGATGGGCCAGACGTGCGATGATCTTGTCCGCGTTCTCCCACAGATAATCGTCGATCACGAGAGTCTGGTCGTCGGCGAGAATGACCTTGGCCTGCCATGTGGTCTTGTTGCTGGCCTGGGGGTCGAGCAAGCCGCGCCATGTCGACATGTCGATGCCCTTGATCTGGTCCGCGGGGTACACGGTTCCCTTGGGCGAGGTGAGTGTGCCATCTTCGCCCAGGACCCAGCCGCCATGTCGGAATTTCCAGAAAGGCCACAGCATGAATGGAATCGAGACCGCGCCTCCGATGACCCAGACCCACAGGTTGATCATGGCGTCGTATTTGCTTGGTGGTTGAGGTTTTTCGTCCTTGAACTGCGAAAGGGTTTCCTCCGATTCGGCGTACTGGTCTTGCTGCGCATCATCCAGAGTCTTTCCCTCGAGCTTCAATTGCCCTGCCTCGACGACGAGTGTGTCGTAGACCTCTTTCGCCGCGCGATAGGTTTCCGCTTCCCTGATCCTTTCCGGGATTCGAATCCAGACCTGCCAACTGCCGTACACCACTGAAATGAGGCAGGTACCGATCATGATGATCAGCTTGACCTTTCGTCCTTTTTTCATGGGTGTTTGAATGCTTTGCATCTGCGGTCGCTCCCTTGTTTTTCGAATCCTAGGGTTCACTCGGTGCTTGGATCGTTCCCAACATCATAAATCGTCAATGCGGAGAATCGTGATTTCCATTTCTCCAGAAGTGCCACGTGGCCCGGATGCTCGAGGTAGGCGCTGTAGCCGGCCATGTCTCGAAAACAGACGAGCAGTCCCAGTGTGTAGTCGGCCTCCACGGCCTTGCTTCGCCCCGTTTCGACGTGCGGACCACAGGCATAGACCGTCACGCTTGGAATCGTCGAAAGCATGGTGTCGCAGTCTGTCTGCAGAGCTTCGGCTTCCGAGGGGTCTTCCAACGTGATCAGGACCACGTGGTTGACTCGTCCGGGATCGAACGGAGTCTGCGGCGTGGCGCAGCCCACCAGGCAGGCCGTCAGCGCCATCGCGCTGATCACAAGGGACCAAGTCGGGTTTTTCTTCATCACCAGCGTCTCCATGAGCGATTCAGACTACTTCACCATCGGCACTTTTGGGGTCTCTCTCGATTGTAAGCGGTGCTTCAGGGCAAAAAAAGAACACCCTCGGGACGAGGTGGGCTTCGTCCCGAGGGTGAATCGAGTTTGGAGGCATCTCAGTCCAGGTGAGATGCTTCCAGGAACTCGGA
>NYVB01000156.1 GCA_002684315.1 Planctomycetaceae bacterium | reverse complement strand
ATCCCGTCCGTATTCAGCGTCCCGGACCGTACGAGAAGATGGCAACCGGCCGGAATCCCGACTCGGCGTTCCATTCGACCTTCGAGAACGATGCCGGCCAGCGACGGGTGAAGGTCAGATTGGGCGGTTCGCCTGACCCGCTCGTTCGAGGCTTCGAGTTCAGCGACCGAACGGCTGACTGCATGCTTCGTTCGTCGGCGGCGATCACGACTTCAGCCGTGACGGTGCCGACGAGGAAAGCCAGCACGAGCGCGATGCAGAACCGCTTCACGGCACGCCAGCCCACCGCATAGGAGGGGGGAAGACGATCGACGTCACCGCCGCATTCACCGCACTGCTCGACGCCCGCGACTCGGACCGGATGCCCGCACGCCGGACAGCGACCTTCCCGCATGAGGCGGTGTGGGCGCCGGTGAAGAAACCACATCTCGGGCAGTTCCGCGATGAACACCAGCCACACGATTCCCAGGCCCATGGCCACGGTCCCGAACGTCGCCGTCGCGATCGCGCCGGAATCGATCCCGAAGGATGGGGCGAGGCCTCGCATCACGGCATGCGCGATGTGGAAGTAGAAGCCCATGAACCCGATCGCGAGCACCCATCCGAGGATCGACGCCCAGGTCGGCACTCGAAATCGAGGTTCGGTCGAGCCGTCGGTCATCGGTCCGGTGCCGCGAAACGCGATGGTGCCGGATCGCCCTTGAACCCGTATTCACGCCATCGATCATCGACGCGGTCGACGATTTCCGGCGACATGCTCACCAGAGGGGGGTAGTCGCGCACCGGGACACCGTCGCGATCGTCGCGACCGGGCGTCTTCCGTCGTGCATCGAAACCGATCCTCGGCCCCCGCTGGATCCGGTCGCGGGCGGGGTCCGCGTTCGCGAGCCAGCGGAAGAAGGTTCCTTCGAGATCGTCGAGCCTGACGTCCTCGTCGACGGCGATCACGAATTCACCGGCCGGATTCTCCGCGCCGATTCGATCCCAGAGTGCTTCGATCGCTTCGATCCCGGCATGGGCGGCGTCGCCGCCGGCGTGGACGATCGCGAGTCGGCCGAGGCCGGCGGTGGGCAACCCGGCGCCTGCGTCGGTCGCGGCCTTCCGTTGGGCGTCGTCGGGAAGCCGGGGTGGTGCGAGGTCGACCTCGCCGGTCTCCTCGCCGCGCATCCGCTCCGTGGCGTCGAACCCGATCTTGGTACCAGCGGCGATCGAGGGGGTCGAATGGTCGAGGATGTCGAGCGGCCCACGGACGAATTCGACGTCGCGGCGGAAATCGCACCGCCTCATCATCGTCTCGACCACCGCCTCCTCGTCGTGGACCGGGACGTCGCCGTCGACGACCACGATCGACTTGGTCCACGCCATCTGGCCCGCCCCCCAGATCGAGTGCATCACGCGCCGGCCCTGCAGCGGATAGGCCTTGTCGATCCGGATGAATGCGCTGTTGTGGAAGCAGCCGAATCGAGGCAGGTGATAGTCGTCGATGTCGTGGACGATCGTCTTCAAGAGCGGCAGGAACATCCGCTCCGTCGCCTTGCCGAGGTAGTAGTCCTCCTGCGGCGGCAGTCCGACCACGGTCGTCGGATAGACGGCGTCGCGGCGATGGGTGATCGCGGTGACCTCGACGATGGGGTACCGATCCGGAAGCGAGTAGAAGCCGGTGTGATCTCCGAAGGGCCCTTCGAAGACGGCGCCGGGTCCGAGTTCGCCGTCGGTGCGGGGGTCGTATCCGATCATGCCGGCGTCGGTACGCACGAATCCCTCGATGACGATTTCCGCGTTGGCGGGAACCCGAAGCGGGACCGTCTTCGCCTTGACCATCGGAATGCCCCGGCCGTTCAGGAAGCCGGCCATGAGCAGTTCGCTGATCCCCGGCGGCAGCGGGGCGGTCGCGGCGTAGGGGAGACAGGGCTCGCCACCGAGGACGATCGCGATCGGCATGGGTTCGCCGAGACGTTTCCAACTCCGCCAGTGCGAAGCGCCGTCGTGGTGCATGTGCCAGTGCATCGCGAGTGTGGTGGGGCCGAGCAGCTGCGACCGGTACATGCCGATGTTGTGACTCGCGGGCTTCGCTTCGCCGCGGTCGTCCGCATGGATGGTGTGCATGCCCGCGAGCGTGATGTAGCGCCCGCCGCCTTCCGCGGTGCCCGCCTCNTCGGCGGTCATCCCGCAGTCCACGGCGGCGGGATCGCCGTCGAGCGGCCAGCATTTCAGAATGGGGAGNCTGCGGAGATCGACTTCGNCCCGATCGGTGCGTTTGANCACGTCCTGGCACGGGCCGGATCGAACGGTCTTCGGCGGGATCCTCAGCAGCGGNGCGAACTCCCGGATCTTCGAGACGATCTCACCGAGCGACCGTGGGGGCTGCGGCTTCGCGAGCGAGCCGATTCGGGCGGCGATCGCCTCGAGTCCGCCTCGGTCCCCCGCACACGCGAGGGCCGTTTCCATTCGGTGGTAGGACCCGTAGAGATTGATCGCGAGCGGGAAGTCGCATCCTTCGACGTTCTCGAAGAGCAGGGCGGGCCCGCCGAGCCCACCACGCCCGGGATCGAACGCTTCGGCATTGACGCTGGGGCTGGGGCACCTGGAGAGGGCGAGGCGGTCGGCGATCTCGGTGACTTCCAGGATCGGACTCACNGGGGCCGTGATCCGGTGGAGTTCGCCGGCGGCGTCGAGGGNGGAGATGAAGGTCTGGAGGTCCGGCATGGCAGCTCAGCGTAGCGGTTCGACTTGCGGCCGATCGTGGATGCGGAACGTGGATGTTCCACGGCCCGCCGCCGGCCGGATCGGGCTCCGACGAGCCGGAAAGACGGTCTCCAGTGACGTCGAGTCTTCCGTGGGGATCGGGTTCACGTAGGATTCGGATCGCTCCGTCGGGATCTCGGATCACGTGAGCGGCCCGCCCCTGCAACGAAGTACCGTCGCTTCCGAAGGATGAGTGTGAATCCGATGCCCCCCTCAACGACGCCCCAGACCGAAGCCCCGTCACCGAAGTCTCCCGGATCCGAGGAACTCGCGGTCGATCTGCACGATGTACGCAAGCGCTATCGCGGCAAGATCGACGCGTTGCGCGGCATCCGCATGCAGGCCCGTCGCGGCGAGATCTTCGGCCTCCTCGGTCCCAACGGGGCCGGCAAGAGCACNCTCGTGAAGATCATGCTCACCGTGGTTCGTCCGACGACGGCACGNGGCACGATCCTCGGACGGCCCATCGGGACGCAGTCGGTGCTCGGCCGCGTCGGGTACCTGCCCGAGAAGCACCGCTTTCCGGTGTATCAGACCGGGCGACAGGCGGTCGAATTCGCGGGCGCGATGTGCGGTGTCGACGCGGCGACGTGCCGTCGTCGAGCCGATGANCTGCTCGATCTGGTTGGCATGTCCGACTGGGGAGGCAAGAAGGTCTCCACGTATTCCAAGGGGATGCTGCAGCGGGTCGGCATCGCCGCGGCGATGGTCAACGATCCGGATCTGGTGGTGCTCGACGAGCCGACCGACGGCGTCGATCCGGTCGGCCGGAAGGACATTCGAGACGTGCTGGTGAGGATCCGNGATCGCGGGACCTGCGTCTTNCTGAACAGTCACCTCCTGAGTGAACTTGAAATGGTCTGCGACCGCGTCGCGATTCTCGTCCAGGGCGAGGTCGCCGCGCAGGGGACGATCGAGGAACTGACCTCGGAAAGTCGTCGCTACGAGATCGAGGTCGGNGGACCACCGCCGGANTGGGCCGAGTCCGCCGGGCTTCGGGTGTCCGCGGCCTCCGATGCGGGGATCGGCACGACGACGCTCGTGCTTCCCTCCGCGGAGGCGGACGCGGTGCAACCGGTGCTCGACCGGCTCCGGGCCGACGGCCGGGTGATCAGGGTTCTCCGGCCGGTTCGGGAGTCCCTCGAGGACCTCTTCATGCGATACGTGCANGATCCCGAGACCGGAAAGGCGAAGGCGCCGGGTGCGATTCGGAAGGCTCNTGCGTCGAAAGGTGGTGACGCATGAGACAGACCGCCGCCTTGTTCCTCGATGCCTATCGCGAGTTGAACCATCGTCGTCTGTTCTGGATCACGATCGTTCTCAGCGGCCTCGTGGTCGCGGCGTTCGCCGCGATCGGAAACGACGAGGAGGGATTGACGATCCTCCACTGGTCGATCCCGTTCCCGTTCGTCTCCACGAATTTCATCCCCCGTGCCGACTTCTACAAGTTCACCTTCGCCCAGCTCGGCGTCGGATACTGGCTNGCGTGGATCGCGACCATCATCGGCCTCGTCTCGACCGCGAGCATCTTTCCGGACTTCGTCGACCGCGGCTCGATCGACCTCATGCTCTCGAAGCCCATCGGGCGAGCCCGGCTCTTCTTCACCAAGTTCCTCACCGGTCTTCTGTTCGCGGGCCTGCAGGTCACGGTCTTCACCCTCGCCTCTTTCCTGGTGATCGGGCTCCGCGGCGGGGACTGGGAACCGTGGCTCTTCATCGCCGTGCCCCTGGTGCTGGTCTTCTACTCCTACCTCTTCGCGGTGCAGGCGGCGATCGGACTGGTCACCGGTTCCGTCATCGCCTCGGTGATCGGGGTGTTCCTCTTCTGGTTCGTGATCTCGCTCGTGCAGACCGGCGACGGCATCACGCTGGCGTGGCGGATCACCAACGAGATCACGTCCGAGCGGAAGGTGTCCCGANTCGAGCGACAGGAGTCGAGGGTCACGGCGCTCTCCGCCCGGCTGGTCGANCTGCGACTGGCGGCGGAGGATGGCGATGCGGACGCNGTCGACCAGTTGCCGGANCTGGAGCTCGAACTGGTCGACAAGGAGGAGCGGCTGGAGACGATCACGCTGGAGCTGGCGGAGGAGGTCGAGACGCTGGAACAGAGCCGGTCGATCAACGGGTGGTTCCATCTCGCCAACACCTGTCTCCCGAAGACGAACGAGACCATCGACCTCCTGTCGAGGCTGCTGGAGGATCACGCGGGTCTGATGCGTCCGGCGGNACCCGCGGACGACACCGTTCGACAGTTCGGGGAGATGGTCGGTCGGGGCGAGTTCCAGGAACGATTCGATGCGGAGCTCGACGCCTCGCACGGACCGCTGTGGATTCTCGGCACGAGTCTGGGATTCGAGGCGATGGTGCTCGGGTTCGCGGTCTGGCGATTCCGACGTCGTGATTTCTGACTTGAGGCGTCGCCGAGGGCCTCAGGCGGGNCCGTCGAGTTCGCGTCCGCGTCGGGTCGCGGCGGCGATCGACTGACGGACCGCGTGGTCGAAGCCGTGATCGTCCAACGCGGTCTGGCCGGCCGCGGTGGTCCCGCCCTTGCTGGTGACCGCCGCTCGAAGCGCGCCGGCGTCCTGATCCGATCGATCCAGAAGATGGGCGGCGCCGAGCAGGGTGCCGTGGACCAGCGTCTTCGCGGTCTCCCGTGGAATGCCGTGTTCCACCGCGGCGTCGATCCAGGCCTCGACGAGGCGGAACACCCACGCCGGACCGGAGCCGCTGGTCGCGGTGACCGCGAACATCAGATCCTCCTCGACATCGACGACGGTGCCGACCGACTCGAACAANGACCTCGCGAACGTCCGGTCGGCGGCGGGGACGTCGCTGGTGGTGGAAATCGCGGTGACGCCGTGGCCGATCGACGCCGGGGTGTTGGGCATGGCTCGGATCACCCGGGTACCCGTGCCGAGGGCCTCGGCGATTCGATCACTGTGGAGGCCGGCCATCACGCTGATCACGGTCCGGTCGCCGGGCGCCGCCCCGAGCGTCGGGGCGACCTCCGGGAACACCTGCGGCTTGACGGCCAGCAGAATGCACGGCGCGGCNGCGAGGTCGCCGATCGAGCCGACTCGACAGCCTCGATCACGAAAGCCCTCGAGGCGATCGGAGGCGGGGTCGACGACGAGGACCGCGGCCGGGTCGACGACGCCCGCGNCGAGGGCCCCGTCGAGNATCGCGGANCCCATGTTCCCCAATCCGAGGATCGCCAGCCGGATGCCGGATTCCGAGTCGTTCGGGGTCGTCATGTCCGGAGTCTCGCAGGTGGGACGTTGTTTCGCGACAGGGTGACTTCGTATACTCGTCATCCATGCCACCTGCAGGTTACAGCCCAAACTACGAGCTCGACTTCGAGTCCTCGGTTCTCGAGATCGATCGCCAGATCGACGCCCTCGAGGCCAAGTCGGANGCCGGCCGCTTCGAGCGGGAGATCCAGGCGCTCCGGGAGACGCGGAACGATCTCCTTNGCAAGATCTACGGCGATCTCACGCCCTGGCAGACGGTTCGAGTGGCGAGGCATCCTCTNCGCCCGCACTCCGACGACTACATCCGCATGATGTGNCGCGACTACTGCGAGCTCCACGGCGATCGNCATTTCGGCGACGACCCGGCGATCACCTGTGGATTCGGCCGGATCGGATCGCGCAAGGTGATGATCGTGGGGCATCGCAAGGGTCACGAAACCGCCGAGAAGATCAAGTGTCACTTCGGGTGTGCACATCCCGAGGGGTATCGGAAAGCACTGCTGAAGATGAAGCTCGCGGAGAAGTACCGGCTGCCGATCGTCACGCTGATCGACACGCCGGGCGCCTATCCGGGGGTCGGCAGCGAGCAGCGTGGACAGGCCGAGGCCATCGCACGGAACCTTCTCGAGATGAGNCGGCTNCGAACGCCCGTGGTGTGCGTGGTGATCGGTGAGGGCGGNTCGGGNGGAGCGCTCGGCATCGGCGTGGGCGACCGCGTCGCGATGCTGCGGCACTCCTGGTACTCGGTCATCAGTCCCGAAGGCTGTGCNGCGATCCTCTGGAAGGAAGCGAACGANNGCACCAACACCACGGCGGCGGAAGCCTTGAACCTCACNGCGGCGGACAATCTCAAGCACGGCCTCGTCGANGCGATCATCGAGGAGCCCGATGGCGGGGCGCACCGTGATCCGGAAACGGCCGCAAGCACCTTGCAAGCCTGGATTCTCGATCAGTTGGCGGACCTGTCCCGCATTCAGCCCGATACGCTCGTTCGCCAACGATTCGAGAAGTTCCGTGCGATCGGCCCCGTGGTCTCGATGGAGATGCCTGATCCCGTCGAGGTGTGAGGATCGCGGCGGATCGCCGTGATATCACGACAAATCGCGACAGAAACCCGCTCCCGCATCGTGGGAAACCTGTCTCCTGCTTGCGATGTTCGGGCNAATTCGCTACCCTTCCGCGACTTCGAGTAGGTTGAAATTTGACGAAAATCTTCGTCAAATTCCCTCGGTCCTTTGNCTGGATGCTGCGAACGTGGCCAAGAAGAAGACCTCGACCAAGAAGAAGATCGCCAAGAAGGCCCCCGCCAAGAAGGCNCCNGCCAAGAAGGCTCCAGCCAAGAAGGCNCCAGCCAAGAAGGCNCCAGCCAAGAAGGCNCCNGCCAAGAAGGCNCCNGCCAAGAAGGCTCCAGCCAAGAAGGCTCCAGCCAAGAAGGCTCCAGCCAAGAAGGCGCCGGCCAAGAAGGCTCCAGCCAAGAAGGCTCCGGCCAAGAAGGTGGCGAAGAAGGCTCCAGCCAAGAAGACGGTGAAGAAGGCCCCCGCGAAGAAAGCGGCGTCCAAGAAGGTCGTC
>NYVB01000155.1 GCA_002684315.1 Planctomycetaceae bacterium | reverse complement strand
CTGAATAAGATTAAAATCAACCATGTGTATTTGGCGCGCTCATACTTGGAGTTCCACCGCACGCGCGCTGCTGCGGTTTCCTTGAGTTGTCGCTTTTCGATCAGGTGCCATGTCCCGACTCGTCCGGCGCGAATCGGAAAGTATACAGTGGAGGCATCCGATTTACCTCTCCCGATCCACAAGGAGCTTCAACATGCCCCGTATCACCTGCCTGAGGCTGCTTTTGCTTCTGCCGTTTCTGCTGGTCGGCAGCTGTGGCACCGCTCCCAAGCGCATCTCGGGAACCGATCTGCCCACCATTCCAAGGGTGACTCTCAGCTCGTCCGAGGTGACAGCTTCGAAATCAAGCATCGCCACCGATGGAATGTTCGTGTTCACCGGCCCGGTGTACGACGCTCTTGAGCGTCTGAGGTGGATCTCACGCGCCTATGTCAAGGGAGGCTGGACCCCTGAACGACCGGAAGGCACGCCTTCGAAGGCGACTCAGGTCTTCAGCAAGGCGGCCAGAAAGCTTGATCTGAAGCGTTCGGTCACCATCACGGCGATCGCTTCGCGAACCACGGGTACCGTCGAGGTCGAACTTCACTCCGAACCACTTGCCTCCGAATGAGCCGCGTTCCACGTTCGGATGAGATCCTTCTGGGAATGAAGCAGTATCAGAAAACCGAGCGCTCCGACCGAGCTCAACAAGGCCGCCACCCCGAACACCCATGACTCCTGACCGCTTGGCTTCAGCATCTCGTAGAGAGCGACTCCGAGATAGGGAGCGAACGCTCCACGAACACCAGTGAGCACGACGTGCACACTCATGTACTCGGTGTCCTGCTCGGGTTTCGCGAAGTGCTGGTGGCCGAGATTCCAGGCCAGGACGCCACCGGCCCAGCCGATGCCGAGCACCGCGGACCCAAGCACGATGATCCAGTACTCGGTGAGGACGGAGCCGGTCAGAAAGCACAGTCCCGCCACGACGAAGATCCACGAATGGATCGCCCGATATGAGATGACGTGCATTCCACTGAGCAGTTTCGCCCACATCGGTATCGCCAGAGGCATGAGAATGGGGGGGATGATCGCCGTGACCAGGAGGGATTCCAGATACGACGCATCGAACCGTGAAATCAGGATCAACGCCAGAACCGGCATCATGAGCAGATTGCCTGCTCCGAAGATGAACTGGCAGATGATGTAGTTTCGATAGTTTCTGTCCTGATGCAGCACGCTGAAGACGCGAAGCGGTTCGAAGATCGACCGTGAATCGCCTTTCGTCGAGCGTTCGACTCGAGCCAGACGACTCTGGCCACGCAACCGGACGCGCGCGTAGACCGATGCGCCCAGAAGGCCGAAGATCGCCAGGACTGGAAAGATCACCCGAAAACCCTGTTGCTCTATGGTCTCCGCCTCGATGAACTCGATCTCAGCCGAATCAAGCAGGCGAGTGCCCCAGGTGTCCTCGGTCGAGAAACCATCAAGGAGTTTCGCCACCACGAAGACGCTGATCGCGGAGATGACGGCCTGGACGCTGGCCAGCCTGCCCGCGATCGAGGTTCGGTCACTGCCGGGATAATTGGCTCGCCAGACACTGGCTCGTGTGGTGATCACACCGCTCCAGAAGATCCATCCGATCAGGACGAGTGCGGCCATCATCCAGGCGCCGGTGTTCGAAGCGGGAACCAACGCCATCGCACCGACGCACAGCGAACAGGCGATCATCAACAGGACGATCAGGTTGACCTTGTTGCGACCCGTGGAGACGGAGCCCCAGATCGTGCTGGTGAGATTTCCAATGGCAGTCGCCGCTCCGACCGTTCCCACCGCGAGCGCAAGTCCCGAGTCGGTGGTTCCAGGCATGTCGGTGAACGTCTTCTTCAGGATCACGCCCATCGCACCGGCGTTGATTCCGGTGAGCATGATCGGCATGAACGTCCATGACGTGAGCTCCCGCGCGTAGTTCGCACGCAGCATCGGGCGCAACGAGGTGGGATGAAAACTCGCGACGAATGATGAGGCGATGTCATACGCCTGACGAGTTCGTTTAACCGGATTGATCGACATGACTCGTCACGATAGAAAACGCGCCCCGACGTTCGCCGAGACGCGTTCAGGTGTACCTTTGGGATCTCTGCAGGTTCAGCGGGGCTGGCCTGAAGGTGAGATCGTGTAGTAGGGGCTCAGGATGCTGGGCTGATCTGTGAAAAAGACGCGTCCGAGGTCTCCCCACAACATTCGCCAGTTCATGTTCTCATTCACTGCGATGTTGGTGTCGATGTCGATCTGGCGTTCCGTCAGGCCCTGAAGTTCGGGAGTGAGGTCGCTCGTGATCGAGTGGTAGCTGTAGTGGTCTTTGTTCGACTTGCAGCCTCCGACCAGAAGCAGACCTGAGGTGGCTGCAATGGTTCCCATGACGGCGAGTTGATTGAGGGTCTTTGATCGGCGACTCATACTTGACTTCCTCGAGGGACCTGAGTGGATCTGCATCTCATTCAGGTCATGAACAATTTTGGGTGTCACGAACAACTCGTGTCTGATGTGGTCTGCCGGTAATCCCGGCTCTTGAACGCTGAGGCTACCTTTTGATGCGGTTCACGTCAAACATCGGAACCCCGCTGGACGAACGCGTTGGGCGGGCTACACTCCCTTTGACGACCTTTGGGTCCCGTCGGATCGGTCTCGGTCGCATTTGCTCGGGCCTTTCAGTACCCCAAGGGATCGTGTTCATTCGACGATGGCCAGGCCTCACGAATTTCGGTTCGGAGTGGAAGGTCGGGATCGAATCGTCGCGAGCCCACCTTTACATTGGGGTTCGAGCCTACCACCGAGGCCGTACCGGCCTCATTCGTCCAAAGGGGCGTGTGAGCCGGGCCGACTCTGTTCCGCCGACGGGACCCAAAGGCCGTCCTGACCCTTTTCTGTCCTCGGCACCTGAGCTCAGGCTTCAAGCGCACCGTTTCCGATGCTTTCCCGGTACGACGCGGCAACCGATTCAAGCGCGTCCGGCGAGACTCGCACTCCACCCACCGTGGTCATGAAGTTCGTATCTCCACCCCAGCGTGGCACCACATGGGCGTGCAGGTGNTCCGGAACCCCGGCACCCGCCGCCGAACCTTCGTTGATGCCGATGTTGAGTCCTTGAGGATTCAGGCTGTTTCTGACCAGTCTGGAGGCGGTGTCCACCAGGGTCCAGAAGATGCGCCGCTGGTCATCGTCGTAGTCCGCCAGAGTCGGCGCAGCTTCACCAAGTGCGACCAGCAGGTGGCCATTGGAGTACGGNTATCGATTGAGCAGGATCATGCCGTGGTCGGTTCGATGCACCACCAGATTGCCCTCATCGTCTTGCGGTGCCGCCCAGTAGGTTCTGAAGAAGTTGGAATCCTTGGGGGCCGCCTGTTGATCCTTCGGAAGATCCGCGATGGATCGGAGGTACGCCATTCGCCAGGGAGCCCAGAGGTTCGCGTGATTCATGAGGGTGTTCCTTTCAGACCGCTCCGGATGGAGAGCTCGCGTGGATCAGCGATAGCGAAGCCACCGCAGAAGTTCCATCGGGGATGGGGGTTTGCCCTGCATGAGCACACCGACACGAAAGATGCGCGAAGTGATCCAGAGCAGGACCATGACCGAGCCCACCCCGATCAGCAGACTGAGGATGATCTCCCACGCGGGGAGTGGCTCGGGTGCTGCGGCGAGTCGCAGCGGCATCACGAACGGCGTCAGCGGCGGGATCATGCTGGTCACGACCGCCAGAGTCGAGGTTGGATTGTTGTTGATCGGAGTGAAGAGGATCAAGGGCATCATCAGCACCACGATCACNGGAGTCATGAGAGCCTGNGCGTCGCGCAGTTCGGAGACCGCGCTGCCGATGGCGGCCATCACGGTTGCGATCGTGAAGTAGGCGATCACGAAGTATGCCAGTGAAAGCAGGATCAACTGGACGGAGAGAATGCTGCTGAGCGCAAGGGCGATCAGGCCGGCGATGATGATGCCTCCGAACATGACCAGCATGAATGCCGCGACCGCGGCCTGTCCGAGGATCTTTCCNGCCATCAGCTGGCCGGGACTGACCGCGCTCAGAAGAACTTCCATCACCTTGTTCGATTTTTCCTCGATCGTCGTCGTGAGGACGTAGTTTCCGCTGGTCAGTGCGACCGACCAGAGAAGCATCATCAGGAGCACGGGAACGATCATCCGCAAGCGGAGACGATCGCTTTCGGAGCCTTCCTCGGTCATGCGCAGCACTTGGACCGGTGGAGTCTCGATCATGCGGCGCACCTGGTCGTAGTCGTAGCCGGCCTTGAGCGCTCGAGCTTCGATGATCGATTCCAGAAGGACCTGTTCGAGCATGGTGATGTGCTGAGGCAGCGAATCCGATGAAATCATCAGCTTCAGGGTGGACTTGCGGTCCTCGACGGGATCGACTTCGTCCGTCCCGGCAGTCGTCGATGGTGGGGGTGGTATTTCAAGCAGTGCATCCTCGATCACGGCGATCGCGATGTAATCGCCGCTTCTCAGTTCCTGCTCGAATGTCTCGAGACCATCGAAATCATCGGTGCTTCGGATCTCTATGTCGGTCTGAATCTGCAGCATGCCTTCGCCGTCACCGGCAAGGTCCATCATTCCCTCGGGGATGTCGTCGAGCGCCTTCTGCAGTTCCGGGGGGAGTTTTCCGCGACCACCCTCGTTGAGAATGTTCTCGACCAGAGGGGCGACGGAGGGATCCTTCTGCACGATCAGCAACGTTCCCTCGAGGGTGCTCGTCGCCTGCGACAGAAGAATGGGGTAGAGAAGCAGACCGATGAGCCCCAGCACGGGAACGGTCACGACGCCCAGCANAAATGCCGGCGTGAGCGCCGTGAAACGAAAATCACGCCAGGCGATCAGTGAGATCTTCTTCAGTCCGGAGGAGCGTTTCATGTCTCGAGCTCCTCCGCCTCTGAAATGCTGGTTCCAACCAGTGAGACGAAGATGTCGTCGAGGGTCGGCCGTCTGAGTTCGAGGGAATTGACCGCAGTCAGTTCGGACACCCGCGTGATGAGTTCGGGATCGATCCGGTCCAGTCGTTCCTCGCCTCGTTCCAACACGATCTCCGCGGTGTGCCCGTCTTTCCGGGCCTGGATCTCGACCACGCCCGGGAGCGAATCGGACGCAGCGACGAGTCGGTCCACAGGTTCCGCGGCTCGNAGAAGGATCGTGCTTGGATCAAAGGACCTGCGGAGGCCTTCCATGGTGTCGTCGAGCACGATGTCGCCCCGGTTGATCATCAGCACNCGGTCACAGATTCGCTCCGCCTGATGAAGCACGTGCGTGGAGAAGATGATGGTTCTTCCCTCGTCATTGAGCTCGTGGATCACCCGGCCGAGCAGGTTCGCATTGACGGGATCCAGTCCCGAGAAGGGTTCGTCCAGAATGATGAGCTCCGGATCGTGCATGATGGTCGCGATGAACTGGACCTTCTGCTGCATGCCCTTGGAGAGTTCCTGNCATCGTTTTCGCAGGNCTCCCGGCAGCTCCATTCTTTCGAGCCACTCCTCGGCGAGTCGTCGGGTGGTGCGTCCATCGATCCCCTTCAGGCGGGCGATGTACCCCAGGAATTCACCCACTCGCATCTTGCGGTAGATGCCTCTTTCCTCGGGCAGGTATCCGATTCGATCCTTGGAATCCAGAGCCGAACCGCCTCGAGCGAGGATCGTCCCCGAATCGGGGTAGATGATCGACATGATCATGCGGATCGTCGTGCTCTTGCCTGCTCCATTGGGGCCGAGAAAGCCGCACAGCGAGCCGGTCGGAACGGCGAAGCTGATGTCGTCCACCGCGAGATTTTGCCCGTATCGTTTGGAGACGTTCAGGACTTCGATCGCGGTGCTCATGGCTGTGCCGGTTTCTCGTCGGATGCGTCGTCGGCATCGGTTTCCGAGGGTGCTGGCACGGTCTCAGGAGTCGGCTCCGGGTTCGGTGTGATCCCGATCGGCAGTTCGAAATTCGACTCGGCGACGTCATTGAAGCTCACGGATCGATATTCCGCCNGCATCGTGGCGCCCGGTTGCTTGATTCGCAGGCTGCGCGCCCAGCGAAATTCCGAGGTTCCCGGGTCGGACCATGATTCGATCGTCACTCGTCGCAGCATCGGGCGTGAGTCCTGGCCTTTGACGTCGAATGCACGAAGCAGTCCCGTGTCCCGGTCGAAGTAGGCCGAAATCATGTTCGAACCGTCCGTGAGCTCGACGTGATCGCAGAGTTTCGCCTCGATCTCCTTGGGCTCGCCCAGAGTGGCTCCGGGAAATCTCTTGTCCATGTCTCGGAGCAATGCCTGGAAATCGAAACTCTGCAGTGATTCCGCCGCCTGCTTCACAGGCATCGGCGTCAAACGACCGTCCGGCGGGTCCGACCGCCACGCGGTGGTGCCGTCACATCCGATCTGCATGTCGCCCAGGCCCGGGATCTTCTGTCGCACCACAAAGGCCCCCGGGCGGCGGGTGAGGATCTCATAGCTGGAACTGGTCTGGCCCACGCTGATCATGGCGGTGGCACGCGTCGATTCGATTCGTGCTCTTGCTTCCGCGCCACCCATCGCCTTCAGCGCTCTCTGCAGAACGCGTCCGGCTTCGGGTTGCACGCTCAGGGTCTCGGTCGCGGAGCGTTCATCCTGCGCCGTCCGTGCTGATGATTCGCCACCGGCGAACATCAGCATCAGACAGAACAGAGCTGTGGCGTGTCTTGAAAAACTCACTCGCCCGTCACCGTTGGAACAGCAGGCTTCTCGGACTCGGCTTTCTTCTTGGCCTCGTCACGGGCCTTCACCATCGTCGCGATCTGAGGGGGAAGGTCGAAGACGCTCGAGTCGATCGGGTCGAAGGAGACGTCGGTGATGGTGAGGCTCTGTGACTGGCCCATCATCGAGATCGTCATGGTTGTGGCGACGCTGATGTCTCCGAACTTCTTCATGCCCTTCATTTCAGTGATGATGTTGAGCGGACCCATTGGTGAGTCAGCCGTCATCGACATGCCGCTCATGCTGCCTTCGGCCTTCGAGAAGTACATCTTCACATCGCCGCCCGGTCCCTTGGCTGCGACTTCCCAGCAGGGCTGGCCGCCGAATTCGGCGGTTCCCGTCGTGCGTGCGTCGGTCAACCCGTCGAGAGGATTGAGGAGTGTGGAGAACTTGGCCGATCTGGCGGCCTGCTCGAGTGCCACGCCCTTCTTGAGCGCGGGGCCGGTCATGGGATTGAGTTCCCAGCCGTCGGTGCCGTCGAAGCCTTCCTTGATCTCGCCGATTCCGCTGATGTTGATGGTGGTCAGCTGCTGGTTCGGCGCCTTCTGGCGAATCATGAGCGGTCCGCCCATGCCGGCGCCCGGCACGACGAACTGACCCTTCATCGTGATGTCCTTGATCTTCATCCAGGCATCCTTGCCGCCCATCAGCTCGATGTTCTTCTGAAGCAGTTCCTGCGGCGTGGGCGCTTTCTCCATCGCCTTCTGGGCAGGGGCCTTCTGTGCCGGTGCGGTGGTGGCGTCCTGGGCCAATGCGAACGAAGTGAGGCTGGCCGCGAGGATCGTTGCAATAGTACGTTTCATTTCTGAACTCCTGAGTTTGTCGTGGGTGAGGCGTCGATTTTAGCGAGGTGGTCGCTGACCGCTGCGGAAAGATCGGGGTCATTCTTGAATGTGGCATCGTTGTGTGCGAGGTCGATGACGAGGTCCGGGGTGATTCCAAGGCCTTCGACGTTCGTCCCGCTGGGAAGCTTGAATGAGGCCGTGGCACAGTAGAAGACATCACCGTTCGGAAGATCGATCGCCATCGCCGGAAGCGCCATGCCGGGTGAGCGTCGTCCCACGATCGTGGCGCGGTCGGCTTCGCTCATGCCACCGGCGAAGATCTCACTGGTCGAGGCCGACATCGAATCGATGAGGATGTAGAGGGGCATTTCCAGAGGGGACACCAGTTCACCCGACTCGGTGATGGTCTGCGGGTTGGTATTGAAGTTCATCTCCCCGAAACTGTTCTTCATGATGCCGAGGTTGGTCGGTTCATCGAGGAAATGTCCGCCGACACCCATTGAGAGTCCGCCGATGCCGCCGGGGTTGCCTCTCAGGTCGAGAATGACGGCGTCAACGCCCGCCTTGCGGAAGTCGTCGACCGCCTTGGCGATGGGCTGCATGATCGGAACCATCCAGCAGTTGAATCTGATGACTCCGATCTTCACGCCTTCCGGTGCCTTGAACCCCATGGTTTCAACGGCTTTCTCATCGAGGATCATCGATTCCGTCGCGACCGGCATGGGCGGCAGATTTCCAAACCTGACCAGCTCGCCTTCGCTGGGCGCGCAGACGATGCGAAGTGCATGCTTCTGATCGTCTTCATCGATGAACGTGATCGGAATCGCGGTTCCGGTGTCGCCTGACACCAGCGCCTGAGCCATGCCACTCGCCTGGTAGCCTTCCATCGACGAGGGATCGAGGCCTTTCAATCGCTCTTCCATGGTCAACTCGAAGTTTCTGACCTTGCCGATACGCCAGCCGGCTTTCACGCCCGCCCGCTCGGCGGGAGAGCCTTCTGCCACTCGCGCCACATGGATGGAACCATTGAACAGCCTGGCATCGATTCCTATCTGGCCATCTCCGGGGCCCATGCTGGTTTCAAAGCCGTCTGGGGGCGCGTCGTCTTCGGAAGCGTCCTCCCCTTCGTCGTCCTGGTCATCCAAGCCCAGGGCGTATTCCACACTGGCTTCCTTCGGGATCAGGGAGAAGTGGGATTTTCCCAGCGAGGTGATCATCTCATTGAGAATGATTCTGAGCTCGGCATTGGTTTCAGCGTCACAGGCGGGTGTCTGATACTTCTCATACATCTCGTCCCANTCAGCNTCGGTGATGTCTTCAAGNGCACCGGAANTTCGCATCATCTCCCANGCCTTTTCAAAGGTNGCNCAGGCGATCTCNGNGTTGAATTCATCGGTCTGAGAAAGCGTCGGNGTCGCCGCTGCGGGTGCCANCAGGCACGCCGNGGTCATGAGGCAGGCGAGAGTTCGNANGGTCTTCATGTNGTGGTCTCCTGGAATCANATCAGTATAACAGGCGCAANGNCTCATCCGTCGATCCGGATGAACGGTTGATAGCCCTTGCTTCGCCGTATATNGTGCAGTCATGNCCACCACTCTTCGTGACGTCGTCTCTCATCGTGCGCTCCTGCTTGATGGTGCCATGGGCTCCACCATTCAGACGATCGATCTTGATATCGAGAATGACTATCTCGGTCGCGAAAATTGCGTTGATTTGCTGGTCAGATCGCGGCCCGAGCTGGTGCAGAGCATTCATGAGGCGTTTCTCGCGGCTGGATCTGATGCCGTCGAGACCAACACCTTCGGCGCGAACAAGCTGGTCTTCGGTGAATTCGACGAGGAACTCATTTCGTGGACACGTGACATCAACCGTGAGGCCGCCCAGATCGCCCGTGCCGCCTGCGACAAGCATGCCACGGAGGCGCGACCTCGCTTCGTTCTGGGTTCCATGGGCCCGGGAACCAAACTCATCACCCTCGGACAGGTCAGCTGGGAATCGATGCTCGATTCCTACGCGGAGCAGGCCCGAGGTCTGATCGACGGAGGCGTCGATGCGTTCCTCATCGAAACCGCTCAGGATCTTCTCCAGGTGAAGTGCGCCATCAACGCCTGTCTTCTGGCTCTCGAGGAATCCGGGCGTACGGTGGAGGACATTCCCATCATGGTGAGTGTCACGATCGAAACGACCGGCACCATGCTCTTGGGCGCGGAGATCGCGGCGGCGGTCACGGCGTTGCGTCCCTTTCCGATTCTCTCCCTGGGTCTGAATTGCGCCACCGGTCCCGTCGAGATGGCCGACCACATCGATCATCTCTGCCGAAACTGGGATCGCCACATCTCGGTCGTGCCCAATGCAGGGCTCCCCGTTCTTCATGATGGACAGCCCAGCTTTCCACTTGGACCGGAGCCCATGGCTGATGCGCTTCGGAAATACCTCCACGAATCCGGGGTTTCCATCCTCGGTGGATGTTGCGGCACGACCACCGATCACATCGCAGCACTGCGTTCGGTCATCGATCAGATCGAATCCGAGGACGTGGCACCCGCGCCACGGCAGCTCGCTCCCGTTCCGGGCTGTTCAAGCGGGTACGGGCACGTGGACTACCGGCAGGAGAATTCCTTTCTGATCGTCGGCGAGCGGATGAACGCCTCCGGAAGCAAGAAGTTCCGCCAACTGCTCGAGTCCGAAGACTGGGATGCCATCGTCTCGCTTGCCCGCGACCAGTGTCGCCGCGGGGCGAACGTCCTCGACATCAACGTCGATTACGCCGGACGCGACAACGTCGCTGACATGGAACAGATCGTGGGGCGGGTCGTCGGCAGCGTCGACGCGCCGCTGATGCTCGATTCCACGCAGTGGAAGACGCTCGAGGCGGGGCTCAAACGTGCACCCGGAAAGTGCATCATCAACAGTGCCAACTTCGAGGATGGCGACGAGAAGTTCGATCTGATCTGTGGAATGGCCAGTCGCTACGGAGCCGGCATCGTCATCGGATCGATCGACGAAGACGAGCACTCCGCGATGGCTCGGACC
>NYVB01000154.1 GCA_002684315.1 Planctomycetaceae bacterium | reverse complement strand
GATAGGAGTAGACGTTGTCCTGATGGTCGGCGATGCCGTCGTTGTCTCGATCGAGATCGCCCCACGCACCGAAGTACGTGTCGGGGCCTGACGAAACCAGAAGCGGGCGTCGATTACGACAGACCCCGAACTTCGATTCATGATCGGTACGAATGGTCCCATCGCGGTCCCGGGCAATCGGTGGCGTGAGAAGTTGGTCGGATTCACGCCACGTCCGGCCGGCGAAAATGATGAAGACTTGTCGGTCCCAGGGATCGATGAAAGACGTCATGTTGTAGGTGTTGACGAGAGGTTCGCCGTTCAAATCGCCTTCGACGCAGCCGACAGGTCCGATCAAGGCAGTGTCTGCCTTGGCGATGATTTCAGAGCATGCGGGGTTCTGACTGAGAACACCGAGCGTCGCTGCCAGCCATTTGGCACGTACGTTCTTGGCGTCCTCCCAGGGATTGCAGTCATTGTCATCCCAGCCGAAACCGCCTTGATCGACGGGCGCGATGAAACGTGGGTCGGCGTACGGTTCGAAAGGTATGTCGAAATACGCGTCGATGATGCGACCATTGACGTACCCGCAATATTCTTCTTCATTGGGAGCATCAGTATCGACGATTCCAGCTTCACCATAAGGGGCCAGGTCCTCGGACCAGCCCTCGAAGATGATTTCACGTCCGGCCTGTTGTTCGAACTCGACCAGTGCAGCGTCGACGATGGCCATGGTTGCACGAATCTGACGGTCGTCAGACTGCCTCAAGATGACCGAGCCAACTCCAAGCACGAGGCTCATGAGGAGAAGAATGACCCCCAGCACGACCATCAGCTCAAGCAGAGTGAAGGCGCGGCGTCGAGCAAAGACGCGCGAAGATTTCATTTCGCTGAGTCTTGTGATCATGGTTTCTCCGGCTGATAGGAGTAGACGTTGTCCTGATGGTCGGCGATGCCGTCGTTGTCTCCATCGAGGTCGATGAGATCTCCGAACCGTCCGTCAGGCCCGGAGGAGACCAGCAGAGGGCGGCGGTTGCGGCAGATGCCGAACTCGATCTCCTCCTGAGTCAGAATCGTGCCATCGGTATCACGTACGAACGTGCCATCGTCACAGTCGTACCAGCGACGACCGGGGAAGATGATGAAGACCTCTCGATCCCAGGGATCGATGAATTCCTTCATGTTGAANGTCGTGATCAGAGGCTCACCCTGGGATGCGCCGATGACACAGTCCGCAGCGTGGATCAAGGACGTGTCGGCCTTGGCGATGATCTCACCGCAGGCCGGACTCTGTCCCAGAACGGAAAGCGCCGCTGCCAGACGCTTCCGGCGAGGATCCGAACTCGAATTCCAGGGGTTGCAGTTGTTGTTGCGCTCCCAGCCATAGGCACCGTCTGCGATGTCTCCGTTGAATCGTGAGTCACCATAGGGTTCGACGGGAATGTCGTAGTAGGCGTTGACGNNGCGACAGTTGGCGAAGCCGCAGTACTCATCGTCGACGCCTTCGAAGATCATTTCACGTCCGGCCTGCTGTTCGAACTCGACGAGTGCCGCATCCACGATCGCCATGGTCGCTCGGATCTGTCGATCCTCCGACTGCCTCAACACGATCGAACCGACTCCGAGGACGAGCCCCATGAGGAGCAGGATGATGCCGAGCACGATCACCAGCTCGAGCAGGGTGAAGGCGCGTCGNGCACGCTTCATCATGTGATGACGGGATGCGTTCGGAGTCATTGACCGGTCTCCACGATGTTGTCCGCGTTGTAGTCGTTCTCATCATCGATTCGAACGTCGTCGGCACTCTTGCCGTCGGCGCCGGGACTGAAGAGTGCGTAGCGGGATGCGATGAGCGCACGCGACGCCGAAGAGTCGCCGTTCGCGTCGTTGTAGCGACTGTTCACATCGGCTCCGGGCTCGAAGGAACTCGGCCGCAGCGCGATCACTTCCGCCAGCGAGAAGTTCTCGTCGAACATTCGAGGATCNCGAACGTCGACGGGAGGTCGACGGTAGTACCGCAGAGGATTGCCCCAGTAATCGAGGAAGACCTTGGGGTTGTTGTTCGTGCCGTAGCCGGCATCTCCGGGAAGAAGCACCCGATCCCAGACCTGGCTGTCGGCAGTCCCGCCGTTGTCGTCGGAGAAGGCCATGCCCTGGACTTCGCCGATCACGGTGTCGTCCTTGAGATCGAGGTACGGCCCGTAGACCTTGCCCTGGAGCGTGTGGTCATTGTTTCCCGTGTAGGAGATGTTTCCGAGATTCCCCGGGTTGCGGCTGGCGAAACTGACGCCGTTGTTCACATNCCCNCCGCCACCGAAGCGGGGATTGAGCGTCGCGTTCCAGAACCCATCGGGTCCGGGTGATCGAAANCCGAGCGCGGGGTGTTCCCGCTGGCCGGGATTCATGTCGGANGGTGCGAGCGTGATCGGAGGCGATGGATTGCCACCNTGAGGCACGTANCCGAATCCGTCCATGCGCCGGTCGTCGTAGCCGAGCAGAAACTCGGGGAGTGACGTCAGCGAATAGTACGNCTGCTGNTGCTGNNAATNNGGGTTCNCGCCGNTGACGGNAGGCAGCCCGAGCAGATCTCGACCATGNCCGACGCCACCGGCTGCGGTNACCTGAGGCCCCAGNACNGGTGGNATGTATCCNTGGTCGGTTTCGAAGCGGGAGATCGCATCGTTGATGGCGTTCATCAGCTGCACGGTGCGCCCCTGCTGGGCGGTTCGGGCNGCNTTCGANAGCGTNGTGATGAGAATCCCCGCGAGNATCACGATCACCCCCACCGTGACGAGCATCTCGGTGATGGTGAAGGCGCGAGCGCGGTTGTTTGATTCGAGTCGAAGCATGTCGATCGATTCCTTACGGTGCACGGTGGAGGTCGGTTCGCCGACCTCCACGGTTCATTTCTGTCCGGAGACGCTTTCGATCATGGAGACCAGCGGGAGGAAGAGGGCGAGCACGATCGTGCCGACCACGCCTCCGAGGATCACGACCATCGCGGGTTCGAGAAGACTCAGGAGCGACTGGACCGCCACATCGACCTCTTCGTCGTAGTTGTCGGCGATCTTCATGAGCATCACGTCGAGGTCACCGGTCTCTTCACCGACCTGGATCATGTTCACGACGATCATGTCGGTCACCTTGGCGTCACGAAGCGGGTCCGCGAAGGTCTCACCTTCCCGGATCGAATCATGGACGTTGCCGAGGGCCCGTTCAAAGACCCAGTTGCCGGAGGTCTCCTTGGTGATGGTGATCGCCTCGAGAATCGGCACACCGGCCGCGATCAAGGTGCCGAGCGTTCGCGTGAAACGCGCCACCGCGGTCTTCTTGATCAGGTTTCCGACCACCGGGATCTTGAGGATGATCCAGTCGGTCGAAGCTCGACCGACCTGGGGTATGCGTATCAATTTGTAGCCTACGAACAGGAATATCGGAGACAACACGATCCATATCGCACCGGGTATGTCCTGACCTTCATCCTGACCGGCGACCCAGCGACTGGCGTCGATGAGGAAGAGGGTGAGGTCGGGAAGCTTGACGTCGAAGTCGTTGAAGATCTCCTGGAACTTCGGAATCACGAAGTACATGATGCCGGTCACGATCAGGACCGCGATGGTGATGACCACCGAGGGATAGATCATCGCACCCTTGATGCGGCGACGAAGACGCTGGCCTTTCTCCATGAACTCGGCGAGACGCTGGAGGATGATGTCGAGCACGCCACCGATCTCACCGGCCGCGACCATCTTGCAGAAGAGTCGGTCGAACGCACGAGGATGCTTCGCCATCGCCTCGGACAGGGTCGTGCCCTGTTCCACATCCTCGGTCACGCCCTTCAGGATGCGCTTGAAGCGCCCCCCCTTCTGCTGGCTTTCGAGAATCTGAAGCGAACGAAGCAAGGGAAGGCCCGCGTCCTGGAGGGTCGACAACTGACGGGTGAAGAGCGTGAGCTTCTTCAATCCGACCTTGCCGACCGGAAGGTCGAGCACGAGGCCCTTGCCCTTCTTCTTGGCCTTGGCNTCCCCCTTNTCCTTGCCCCGGCCCTTNTGNTTCTTCTCNCGGATCGAGCCCTGCATNGGAAAGAGT
The DNA here is from genome assembly GCA_002684315.1 of Planctomycetaceae bacterium. The sequence continues at coordinate 10,799 of NYVB01000154.1, read as the reverse complement.
CCCTTTTCACGGATCTTCTTTCCGGCNTCCTGCGGAGAGCCGGCGTCGATCGTGTTGGAGAGCTCCTTGCCCGTGGCGTCGACGGCCTTGTACTGGTAAGTCGGCATCGGTGTGCATTCCCATCNTNGTTGCGCGANGTGTTCGCGACTTGAAAAAGGTCACTGTCTGAAGCNCGCCNTNGNTCNNNNGACCNNGCGAGCGTTTGTNNCANTCAATCGTCGAGGATGGTTTCCCNGACGACTTCATCAATCGTGGTCTGGCCTTCGTAGAGCGCCATCAAGCCGCTCTCACGCAGCGTGCGCATGCCATGCGATCTGGCTTCGGATCGCACCAGAGCGGTCGATGCCTGATTCGCGACGAGTTCACGGAGTCCATCGTTCATCTGCAGGATTTCGAAGAGGGCCATTCGACCCTTGTATCCACCATGACAGGCATCACAGCCACGTCCGCGGTAGAGAGTCCGGCCTTCGATGTCCTCATGCTTCAGTTGAAGCTCCATCAACTGCTCGAGTGAGGGATTGAACTCCTCCTTGCACTTGACGCAGATCTTTCTGACCAGTCGCTGAGCGACGATCGCTTCTACGGTCGCGGTCAGCAGGAAGCTTTCCACGCCGAGGTCGGTGAGTCGCAACATGGTGCTCGGCGCATCGTTGGTATGCAGGGTCGCGAAGACCAGGTGACCGGTGAGCGATGCCTGGATGGCGATCTGCGCGGTTTCAAGGTCTCGAATCTCACCGACGAGGATGACGTCGGGGTCCTGACGCAGGAACGAACGCAGCAACGCCGCGAAGGTCAGATTCTGCTCGGTGTTCACCTGACACTGGACCAGGCCGTCGATGTCGTATTCCACGGGGTTTTCGGCCGTGAGAATCTTGGTTTCAGAGTCGTTGAGATCACTCAACGCGGCGTAGAGCGTGGTGGTCTTGCCGGAGCCGGTCGGTCCGGTGACGATCACGATCCCGTTGGGCCGTCTGATGATCGACTGAACCTGTTCGAAGTCATCCTCACGAAGGCCGATGTTCTCGAGCTCGAGGCTGACGACGTCACGGTCGAGAATTCGCAGCACGCCGGACTCGCCGAACATCGTCGGAAGGATCGACACACGAAGGTCGCGACCCATCATCGCGATGCGACCGTCCTGAGGCAGTCGTCGCTCGGCGATGTCGAGGTCGGCCATGACCTTGATTCGACTGATGATCGCCATGGCGAGATGCTTGCGGACCGGAGCCATTTCGTAGAGGACACCATCGATTCGCTGACGAATTCGAAGCTGGTCCTCGAAAGGTTCGAAGTGAATGTCTGACGCCTGCTCCTGGATGCCGATTCGAAGCACGAGGTCCAGAAGCTCGATGATCTGATTGTCACCGGCCGCCTGCTCGATCACCCCGAGGTCGATCGACTCACCTCTGCTGGAGAGGGATCCGAGCGAATCCGAATCCTCGGCCCGCGCCAGCACCTGTCCGAGGTCGGTGGCACCGGAGAAGTGTTCCTTGATCAGGGCATCGACCTGAGCCGGATCGGCCACGACCGCCTGCACCTTGAAGTCCATGAGCTGGGAGAGGTCGTCGATCGCACGGAAGTTGTCCGGCGACTTCATGGCGATGAGAATTCGACGGGATGATTCGTCGTACTTCAGAGGGATCACCGAATAGGCCCGAGCCGTCTCCGGCGGAATCGCCGCAAGAGCATCAGGGTCGATCGTTCGCCCTTCGAGGTTCACCATCTGGAACCCGCGCTGCAGAGAGAGCGCCTCGGTGATCTGAAGTTCGGTGCAATGACCGAGCTCAGTCAGCAACACACCCAACTGCTCCTTGCGTTCCTTCTGGAGGTGAAGTGCTTCATAGACCTGCTCGCGAGTGCAGCGCCCCATGCGACGGAGGATCCGTCCCAGACGTTCACCCTTGAGTACTTTTGGATCGATCTTTGCCATCGTCTCACATCGCCCTGGCCACAGCCGTACGAGTCTTGGAGGTTGACGGTCTTCCGTTCAAGAAGACCGTTGACGGTGGATGGCACCCGGTACAATCCGAAGTCCATCGGAACAAGCCGCCTTCTTCACCCTTGATGATCGGGGGATTAGAAGCGTCCTGCAAGGCGCTAAGGGAGGAATCTAATTGTGACATCTGGATTTTATCACTCCTACAAGAACCCATACGAAGAAAAACGAAGAGCTTCTTCGCTCAATCCCAGATTTTTCGACAAATGAAACCNCTTGAGACGAACTAAAGCGATGTTGCAACATTGTGACACTTGGACTTAAGCGCATCGACGTCCAAGNCCGGCAGCCAGCCAAGAACACAAAGACAGAAAAAAAACCGGCACCCAAGGTGCCGGTTTGAAGTTTGCGTGGAAGGTTTCTGACCAAGCGGGCTCAGTCCCCTGCTTCCTCTTCGTCGAGCTCGGCTCGCCCGACGGAGCCACCGAGCTTGTGAACCTTGGAGGTCAGCCCTGCTGGATCACGGCATTTGTCGATCATCTCCTCGGCGGAAATCATGCCGCGCGAGAACAAGGCCCAGAGGTGATCGTCCAGCAACTGCATGCCGAACTTCTTACCAGTTTGAATGGCTGAATCGATTCGGAAGGTCTTGGCCTCTCGAATGAGGTTCGCGATCGCCGGGGTGACGACGAGGAATTCGTAGCAGGCGACTCGACCGGGCTTGTCGATTCGGGCCAGGAGGACCTGACTCAGAACCGCGATGAGACTGGTCGAAAGCTGCACTCGAATCTGTTCCTGCTGATCGACCGGGAAGGCGTCGATGACACGGTTGATGGTGCCGGCCGCGCCGGTGGTATGCAGGGTTCCGAACACGAGGTGACCGGTTTCCGCGGCCTGGATNGCGGCCTCGATGGTCTCGAGGTCTCGCATTTCACCCACGAGNATCACNTCGGGGTCGGCACGCAGNGCACGTCGNAGTGCTTCGGAGAAGCTCGGGACGTCGATTCCCAGCTCNCGCTGGTTGATGATCGACTTCTTGTGCTTGTGGTAGTACTCGATCGGGTCTTCGACCGTGATGATGTGGTGGTCGTGATTCATGTTGATGTGGTCGATCATCGTGGCGAGGGACGTCGTCTTTCCCGAACCCGTGGGTCCGGTGACGACGAAGAGGCCACGAGGACGACGAATCAGATCACGACAGATCTCGGGAAGCCCGATCTCATCGAANGTCAGCAACTTGTTCGGGATCANTCGAAGCACCATGACGGTGTCGCCGCGCTGCTTGAAGACCGCCACACGGAAGCGAGCCATGTCCCCGAAGGCGAAACCGAAGTCGGTCGAACCGGACTCCTGAAGTTCCTGCTGGTTCTTTTCCGGAGTGACCGCCTTCATCAGGACGGTCATGTCGTCGTTGTCGAGGACCTTGGTGGAAAGCTCGCGAAGGCGACCGTTCAAACGAAGGGTCGGCTTGCGCCCGGTCGTCAGGTGGAGGTCGGAGGCGTCCTCTCTGACGACTGTCTCCAGAAGTCGGTCGATCTGCATTGTGGACATCGTTCAGGCCGCTCTTTTCTTCACTGGGAATCGATGGGGATCAGCGTCGGTCATTACGAAAGACCGCCGCACACGTGGGGATCAGATCTCGTTGGGGTTGAATCCTTCGATCTGCGCGAACTTCGCGATCTCTTCGGGCGTGGTGTCGCCACGGAGAATCTTCNCCTTGCCGTCGCCAAGAAGACTTCGCATGCCGCCACGGATGGCCGCTTCTCGGATCTTGGAGATCTGGGCGCGCTCGAAGGCAAGCTCGCGGACCTCGGCATTCATGCGCATCAGTTCGAAGATCGCCTTTCGTCCTCGGTAGCCGGTGCCACCACAGTTGGGACAACCGACCGACTTTTGGATGTTTCCGGCCTCGACCTCGTCGGAATTGATGTTCACCAGTTTCAGGAATCGAGGATCAGGATCCTCGTCGGGCTGGGCGCACTTGGGGCAGAGGATTCGAATGAGTCTCTGTGCCATGATCGCCTGGATCGAACTCGCGACGAGGAAGGGCTTGACCCCGATGTCGATGAGTCGAGTGATCGCGGACGGCGCATCGTTGGTATGCAACGTGGAGAAGACCAGGTGACCGGTGAGCGAAGCCTGAATCGCGATGTCGGCCACTTCACGGTCTCGAATCTCACCCACCAGGATGACGTTCGGCGCCTGACGCAGCATGGCTCGAAGAATCGCGGTGAAGCTCAATCCGATCGAATCGCGGACCTGGACCTGATTGATGCCGCTGAAGTTGTATTCCACGGGATCTTCGGCGGTGATGATCTTGCGATTCGGAGTGTTCAAGGTGTCGAGAGCGGAATACAGCGTGGTGGTCTTGCCGGAACCGGTCGGCCCGGTGACGAGGAAGATGCCGTTTGGCCGCTTGATGATTCGTTCGAAGATCTGCAGGTTGTCGGGCTCGAAACCGATGTTGGCAAGTCCGATTCGAACCGAATCGGGACGAAGCACTCGAAGCACGACGCTTTCACCGTGGTAGGCGGGACAGAAACTGACACGGAAGTCGATGTCCACCGCCTCGCCGCCGGACTCCTCCGCGATCGCCATCTTGATGCGACCATCCTGAGGGATGCGGCGCTCGGCCACGTTCACACCGGCCATCAACTTGAGACGCGCGAGCAGCGAGGGCTGAAGACTCTTNGCGATGTCGTGACGCTCGTGACAGATGCCGTCGATGCGGTATCGAAGTCGGACACGATCGACCATGGGTTCGAAGTGGATGTCACTCGAACGGCCGCGGACGGCTTCCTTGATGATCTTGTTGGCGAGCGAAACGATCTTGGAATCACCGTCGACATCGACGTCGACCGAGGCGTCGATGGAGTCGACCGACTGTTCCTTGTCCACCGAGCGGTCATCGGATTTATCGATCGTGCTGTCGTCGCCGCTGACTTCCCGCTTCATGCCACCGGCGAGACCGTCGATGTAGGACTTGATCTGACCGCGGGAGCCGATGACCANGTCGATGTCCTTTCCGAGGCGGAAGCTCAAGGTGTCGATGAGCCCGAGATCGGAAGGATCATGCGCGACCAGCGTGATGCGACCGCTGGTTTCCTCGAGCGGAAGGACGAGATGCTTTCGAATGATGTCGCCATCGATGAGATCGGGGTCGATGCGTCCCAGCCCCGCTGCCGTCGTGAGATCGATGAACTCGATTCCGAACTGGGTGGCGATCGCCTCGGCGATCTGCTCTTCGGAGGCGAGCCCCTCTTCGATCAGAACCTCACCAAGCTTCTTGCCGGTGGCGGAGGCGGTTTCATGGGCACTGTCGACCTGGGCCTCGTTGGCGATCCCAGTTTCGATCAGTATCTCACCAAGCTTCTTGCGTGCCTTCAGAACCAAAACAGTCTCCGTTGCGAACCTTGCCGAGAAGGGACGCATCATTGATGGGGACATCGGCGAGATGTCCTCGAGCTTCGTAGTATGGTCGGCAGTGCACCTTGAGGCAACCACTCCCCACGAATGGAGTCCAATGATGGGCAGAAACCCTTCCGGATCGAGCGAGCGACAACCGGCTCTCGAGAAGACTCAACCNAGGGTCCTGATCACGGCTGGACCGACNCATGAGCCTCTGGATGCCGTCCGATTTCTGGGAAATCGTTCTTCGGGCCGTCTGGGAATCGCTCTGGCGGAGGCCTCGGTCGGCCGCGGGTGGCAGACCACCCTTCTTTTGGGGCCCACATCTCGAACTCCAGTCAACCATCCGTCCCTGACCACGCACCGGTTCCAATCGACCACCGACCTTCAATCACTTCTCGGACGTTGCTGGCCAGATCATGACCTGCTTCTGATGGCGGCTGCCGTGGCTGATTTCAGACCCAGACATCCTCTCACGGAGGGAAAGATGACGCGCCGCCCGGAGGGACTCACCCTCGAACTGGAACCAACTCCCGACCTGCTGGCAGAGCTGTCCCAGTCGAACCCGGGACATGGCATGCGAGTCGGGTGGGCTCTGGAGCCCCAGAATCGCCTTCGAGAGTCAGGCCTGGGCAAACTGAAGGCGAAGAACGTCCACGCACTCGTGGCCAATCCGTTGAACACCATTTCGGATGAAGCCATCAAACCGCTCCTGCTCCTCGAAGACGGAGGCGAGCGCACCCCACCGGATGGATCATTGCTCAAACCAGCCTTTGCCGAATGGCTCCTGGATCAAATCGAGCCCCTGTGGGCCACAAGGCGAACTGACACCATTCCGTGAACATTCGTGCGATGCGGTATAGTTTGGACTACTCGTTACACCCTCAAATGAATCAGGAAGTTGGGCTCTCTAACATGCAGCTTGGAATGATCGGACTCGGACGTATGGGCGCCAACATGGTCCGTCGACTCATGAAGGATGGTCACGATTGCGTGGTCTTCGACGTGAACCCCGACGCCGTCAAGGAACTCGAAGGNGAGGGAGCGACCGGCTCCAGTTCATACGAAGACTTCTGCGCCAAGTTGAAGGGCCCACGCAACGTCTGGATGATGGTGCCCGCAGCCCTGGTCGATCGAGTGATCGACGAAGTGGTTCTCCACATGGGCGCGGAGGACATCCTGATCGATGGCGGAAACTCCTACTACAAGGATGATCTCAGACGCTCGAAGGANCTCAAGGCAAAGGGCATCCACTACCTCGATGTGGGCGTCTCCGGGGGCGTCTGGGGCCTCGAGCGAGGCTATTGTCACATGATCGGTGGAGAAGACGCAGCAGTCGCACGAATGACACCGATCTTCGTCTCGCTGGCACCGGGTGTGGACGCGGCTCCCCGGACCCCCAACTACGAAAAGAACGCCAAGGGTGCCGGCAAGACCTCCGAGATGGGCTACCTGCATTGCGGCCCCAGCGGCGCAGGACACTTCGTCAAGATGGTCCACAATGGCATCGAATACGGAGTCATGGCCGCTTACGCCGAAGGCTTGAACATTCTCAAGCATGCGAACGCCGGTCTGAAGCAGCGCGACGAGGACGCTGAGACCACGCCCCTTCGCAATCCGGAGGAGTACATGTACGAAATCGACTGCGGTGCGGTCTCGGAGATGTGGCGGCGTGGCAGTGTGATCGGCTCCTGGCTTCTGGACCTCACGGCCAGTGCACTCGCCGAAGACAGCGAACTCACGAAGTTCCAGGGCCGCGTGAGCGACTCCGGTGAAGGACGATGGACCAACCTCGCCGCGATCGACATCGGCGTTCCCGCCCATGTCCTGAGCGCTGCACTCTTCGAACGCTTCGAATCCCGTGGNCAGTCCGACTATGCGGACAAGATCCTCAGCGCGATGCGATACGAATTCGGTGGTCATCTCGAAAAGACGGACGGCGCACACACATGATGTGAGCCCCGTCGATCGCGAGTTGGGGCACTCGGACCTGTGGCGGAATTGGCAGACGCAGCGGACTTAAAATCCGCGGTCCCTCGGGACATGTGGGTTCGAGTCCCACCGGGTCCATTGGCAGCGGATCACCCGGCGAGAGGTGTGGCTGGGGGCTCCGATGAGACTTCGAGGAGGGCCTGGGGTCTCGAGACGGCCTGCCAATCCGATGTCGACATGATGATGGACTCGCTCAAGGAGCCGGCATTGAAAGCGATCCGTTCATGAGCCAGGACGGAGACATCGGCGAGCAGATCCAATTCCAGAAGCGGACGCCCGAACGGAGGAACGCTGCCCGGCACAAGATCGGTCAGTTCCAGAAGTTCTTCGGGAGTGACGAAGCGCATCGACCGCGCCTTCAAGTGCTTTTTCAAGCGCTTCGAGTCCAGCCTGCGAGCCGCACTGATCACCAACACGACATGNCGACCGTCGACCTTGAGCACCAGCGCCTTGCCGCCGATCTCGAGTGGCTCCCCCCGGACGCGAGCACTGTCCTCGGAGGTCGGAGTGGGCTCGTGGCGGAGATGCCGATAGGCGACATCATGCTCATCAAGCATGATTCGCAGTCGGGTGGTCACGGAGGGGGCTGATTCGGGATGGAGCACGANGGGAGTCCTTCAATGGGACGCAGGGGGCGCCGCACAGGAAGCGAGGCGGAAAGTCGGGATGAGTGCCTTTTCGGCGACAAATCGGAAATAGATTGCATCTTATGCTCGATCGGGGCTGCTATCCTTAGGGGTCACATGACCACGCCACTTAGGAGGCAATTTCTTGAGTATCGCAAGCACCCAGGGTAAAGATCTCCCCGATGTCCAGAGCGCACCCGATGAACGGTCGGTTGCAATCGATCGAGTCGGAGTCAGCTCAGTACGTCACCCAGCCACGATCATCGATGCGGATGGCACCAAGCAAGTGGTGGCAGCCACGTTCACGATGACCGTCTCACTTCCCCCGGAGGTGAAAGGGACCCACATGAGCCGCTTTCTGCAGGTGCTTGCTGAATGCCAGAACGATCTGGGACCGAAGGGACTTCACAACTTCGCCCGCGAACTCACCAGTCGATTGAACTCCGAATCAGCCCAGGTCGTGATGACCTTCCCATGGTTCGTCGACAAGCCGGCTCCGGTCACGGGTGAAGTCGGCCTGCTCGAGTACATGGTGACCATGAACATCGACATGGCGGCGGACGGNACTGCGACCCAGCTGCTCAAGGTGGCGGTTCCAGCGACCAGCCTCTGCCCCTGCTCGAAGGAGATCTCCGAGTACGGAGCACACAACCAGCGGTGTGAATTGACCGCCGAAATCGAGACGAAGGTACCCATGGGCATCGGTGAACTCGGCAGTCGGCTTGAAGCCGCAGCCTCATGCGAAGTCTTCCCGGTTCTCAAGAGACCGGACGAAAAGCACGTGACCGAGGTGGCGTTCGAAAATCCCAAGTTCGTCGAGGACATCATTCGAGANATCGCCCTCGAACTCGACCGGGATCAGAACATCACGAAGTACAAGGTCACCAGTGAGAACTTCGAATCTATCCACAGCCACAATGCATGGGCAGAGATCAGCCGCACCAAATGATGGACCGATGTCTCAGGACACCGACTGGGATTCGACACCGGATCGGTGCNGATGATTCCAGAACCAGGAGTACCTCATGCCTCGCAAGAACAGACGATCAAAGATGACCCAATTCTGCACAGCACTGGTGAGCACGATCTTCGCCGCAGGCTGTTTCGCACAGGATGCACCGACAAGGAACGTTCAAATGGAAGACCAGAAGCCAGGCATCTCGGACAGCGGCTACGACCTCACCCCGCCGACTCCCGAAGAGAAGGCCGAACTGCTCGCCAAGTTGACTCCGGAGCAGATTCGGATCACTCAGAAAGCAGGCACCGAAGCGGCATTCTGCGGAACCCTTCTCGACAACAAGAAGGAAGGCATCTACGCGTGCGTGGTCTGCGGCCTTCCACTGTTCGACAGTGCCGACAAGTTCACATCAGGCACCGGGTGGCCGAGTTTCACCAAGACCTTCGACAAGGCTCATGTGATCGGCAAAGTCGACGATTCCTACGGGATGGTCCGCACCGAAATCGTCTGCGGTCGTTGTGGCTCCCACCTCGGCCACGTCTTCGAGGACGGTCCGCCCCCCACGGGCATGCGCTTCTGCCTGAACTCGGAATCGCTCGTGTTCATCGACGAGGACCAGGAACTCCCCGAACGCTCGAAGCCCATGGTGACGGAAGACGCCTACTTCGCAGGAGGTTGTTTCTGGGGTGTCGAATACGGATTCGCACAGCTTCCGGGCGTCATCAGCGCGACCAGCGGATACCAGAACGGCGACACGAAGAATCCGGACTACAGAGCCGTCTGCACCGGTGAGACCGGACACGCGGAATCGGTTCGAGTTCGTTTCGATCCCGAGAAGATCGACTTCGAGACCCTGGTCAGATTCTTCTTCGAGATTCACGATCCCACGACACTCAACCGTCAAGGGCCTGACGTCGGCACCCAGTATCGATCAGGGATCTACACCGCTTCCACGGAACAGGCCCAGACGGCTCGCAAGGTCGTCAAGGAACTGGCGGACAGCGAGCAGTTCAAGGGACGAACGATCGTCACCCAGATCGAACCGACCGGGACCTTCAACCAGGCCGAGGAATACCACCAGGATTACGTCGTCCGCACGGGACGAAGCTGCCACCCGGGAATCGGTACCGCAGTCGCCAAATACCAGCGCCTGCTGGACCGTCAGCCGGCACGAGAGACTTCGGACAACATCTGACCCTGCATGACCCCGATGGGTCCATGGCGTCAGGGGTCCAGAAGTCTTCTGAGCTTGTGTTCAGACAACCTGGTGCAGAGCACACTGAAGGCGATCGCGACGATGATCGCGTAGATGCCAGGTCGAATCTCGGTTTTCACCATCTGTTCGCCCTCGGTGACCACGATGGAAAGGGCCATCAGGAACACGCTCAGCATCGACCACTCTCCGACGATTCGGATCAGCTCCAGTCGCTTTGAAATCTGCTGTCGGGTCTTGTGAAACATCCAGCACTGCCCGATCAAGACGAGTGACAGCAAGGGTGCGACGCAGAGAAAAAGCACCATGAAGACCGTGAGCACCAGACGTCCGTCGAGAAAGAGCGCCTCGATCGCGGTGTGAATGCTGTAGCTTTTGGAGAACAGAGGGATGTTGTTGATCTTGAAGAACGGCAGTTCGATCGCATAGATGAGCGAGATGATTCCGCTCAGCACGAGAAACGGCATGAGCCATCCGATCCTGCCGGCCGAATTCAATGGTTCGAGGACCGTCTTGTCATCTGCGAAGTTCGATGCCGTATCCAGGTTCAATTTGCGGTCGAGAGTTGCGACCACTCGACTCATCAACATGTTTCCGATGATCGCGATGATGAAGAACATCAGTCCGATCTGAGGTTCGGTGTTGATGAAGTTCTGCTTCGTCGAG
>NYVB01000153.1 GCA_002684315.1 Planctomycetaceae bacterium | reverse complement strand
TTGGACCAGTGCTTCCGTGGAGTTCATGGCGTCGAGCGAGTAGTCCCCACAGTCGTAGGCGCTGATTTCACCTTCATCGGGGTCGTGGTCGAAGTACAGATTGATGTGGAAGTCCAGATCGAGGCGACCGCCAAAGGGGAAGAAGCTGAAGCGGGGGAGGTCGCCGATCGTCGCCGATCGTTCGGTCGCACCGGAACCGTTGGTGCCACGAGCGTTGGAGACGGTTGCGAGTGTGGTGGCGTGCCGTTCGATCGCCCGGCGAACGTCTTCCTCATCAGGCTTCGAGTCCGGGCGCTGGTGTGCCGGTTGTTTGGGGATCGATCCGAAGTGCACCAGGGCGCCGTGTCTTTGTGCAGGGGCTGCGGATGACGCGTGCTCCTGCTCAATGCCCGTCGGCGTTGTTTCGCCGGGGGCGCTCGTCATCAATGCAGAGGCTAGAATCATCTGGAAATGGAAAAGCATCAATCAATCTCCCTTGTTGTGTCGGGGCAAGGGGACATGAGTCCCCGCCTAAAAAGCACTCAGTGCATTTTAGTTCCCCCTATCCTACTACAATCAGAAGCTTCCTGAACAAGAAAAATCCGATTACCTCACCATGCCCACGATTCTGACAGAGCAGATGATTCTCGACGCCGGCAGGGTGGCTGATCTTCTTTATCAGTCATTCACGAGCGTTCTGCAGCTGCCGAACGTCCAAGGCAGACGGGCCGCGACGTTGGCGACCGAACTCGGGGTGGGCCGGATGACGTGTCAGCGAATCACGAAGCTTGTGAAACGGCCGGTGGAGGGTGTGCCCGGTCCGACCTTGCTCGTCGATCTTCCCGGGGTCAGTGGGCTGCATCAGTTCCTCGAAGCGCTGGCTCGACACGGCACACCTCAGGCGGAATTGGCTGATGCCCTGGCAGCGGTCGAAGCGTTCGCTGCCTTTCTTCGCTCGATCGACCTCAGTCAGACGGCGTTCGCGTCGGCGTTGTTGCTGCATGATGCCGGGACCGATCCGCAGCGACTTCGTGAGCGTCGAAGTCGACTCTTCGATGCTTCGTCCGCGGTCACCGGCCAGTCAGCCGATGTGACGATCAGCATGATGGCGATTCGACCCAATCAACACGAGCACTTCAACTTCGAACAGATCGCCGTGCGTGGGTACGCCGGGATGCGTGCCAGTGGCTCGGCGATGCCCATTCGACTGCCGATCAACATGGCGTATTCCGACTATCGAAAGGTCACCGGGGACGAAGCCGCGCGGGAACCGCAGCAGCTGATCGAATCCTTCTGCACCACGCCCTTGCCCTCGATCGACACCCGGGTCATCAAGGAGCAGCATCTGGCGCACCTGGTCAACCCGGAACACATTCCGACCGGCGAACCGTTTGATTGTTTCGCCACGCAGCACAACCAATGGAGCATCACCGATCCCGGTCCGCACAAGGCGATCTGGCTGTATGTCGACTACCCGACGCGCCATTGCACCTTCGACCTCTACCTCCATCACACCATGGCACGTCACAATGTGGTGTCCGCGGACTGCCACCTCTGGGGGACGTCTCTTCTGGCGCCACCGGAAGACCTCTGGATGACACGATTCGCCGATCCGGTCGAGTTCACGCGCCTGGGAACGGGCACCGAGGGCGCCGCCTCCGCGGCGTACGCTCGCCATCAGGCACTGTCCCAGCACATGTTCGCCCACCACGGCTGGGCGGCGGATGAGTTCGTCGGCTTCCGCTGTGAGATGGAGCTTCCGGTCTGGCGGTCCGGGCTCTGCCTGATCCTCGAGGCTGTGTCCCCGTCTTCCTGATGAAACGCCCGGGCGGAACGATCAGGAATTCTTCGCGAGATGATCGAGCACGAAGTGGATCGCTCTGCAGTCATGCTGGTTGTGGTCGACCGCCTGCATGAGTTTTCTTTTCGCACCCGGTGACCAGGACTCGTAATCATCCTTGCTCTTGGCATGTTTCAAGGCATATCTGAGTCGTGCACCCGTCTTGCCCGCGCCGTATGACTCAGGTCGTTTCATGCCGTTTTCTTCCGCAATGAGCGTGAGCAGGTCGAACCCCTTGGTGCGCAGTGCATCTCGTGTCGCCTGTGCCGTGTCCGGGTCTGTGAATCGACGTTCGCTTTCGTCGAACGTGGTCCAGACATCCTCGTACAGGCCGGATGCCCGGGCGTGTTCCCGAAGATCGAATCCTGATTTCAAGAACCCGACTTCGTGGTCGTTCAAGGACGTGAGCTCGGCCGAACTGAAGAAGACGATCATGCGGTTCTCTGCCTTCGCCTGATCCTGAATCGACTCGCAGTGGTCCGTGATCGTGGCATGACTCCATTCATTGGCTCGCGAGGCATGAACCAGATCAGGATGGAGGAGGGTGGGGGTGTAGATGCCCTCGATCAGGGTGCCGCCCAGAACCGGCGGGGGCTGTTCCCTGTCGGGTCGCTTTCCTTTGCTTTCAAAGTCAAGGTAGATGGCGCGATCGATCTCTTCGGTGGTGATGTTCATGATTCGCGCATTGTCGTACAAACGGCGTATCGATGTGTCCCGATCGGGAGACATCTTGAAAATGTCCTGTGGTNTGAACTCGTCCACTCACGCGCCGGCGGCGAGGTTCGAACGGACCGCATCGACGATTCTGTCCCCGGCTCTTCTGGCGCCCGCGATGTTGCGGGAGACGGGGCCCAGTTCAAGTTCCGCGAGCGGCCCCGAAACGAAGACGCGTGGGTGCCAGCGGAGGTTGGGGTCGACGATCGGGTATCCGCATCCCGCGCAGGGGAGTGACGCGGACTCGATCAATTCATCAAGCATCGGTCCCCCCGGGCGCTGCGATTTGAATCCGGTCGCAAGGAGGACTCGATCCGCCGTCACCACGGTGTCGGGGTCGATCCTGACCGAGACGCATTCCTCGGAGAGATCGATGCCATTCACTTCACCTTCATGCCACTGCAGTCGATCGCGTGCGATCGCCCTGCGAAGTGAGCGACCGACCTCGGGAGGAACCGAACCTTTGTGGCGGGCGTCCGTGATCACGGCTCGGCGCTGTTCTGGATCGTGTTCCTTGATGAAGTTCGTCGTGTATTTCGTTCCCAGCCATCCGGTGTCGCTGTCGAATTGATGCTGACGAAGTGGGTGGCGCGAGACCAGGTGGACATCATGGCCCTCCGTCTGNAGTCGCAGCGCGACNTGCCCCGCGGANATTCCCCCACCGACGACGACGACGGTTTCCCGTGAGGGAGGCCAGTCGTCGAATCCCGGTTCGAAGACATGCTGCACCCGCGCGTCATTTCGCGGTGCCCATTCAGGCCACTCGGTCTGTTCGCTTGCTCCGAGTGCCAGCACGATGTTGTGCGACTTGAGTTCACGTCCGCTCGAAAGTTCGACCGTCACTCCATCGCAGTCGATGGAACAGTTCATGGCGCGATCCTTGATATGGAGATCAGCGAGACCGAAGTTCTTTTCGACCTTTTCGCAGTGCGCATTGAACAGGGAGAGCGACGGGCGTTCGAAGGGAAGCGCGAACAGACCGGGGCTTCTGCTCTTGCGTTTTCCAGCGAAGCGTTGCAGCGACTGATGTTCAAGATCGAGGTGGTGGACCGAAGGAGAGCGCAGATGGTTCATGCCGGTCGTCGTGGTGCAGTCTCTCCACCGGTCGAGCAGTCGTTCGCCCGGATCGACGATGCGAAGGCGAGCGGGAGAGACACCCGCATCACCAAGCAACCGTGCCGCGATGTGCACGCCATGAATCCCACCACCNATGACCAGCCACTCCAGACTCATCCTTCGAGTTCTCCGGGACCTTTGAGGTCGGCGTCAATGGTGGGTCGTGCGTTCATGGTTTTCGCTGGTTGCAGGCCTGGAGCCCGGTTCTTACTGACAACTGATTGACGTTAGTGTAGGCCCGTCGCGATGCCGATCAAGTGGTTCTCGGCGTTTCTCTTCCCACATCTACGAGATGCCCGGCCGAGAGTTCGTCGAGTTTCACTGTCTGGCGCGCTCTTCGGTTTTCAAGGGTGGTATCTTTCGAAATGACCACATGACGAATGATGCTCATTTCAGATTTCAGGAGCCAATGACATGCACGTGAGACGAAATCGCCGAATCTGGATCACCAAGCTGATGCCTGCCCCGATCATTCCAGTCTGTCTTNTCTTCAGTCTCTGCATGCCTCTCTTCGCACATGGTGACGATCTGGAATCGNCACTCGGGGACATTTTTCCCCGGGATGAAGTTCTTCAGATCGAGATCACGGTGGATCAGGATGACTGGGATGAGATTCGAATGCAGAAACGATCGTTCGCGGAAGCGCTCGGTCCTTCGAGACAGTTCGAGACGGTCGAGTCCCCATTCAGCTATGTCTCCGCCGATGTCACCATCAATGGGAAACTTTTCGAGAACGTCGGTCTGCGAAAAAAGGGATTTCTGGGTTCACTTGACTCGCGCCGTCCGTCTCTCAAGGTCAAACTCGACAAGTACCAGAAGGGCCGCGACATCGATGGCCGTGTCAACCTCACGTTGAACAACAACAAGCAGGACACCACGTTGATGAGTCAGTTCATCGGGTACGAACTCTTTCGCGNTACCGGTGTTCCCGCGCCTCGTGCCGCGCTTGCCAACGTCACGGTCAACGGCCGGAATCTCGGTGTCTACAGTCACATCGACTCCGTGCGTGATCCATTTCTCAATGATGCGTTCGGNAACGAGAATGGGACGCTCTATGAAGGGACCGTGGTCGACTTCTACGATGACTGGGCCGGTGGATTCGAACGCAAGTCCGGGTCGAAGAAATCCGGTCTGGCCCGACTCGAGGGTCTGATCGAGGCACTCGACATCGAAGATGATGCCCGCGCGGAGCAAGCGATCTGGGAGGTCGTCGATCAGGACGCGTTCTACTCCTTCTGGGCGATGGAGGGCTTGCTCAGTTTCTGGGACGGCTACTCGGGAAACCGCAACAACTTCTTCGTCTACGACAACCCGGAGACCGGCAAGCTGCACTTCATTCCCTGGGGTGCGGATGCGATGTTCGAGACCTACAGCAAGCTGGGCGAGGATCCTGCATCACCTCGTTGTGTTCGAACCGTCGGACGACTCGCGTACCGTCTCTATCAAATGCCGTCGGCTCGAGCCCGCTACGCGGAGACGATGCGAGGTCTGCTTCAGGATGTCTGGAACGAGGACGCGATCCTCGAGGAGATCGATCGTGTCGAGGCGATGGCCAGACCGTATCTCTGCCCCATTCAGCTGACCTCCTTCGATCCGGACCGCATTCGCCTTTTCGTGAAGGAGCGGCGTGGCATGATCGANCCCGAGGTTTCCGGCACCGACATGCCGATCTGGAACGACGCGCCGGAGCCGCCACCAGTCTTCGGTGGGAAGCAGACTTCCGATGAGAGTTTGTTGGCGGCGGCCAAGCTCGGTGATNTGGACGCCATCAAGGCACATCTTGCTGATGGTGCGGACATCAACGAACGCGATGAGGGTGGGGGGAGTGCGCTCGGCCTCGCAGCGATCACGGGCAGGATTGATGTGATGCGTCTTCTGATCGAAGAGGGTGCGGATCTCGACGCCACCTCCAATGATGGTGGTGTCCCATTGCACGCTGCCGGCTTCTTCGGTCGCTACGAGGNGGTCGAACTTCTCCTGACATCTGGTGCGGATCCGAACGTGAGAAACAACGATGGCTCCACCCCGCTGGATGTCACGACCGCGCCGTGGAACGATGAGATGCGCGGCATTGCCGAGTTCTGGTCGGGGTGGCTGGGGTTCTCCGTCGACCTGGATGCCGTCGAGTCGAATCGTCCCAAGGTCGCGGGTCTGCTCGCCGAACATGGCGGAGTCTCTTCAATGCAGCTGCCGGAGCCTGCTGGAACGATGTTGTGGCGTGCCGCGAAGGAGGGCGACCTCGAAGCGATCGAAAAGGCAGTTCGTGACGGCGCCGACCCCGACCGACTTGGCGAGAAGGGAATTTCGCCTCTCTCCTGGGCGTCCATCATGGGTCAGGATGATGCGGTCCGGATGCTTCTTGATCAGGGTGCGGACATCAACCGAAAAAATGCCGATGGTGGAACACCCCTTCATGCCGCCGCCTTTCTGGGTCGTTCGAGCACCGTCACGTTGCTTCTCAGCCGGGGAGCCGATCCGATGATTCGCAACAACAACGGTCAGACGGCGTTGAACACGATTCGAAGCGGATGGAATCAGCAGATGCGTGGTATCGTCCAATACATCGGGAAATTGCTTGAATTCAAGGTCGATCCGGACGTGGTCGGACGTGCATGGCCCGGTATCACCGAGCAGCTCCGGGCCGTGAAACGTTGAAGCAACCCTACCTGAGTCGACGGATGGAAGTCTTGTTTCTTAAAACACAGTTCGGAGATGGCTGAAAATGGGTCGCAAATCAAAACTTGGACCAAGACCCCCCGTCAAGATGCTGGTTTCTGAAGTTGATCAATATCCTACCGGTGACTATTTAGATGAACACGCGAGCAATACTTCTTTTCGAGACTTACATCGAAAGGAAATTCCATGTCCTCTTAAGCTTGAGATGCAGCCTGAAGATTATGCAAGACTTTGGTTGGAACGCGGATGGGATTCGGCTTTTATTGATAGTAGTGATAGGGGGGCTATTTCTAATTTTCTGAAACGTGTAGATATCCAGCACCTTGCTGTTCGCGCATCGGGGTGGTCACTTGAATTCCTTGAGTTTTGTCAGGGACTTCGCATCTTAGAGATTCGTTCAAATGCTCAGATTACGGATTTGAGGGAAGTGATTTCATGTTGCGAGTTGGAGTGTTTGATCATCTATGCCAGCAATAACGTTTTTTCAAGTGGTGTGCCTGAGTTGCCTACGTTGAGATCTATTGTCATTAGAAATGTTGCCAATTTGGTCCAGATCAATGGTTTTGTAGAGGCGCTCAGTTCGGGGAGTTGCCCATCGCTTATTGAGCTTAAGATGAATGCGGTAAAGCATAATTTAGATCAACTTAATCTTGAGCCTCTTAGTCGAGTTCGTAGTCTTAGAAGACTTCAAACGGTCGGCACGCGTGTGTCAGAAGTTGATGCGCGATTCGTACGAAGCATGCGCGAGCGGGTTGAAATTAGTAACTATATTTCGTCCATTCACGAAGATGCTCGCGAGGTAGTTCTTTCTTGGAGCGGTGTGCATGGCGATGACATTCAAGAGTTGCACCTTCAGGCTCCCGATTTAGAACACATCACACTTGATGGATGCGATGAGCTTCTTGGCCTAAAAGAAGTGGCCATGTTTAAGGGCCTTGTCTCAT
>NYVB01000152.1 GCA_002684315.1 Planctomycetaceae bacterium | reverse complement strand
GGCATGGCAGGAGGTGCAGATACGCCAGTGGGTGCGGAGACATTTAAAATGTCCTGCAAGTCCTCAAATGACAGCATATCTGGCAGAGCCATAGTTAGACCCTCGGCAGATTAACAGATGTCTCAATATCTGAGCGCAGCTTCTCCAAACGTAACTGACGCTCAAACTCCAATTCTTGACGGCGTAAGTCCAACTCAGCAGCCATCTTCTCACGCTCAAACTGCAACTCAAGTTGCATCTTCTCGCGCTTGAGAGCCAATTCATTTTCAGCTTTAGCCATCTCCATTTGCATTTGCGGATTCGGGCCTTGCTGTTGCGGTGGNGGNGGCNGAGCATTACGCGNGTCTTGGAAGAACTCGCTGGCATCTTTGAAGCCAGAAAGCTCTGCAATCTTAGACAGCGTATTGCGATATTGAATGGGNGTAACAATCGGGTTGTTTGGCCCCATTGTCGCCATGATTCCNTCTTGCTTGGCAGCAATCTGGAANAGNGTNGCAAGCTGTTGCTCACGCTGACCAGTGCCAAGNCCTACGTTAATCTGNACNTCGTACATNTTGTCCCACTGNCGNGGGTCCATTGTCACGAAGTTATTACGCAGGCGAATAATCTTNTCTTTGTTTTGATACTTCGTAACCAAGTGCAGGATGCCACGGAACAAGGCGCGNACACCTGTCTCAGCAAACACACGGGCAATCATCTCAATCTTGCCTTGCGAAGCAGCTTGCATAGCAGCCACAGCAGTAGCGGTAGTGGACTGCAATGNATCTGCATCAAGACCCATAGANTGCTTGCTGATGCCAGTACGCTGCTCACGCACACTGTCCATGTAGTTCAGTGCAGGGAAGACAGAAGAAGAAACTTCGGGAACTTGNAGNGGCTGNACNGCNCCAGCGGTACGAGTNCGNACGATGCCNCCNGGNCNGTTCGTCAACAAGTCATCAAGATTTACNTGNCCTTCAACGGCAACAACACGNGCATTGTTAGTGTTGTAGATGTTGTCGAGCAACTGACGCATCAGGGTAGATTTGATAAGCTGCACATCCATCACAAGCTCTGCAACCGAGCGACCAATCGCACGGTGCGGCATCAGGATAGGTGACAGGATAGCAAATGGGATTTGGTCACACTCTTCATTTTCAAGAACGTGNTATCCGTTTCCTACTGTAAGAACNCGACGNAACTCAGCCACCCCGTCACCATCATAGTCAGAACGAATATAACATTCCGTAACGAGAACATCNCGCATGGTCGGGTCAAGGCTGTCGTAAGGAGCGCCTCCTTCAAGGTCTTCAAACCTGCTGGTTCTTTCTTCTGACGTTTCAACATCTGAGACTCCTGCATATTTTTCTATCTCATCTCTGCTGTAACCCATCTGCACAAGGTCACTGACAGACATTGACGAGCGGTGCGCTACAAAGTCTGCATCCTCAAGAGACTTGGCGCGGCTCGTAATCAAAAACTCTTCTGGTGGCACATTCTCAATGCAGACCTTACCGTCTGTCTTGGTNCGCTTAACTTTGATGTCATACAGCACNGGNGCAGGAATCATCATACCATCAGGGGTAATCATNTCCTCACCGATGGTGCGTTCNTCTTGCTCGACAATCTCGACTTCTGGGTCTGCAAGAATGANNGTCAGNTCTTCATCATTGAGGTCAGCATATTCNTCTGTCTCAATATCTGTCTTCTCATCCCAGTAAAACTTAACGACACCGTTCTTCAGAATCAAAGCATCCTTGAACCAGTTGTGCATGATTTCAAAACCACGGTTATCGTTATTGATAACCCAGTTGCAGTAATCACTGGCTTGTTCGGCTACAGCTACGTCTTCTGGCCCGTGAGGTGCGAAACGCACATACTCTTCAGACTGCGTAAAGATNCGCATCAAGGACGGCATGATGTGTTCGATAGTGTCAGATACTTCGGTGCTAACAACTTGAGAGCGGTCTGGCTGTTCATTGCCAAACGGTTCGCCCAAGTAATAGTCCATCGCGTCGATACGGTCTTGCGAGTACTCCGTATCGTAGTGACCTAGCGCTTGTTCAATCTCATTGCGAACAATGCCCTGAAACTCAATGTCGTCCATTTTAGCCATAACTATGCTTTCTTAGATACTTTAGCCTTTTTAGCCGTTTTAGCTACTTTAGCTACTTTGGGCTTTTCCTTAACAACAGGAGCTTCACTTAGCGGCTTGCGACAGCCTTTGCAACGCTCTGTGTAACCATTTGGATTGGGGTATCCGCAATGTGGGCAAATCATTTCTCTGTCCTCTGTTTGCGTGGGCGACCACGTTTCTTAGGTGCAGCCTTCTTAGCTACTTTCTCCGCTTCCAATGCTGCTGCTTTCTCGGCAGCACGGTTACGCGTGTAAACAGTAACATACATTATGACCGTTTCCTTGCCTTTTTCTTAGCAGTATTTGAAAGGTCGCCAAAGTGNTAAAGTTTCTTACTTGATTCAGTGTGTCGAGCGCCGCTGTGCAGTTCGCCATTTGACATCTTGTGCATACCACCTTTATGGCGAGTGCCATCTCGGAAGTAATGAGCCATACCCTTAGCCATTATNCCNTCCTCTTCTTCGTCNTCTTCTTAGCAACTTTTTTCTTTTTGCTATTTTTACTCTTAGGTCTTCCAACCTGCGAACCATAAGTNCCTTTTCCGTAAGGCATATCTAACTCCTACCACTTNACTTTATGTGACCAGTATTTTGCAGACAACTTACTTGTCGGCTTACCTTGTGCATTGTGACGNGCATAATAAGACTTTTTTCGCGCTTTGTCTTTTTTGGTTTTAGGGTTTTTGCCAGCACCACGCACACCTTGCTGACCAAAACGAATGAGGCGAATCTTGTCACCTTCTTTTGCTAGAACCGCGTGGCTCTTCTTCGGATGCTTGGGGGTACGCTTCGGCTTGTTGTAACCAGCAAAACGCTCACCACGATAGACGATAGCCATTAGCGAATCCTCATATTGCTTTTCGGGCCGAGCTTCTTACGAATGTGCAGACCACGTTTTTTATGACGGCGACGCACTGGTGTTCGCACCTCAAACGTAGTTACAACCTTCTTAGCCATCAAGCCTCTCCGTAAATGCCATCTTCCGTAACGCGGATGGACGAAACAATCTCCATGTATTCGTCAGGCGAAATCTCCGCCATTTGACCACAATACGCAGATGCAAGCAAGGTCAAGTTCAGNAGGTCATCCCAGTCAGTGCCAAGACCATTCAGGCCATCAAGGGTGGCAACCAAGATGTCAAAGTCATCTGTATCTTCTTCAAACTCAATATAAGCCATCAGACNACCCAGTTCGCTTTCTCATAATTTATTGACCTGNTCCATTTNTGNCGNGAGCCATCTTTGCCNATGCTGGCACGACCAGCGAAGGTCAGGCAGAAGGAGTCTGCAAGGTCAGGNGAGTTCAAGCCACGNCNCTTCATCTCGTCTTTGCTCTCNACCTTCAGCTTACCGTTNGAGGTAAACTTNAAGCGCGGCTTNGACAANTCGTCTATNANCTCCTCTTGCGGCGGAATGGTGCAGTCCCGCGACTCGAACCATTCTTTTGCGAGAAACCACAACTCATCTCGTAAACGCCCATATCTGTCGCCCATTGCAGGNGACTCCGCGACGTTGATACCGCGCACAGGAAGGTCAAGTTCCATGAGACGGTCAACAACGCCAGCACCAAGACCGATACTATCAACCAGTATTTCAGCAGGACGGTCGCCCCATCGAGTCGTTTCATATTCATTGAGGATAATCCCGCATACTTCCATNAGGTCTTTGTTGCGCCAAGTTTTGATAGGCTCTGTTACAACATTACCCTTGCGTTTGCATAGAGCTGTTTTGTCCGTACCGAAACGTGCCACGTCAAGACCCCATACAACGGGGGTGGTTTCTGCTGCTTCCTGCTCTCGCGTGGATGCTGACTGCAAGAGGTGCAGTGGTACAACCACGTCGTCGTCGGCTTCAGGCCACTCTCCAAGAACACGAACTCTGTAGATGTTGCTGTCTTCGCCATACTTGAGTTTCATATCCTCCATGAAGGTTTTACTCACCTGAGTACTATCAGATGATGCGACCTTCATTGTAAAGAACCTATCTNTCATCTTATTGAAGGCTTCATAGAAGTANCCAGACGTACGAGTCGGGTTGCCCGTCATCACAGTCTTCGCACCCTCGGTGGACATCGCACCCTCTCCGACCTCGAAGATGATGTCGTCCACACCAGATGCCTCATCAATCAAGAACAGCATATTAGGTGAGTGGAAACCTTGCAGCGCCTCTGGAGTTTCACGACGTGCAGTTCGGGCGACAGCAAANCTGTCCTGCCCANTAAGCTCAACTTTGTCAGACTTCACTTCAATTAGTTCTTTCAGGCCCTCTGGCATACGACGATGCCACTTTGCGACCTCTGCCCATAAAATGTCTGACAACTGACTAGCAGTGTTGGCAGTNCATGCTATCCGACTGGGNGAGCGTGTCAATACCCACCAGAGTATCAACCANGAAAGAAATGCAGTCTTGCCGATACCGTGACCAGANCGGATAGCTACGCGGTCATTGTCCCGCACAGCATACAGAGCATTACGCTGCCACTCCTCTGGACTGGCCTGCAAGATAGACTCAACGAATAATACGGGGTCNAGAGCAATGGCAAGCAATAGCTCCTCAACAGACATGTTTTCTTTTTCCATCTCTCTCTCCTTGTTATGATGGGGCGAGCCGAAAGGGAAAGAAGCCCGCCCCACCGTCGGGAGCGTCAAGGAGGAGAAACGCTCAACCGATTTTGTTNTCTCCTCTGTTGCAAATATGACACAGGGCGGAGCGGTCTGCAAGGGGGTGGAGTGGTGACAACGTGACATGGGGTAGTGACAGCGTGTCAGTACCCCCCTGACAGAGTGGCGTATAGAACTAGTAACTTAATAGTTAATATAATCTTATCTATCTTCTATATGACAGCGTGTCAGTACTAAATGAGAGGAAGAAAAAAGAAGAAAAAAATTTTTATGGGGGTAGTTACTTACGAGCTGTGGAGAACAGGGGGGGGTGTTGTAAANANGNNACAGNNTNNGNNNATACTATATANGTATANNGCTACCCCCGCCGCTNAAATCAANGGGGGGGGCTAATCNGCCTTNTCGTTCTCGCTCTGTTCATCNCTNNATTCNGCCTCGTANGTAACTNGCGCTTTCTCACTACGCTGCAACTCCAATGCGCTTTGCACATTAGACAGCGCAGCCGTTAGGCTATCGCTTGGCGATATCTCAGCATTAAGGTTGATGTTCTTGGGCATAAGCGTTGCCAGTAGGCGCAATGCTTCAATAGGTCGTTCGTCTATCTCGCTTGCTATCGTTTGAGCCAGTGCATCTTGTCCGCCATGCTTCTCTATTGCCTTGTCAAATACATTTGCAAGCTGCGTCGAAAGCCGTTGCCATCCACCACCATGACCGCCATTCTTGTATGGTTTACGGCCTCTTGTTTCCTTAACTGCTTTAGTCATACTTTATTTCCTTATCCACCTTGAAACTGTTGTAAAATTACCACACCAAAAAAAATCTGCATAGCCCCCTATTTTTTCTCTTGACGTAATGATAAGCCCGCATTATATATAGA
>NYVB01000151.1 GCA_002684315.1 Planctomycetaceae bacterium | reverse complement strand
TCTCGAAGAGTTCTTGCATCTGAATTCCCATCGGCTACTTTGAAACAGGCCTTTTAGTCACCTTACTGTGGAGAATGAGATGTCCCTGAGAATGATCGCCGGTTCCCTCGTGCTCGTTTCGTCAATCGCGCAAGCTGATGTCATTCTCGACGCAGTGCCCGGTGCTCTGGTTCCAGTCGACGTTCAAATGACATTGGATGTGCCAGGCCTTCCTCCATCGACGGCAAATGATTCCGCGACCACGACCTTGATCGAGAGCGCCTTCTCGGTTCAGCCGACATCGTCCTTCGACATGTTGGATGTCAATGNTCATTCCCTNCTGATGCAGGGTGGNCAGCTCGAGCTGGNTTTCTTCTGCTCCNTCTTCGGATGTNTCGAGACCNTCANCGTCAATGTCGACAGTCTGAGGCTNAATCTNCTTTCGCCTCCCTCCGACGTNCCCATCGTCAACGANACCTGGGCACTCAACTCCGTTCGNTACGGACTCGANCTGGATTTCAGTTACAGCGGAAATCTCGTCGGNTCGGGAGTCTCCACGACCNTNGCGGATGATTTCATCACGATCGACGGTGCCATCACTCGGGCNGATGGCCTGCTGATGATGTCGAACATCGGCCTNCAGACGATCTCGGTCAGCGTCCTNCCCGAATCATTGCCCTCCGGTGTCAATTCGATCGACATCACGATCGATGCCGATCTCGGTGCGGTCATCTACGCGGGCATCTACGAGACNGCCGACATCGATGGCGATGGCCAGGTNTGTGGCTCNGATCTGGCTCAGCTGCTCGGAAACTGGGGCAATCAAGGAACCGGCGACATTGATGGCTCCGGCACCGTCGGCGGGGGGGACCTCACCATCCTTCTTTCTGCCTGGAACTGCTGACTTGGACCACCCGGCTCGGCTACGATTGTCGAGTCATGAACACACACAAGACAGACGCGCGTGCGACCATTCGTCTGGGACACAGTCCCGANCCTGATGACGCCTTCATGTGGTGGCCTCTCTTCGAACGTGATGGCGAGCCCGCTCGGCTGTCCAGCGATCGTTTCAGGTTCGAGCAGGTCGTCGAGGACATTGAAACTCTGAACAACCATGCTTGTGACTCGGATGACGAGTCCGCGCTTGAAATCACGGGCATTTCCTGCGCGTGCTATCCGCACATCGCCGATCGCTACGTGATCACGGGATGCGGAGCGAGTGTCGGTGACGGCTACGGACCTCGCCTCGTCGCNCGAGAGCCCACCGATCTCGAGACTCTGCGAACGACACGTCCCTCCATCGCCGTTCCCGGTGACCGAACCACGGCGTATCTGGTTTCGAGTCTCATGCTCGGGCGTGATGCCGTGAATTGGACCTCGATGCCATTCGACGAGATTCCTGAAGCCGTGACTTCCGGACGTTTCGATGCGGGTGTCGTCATTCACGAAAGTCAGCTGACCTTCGAAGAGGAGGGGCTGGTTCAGGTCCAGGACCTGGGAGCCTGGTGGGAAGGGGAGAAGAATCTTCCGTTGCCGCTTGGCGCGAACGTCGTCCGGCGAGATCTCGACGAACGATTCGGTGCCGGTGCGAGTCAGGAGATCGTCGGACTTCTCGAGGCATCCCTGAAGTATTCGATGGAGCATCGGGACGAGTCCATTCGTCGAGCTCAGGAATGGGCGAGGGGACTGGATGCCGACATAACCGGTGCATTCGTCGATCTCTACGTCAATCGTTGGACCCTCGACTACGGTGAGCGCGGACGTGAAGCCGTTCGAGCGCTCCTGACGTCCGCCGCCGAATCAGGCCTGCTTCCGGAATGTCCGACACCTGATTTTCTTTCGACGACTTGAGTCTCTTTCAGAGCTCCGTGATCGTGTGCAACGTGTGACGGGCTATACTTCGGGTTGGCCTTTCACGGGTATGTCAGCACGCTTGACCTGGATGAATTCTCAATGTCACAAATGCCGCTTGGAACGGAACAAGGATACGCACCGCCATCGGTCCGTCAGTTCGGTGTCTTTCTGGACAATCGGGTCGGCAAGCTGCTGGAGCTCGTGCAACTCTTCGACGAAGCTCATGATGTGACGATGTCCGCGATCAGCGTGCTCGATTCATCGGANCATGCCGTGGTGAGAATGATCTTCGACAACGCGGATGCCGCACGTTTTCTTCTGCGCCAGCATGGCTTCAGCTTTTCCGAAGTCGAGCTTCTCGTGCTCGAACTCGACGAGGTCAACACGCTGACCAACGCGTGCCTCTATCTTCTCGGTGCGGAATTGAACATCAGATTCGCCTATCCGATTCTGCCGACTCATCCCTCCGGGCCGATGCAGTTGCTGGCACTCGCCGTCGATGACAACACCTTCGCCGGTCAGATTCTCAGACGCAAGGGCTTCCGCCTGATGGCCGAGGATGAACTCACCTGAGCTCGATGGACGATCAGACCCTGCAGGTGCAGCTCGTCTTTTCCGTCTCCCAGACTGTGAGCTCCCGAAGACGTCCTCCCGCTTCGGCGAGAGGGGCCATCAAGAGATCTCTTGAAACCGCAGTGATGTTCTCCACCGATGGATTGAGCTCTTCGAATTCCGTGCACTGCTCGTTGAGATTGCGGTGATCGAAACGGTCGATGACCTCCCGTTTCACAATGGCCTCG
Source organism: Planctomycetaceae bacterium (assembly GCA_002684315.1). Next base: position 4,988 of record NYVB01000151.1, on the reverse strand, counting down.
ACGACTTCGAAAGTCATCTTCGAGTGACGGTTCTCATCGAGATCAGGTGTCACGCAGACCTCGACACGGTAGTTGTGTCCATGTCCCGCAGGATTGTTGCATTTGCCAAAGGCGTCTCGGTTCCACTCGTCGGATTCCTCGGGGCAGTGGAGGCGGTGGGATGCTGCAAACTCGAACTGGATGCGGATCATCAAATTCAATTCCTGTGTCGACATGGTGTCTCCTGGTTTCGGCATGCAGCCGTTGTGTTCGTTGACCCATCCAAGTTCATGCCTTGGAGTGACTCTCAATGTGAATCCGGAAACAGGTCTCTGCAACGCGTCCTGCGTCCGTGATGCGAGGTCCAGAACCAGTGCGGGGAGATCTCTGGGGTCCTCTCCCCTGAGGGCTCTGCCCAAAGGTTCCAGCACGGTCTGGCGCACGGCCTTGTCGATCTTGTCGATTCCGATGATGTATCCGGACTTCGGATCGGGTTCACCTTGAACTTCAACAAGCGTTTCGTACCAGGCCGCAAGGCCACGAGGCCCCGGTGAGGACGCGTACGAGTTGTTCTTATTCGGCTTTCTGTCCACTCCCTCCGAGGGGTGGATGCAGAATCTCGTGGTTCTGGAGAGCGTTGTGGGCACTTGGCACCGTTTTTCAAGTGAGAGGGGGGGTCTGAGGCATTCAGACGGACTATAGGACACAAAAGACAGGAGAAACTCGAAAAAGTATCTCAGACCACGGTCTTGCTTCGTCGATTGATTGAGATAGTATTGTTTTCAGTGACTTTGTTCACTCAGGTCTCCCTCTATCAGGTTGAGGCCACTTCACTTGCCCCCGGAAGGGCTCGGTCTGAGGTTCGCCTCGACCGGGCCTTTTTTTCATCCTGAAGCATGTCTTCTCGATCGTCATTCTGATGGTACGCTCCCCTCCATGAGCATCAGGTCAGGAATTCCCAGATGGTTGAGTACCCGCGCCGTGCTCATCGTCTGCGGCATCTTGAGTGGGTGTGTCTCTCCTCAGAGGGACGCTCCCACGTCGGCCTCCGAGGCGATCCTCGAACCGGATGAATCGATCTGGCAACCAGGTCCGTCGAGAATCATCCATCTTGCGGGTGGAATCGAGTGTCATCTTGATTCACGCGAGGTTCTGATTCCTGCCTCCATCGCGATCGACTCCGGCTGGATCGAACAGATTGCCTGTCTTCGTGGTACTCGAGAACACGAATCGATCTTCGTGTCCGACTGTCAGCCAAGCCTCGTTCATTCCGCGCTTCTCCTGATCGGCCTCGAGTCGGGCGTCCCGGGGCGGTGGCTGGAGACGAAGCGCGGTGATCGATACGAGATAGAACGAGTTCCTCCCACCGGGGCCCCGGTTCGCATTCGGGTTCGTTTCACCGACCTCGATGGTCATGTCATCGAATCAAGTGTCGAGGAGATGGTCATGGGGTCGCCCGATGGAACCGTCTTTCCTCCGACACCATGGATGTTCTGCGGNTCCCGGTTCGACCAGAAGGGACGGTATGTCGCGGATTACAGTGGTTCGCTCGTCGGTTTCGCCACTTTCGGAGATGAGGTGCTCGGACTGCCCGGAGTGATCTCGGACCAGGTTTCGGTCGATGCTGCAGTCTGGGAGATTCGCTCTGAGAATGTGCCGGCTCCCGGTACTCCGGTCAGCCTGGTTCTGACCCCTTGGGACGCCTGAGCGGTTCACTCGAGACCGTGGTCATCGAGGTGCCCTCGGTGTGCCGCGCCGAGTGCGATTGCAATCGCATCCGCCACATCGGGTGGCGAAGGGATTTCCGACAAGCCGCACTGCGACATGACCGCATGCTGCATCTGACTTTTCGTCGCGCGCCCATTTCCGGTCAACGCTTTCTTGACCTCGGCGGGGGCGAGTTCACCGGTTGGAATGCCACGTCGTTGGGCGGCAAGCAGGATCACGCCGCGAGCGTGCCCCATGAGAAGTCCCGACCCCTGGAATCGTTTGTGGCTGAAGATCGATTCGACGACCAGCCTGCCCGGAGAGAACTCGTTCAGCAGTGATTCCAGTTCTTCGAAGAGATGTCCCAGTCGCACGGGGAGGTCTTTCGTCTTGGGCATTCTGATCACGCCCGCCTCCAGCAGGCGAGGTGGTTCGGAGCCTTGCCCGCATTCGACGCAGGCATANCCCGTGATGTTGAGTCCGGGATCGATTCCCATGAGTTTCATGTCGCTTTGCCGCCGGCTTCGTCGACGTCGATCGATCCATCCTTGAGTCTGATGATTCGTTGGCAGCGTTCGGCAAGCGTGGGCTCGTGGGTCACGATGATCATCGTCATGCCGTCATCATGCAGTTCGTCGAAGAGGTTGAGCAGCGAGCGTTCCGTCGTCGAGTCGAGATTTCCCGTCGGTTCGTCCGCCAGCACGATGGCTGGTTTCGTCACCAGAGCACGTGCGACCGCGACTCTCTGTTGCTGGCCTCCCGACAATTCGCGAGGACGGTGGGTGATCCGATCGCCGAGGCCGACCTGGTCCAGGGCTTCGAGTGCACGCTTTCTTCTGACCGGTCGTGGAATTCCCTGATAGAGCAGAGGGACGCAGACGTTCTCCACGATGTCCAGTTCGCTGATCAGATTGAAGGCCTGGAAGACGAAGCCGATCTTTCGACCTCTGATCGAACTGAGTTCCTCGTCTGGAAGTGTGGCGACATCGATGCCTTCCAGCAGGTACGACCCGCTGGTGGGCGTGTCCAGGCATCCAAGCAGGTTCATCAAGGTCGATTTTCCGGAACCGGAGGCGCCCATGATGGCCAGGTACTGCCCCTTGGGAATATCCAGATCGATCCCTCTGAGGGCGTCGACGAGAACCGACCCATCCGGTTTGAAATAGGTCTTCTGCAATCCTTTGAGAGAGGCGATGTGCTGGTTCATCGAAACGCCTTGATCGAGTGAATTCCCGGAATGTGGCTGGGTCTGCATGGTGGAAGTGTAGTTCTTAACCCGGCAGGAGGGGACGGAGTTCCGTATCCTTTCCACATGGCCATCGATCAACGGACATTCGAGGATGAAGCGCGGCACGGACTTCCCGTCATTCTTCACCGGACGTTGATGAGCGACCGGCTCACCCCGGTGCTCGCCTATCGAGCTCTGGTGAAAGCGGATGATCGCACCGCTCCNAGTTTNCTCTTCGAATCCGTGGAGCAAGGCGGGCAGGGAGCACAGGTCGGTCGGACGTCCGTGCTCGGCGCACGCCCCCGTCTCGAGGTGGTCGCGCATGGCCATGAGGTCATCGTTCGAGACAANGAAGCCGGCACCGANCGNAGNACNCNGGAANCCGACCCNCTTTCGGTGCCTCGCAAGCTCGCTTCGAACGTCGAACTCGGAACACCGATGGACACGCTCCCCGACAGCTTCTGCGGTGGCTGGGTCGGTCACATCGGCTACGACGCCGTTCGCTGGCTCGAAGCCGGCAAACTCGCCTTCGAGGATGCACCTGACGACGACCGGGGTCTTCCCGACATGCACGTCGGGCTGTACGAGGAACTCGTGATCTTCGATCACGTCTCGAAGCGGATTCATGTTCTCATCAGGAGTGATGTGAGTCGCTGGCCGGAGATCAAGCATGCCTTCGATGATGCATCACGTCGACTCGAGGAGGTTTCGAGCCTGCTGACCGATTCACTGGTCCGACTCGAGCCCGGGCTGATCGAAGGGGATCTTTCGAGTCATGACTCGAAACCCTGCACCTCGAACTTCACGCCCGAGGCGTTCAAGGCCGTGGTCGAGGACGTGAAGGAATACATCGCCGCGGGTGATGTCTTTCAGACCGTCATCAGTCAAAGGCTTCGGCGCACCACGACCGCGGATCCCTTCGACATCTACCGCGCGCTTCGTGTCGTCAATCCAAGTCCCTATCAGATCTACCTTCAATCCCAGGGATGCATTCTGGTCGCGGCAAGTCCTGAGATTCTCTGTCGTGTCCGTGACGAGGTCGTCACCAGTCGGCCGCTTGCGGGGACGCGACGCCGTGGACGGACGGACGACGAGGATCTCGCTCTGGAACGGGAACTTCTCGCCGACGAGAAGGAACGCGCCGAACATGTGATGCTGGTCGATCTGGCCAGGAACGACCTCGGGCGTGCCTGTGAACCCGCCTCGATTTCGATCGATCGGTGCATGGAGATCGAGCGATACAGCCACGTCATGCACATCTCCTCGACGGTCACGGGACGTCTGCGCTCCGATCTTGATCAATGGGATGCCCTGCGCGCGACCCTTCCGGTGGGAACCGTGAGTGGTGCTCCGAAGATCCGTGCCATGGAGATCATCGATGAAGTGGAACCAACCCGCCGCGGACCTTATGCCGGAGGCATCGGTGCCATCGGGCTTGGTGGAGGAGCCGACATCGCCCTCGCATTAAGAACGATCGTCATTCCCACGATGCAGGTCGATGGCGAGTGGGTCGTCGATCTTCAGGCTGGAGCCGGGATCGTGCTCGACTCGGATCCCACCCTCGAGTTCGAAGAGACTCTGAACAAGACCGCCGCCCTGCGTCGTGCCGTTGACCTGGCTGAACGTGCGTTCGGCGGCGGTGCCGACTCACTCTGAGTCCGGCGTCTCGACTTCATCGGAACCAGCCAGCTCGATCTCCCCGTGATCCTCGCTCGAAGGCGTCGAGCGTTGGACGGTCTTCAGTCGGCTTGCCAGCATGTCATCGCTGTTCTCGAGTTTCCAGTGACGTGTCATCGATTGCCAATGCATGTCCTTGAACATCATCGTGAGCAGCCAGCAGCCGATGCCGATGATCGTGAACAGGCAAAGTCCCGAGATCGTCACCACCGTCCTCACGGTCTCGTTGCCATAAAAGATCGCAAGGCAGGGAAGAATCCCCAAAGGCAGCAGGCACAGGCCCCTGGTAACGATGAAGAGCACGTCCAGCCTGGGAAACCCTCGAGCCAGAGTCTGATGTCTCAACCAGGACAGCCATGCACTCGCTTCCAGACTCGTCAGGAACCAAACCGTCGAC
>NYVB01000150.1 GCA_002684315.1 Planctomycetaceae bacterium | reverse complement strand
GGGCCGAGCGGATCAGGAAGATGAGCCTTCAGCGTCGATCGGCGCGTGGCTGTTTGATGAAGGAGTGGACATCACGGAAGAGGCGACCGAAGGGGTCGCCATCAATTCCCGGTGAAGTGCTTGCGCAGGTCGCGCATGAAGACCACGATCTGGCCCTGCTCTCGCGGGCTGGCACTGGTCTCGACTTCGCTCGACCAGAAGTCCATGAAGCGCACCGCGCCGACGGTGGTGAGATCCGGGATGCGGGAGTCGTCCATCTCACGGGTGGTGTCCCGTTCGGCATTGGCTCGCATGTCTTCGAGGCGTTCCTCATCCGTGCCGGAAGGTTCTTCACCGGTGACCGCGCGTTCTCCGAGTGCGGTCCACTTCAGAACCCACTCATCGAGATAGGCTCCGCGTTCGGCGAAGGGAATGTTCACGTATTCCGCCGCACCGTCGACCATGATGTCCTTGGCGAGCACCCGGATGTTCTGAGTCGCGGTCTCACGGACCGGACCGGTGATGCCGGCGAGGAACGCAGCCATGGTGGCCGAGTCCGACTGTTCCATGCCACGAAAGCGATCGGAGAACTCAAGGAGGAACCGGATGCGCTCCTCCATGGGGAGCTGGCTGAAGTCGTCCATGGCGAGGTAGCCGAGCACATCCTGAACCGGTGAATCGAAGATGCTCGGCGGTGGCTGCCAACGCACGAAGAACGTCCACCAGACCAGCAGAGTCACGAGCAGCGCGACCAGCAGGCCGGAGACGCCGATGGTCAACTCGCGGCGGCGTTCGCCGAGCTTCCACTGAAGATCCTGGATGATGTCGTTGAGCTGACTCATGGTGTTGACGACATGATATTGGGTTTGAGGAAACTGAGCGAATCCGTCATCCCGGGTTCTTCATCAGGATCATCATCGTCATCCTCGGCGCCTTCGAGAATCTCGGCGGTATCGGTGCTCATGCCCACGGATCCATCGAAGAAGAGTGCGTTCCTGGGAATGCGAGTCCCGGGATGTCGATCGACACTGTCCTGCAGCATGGGCATGCGACGGCCGTCCTGCCGGTAGAAGGCCGTGACGATTCGACATTCCATCTCGGTGCGACGACGCTCGAGCTGTTCTTCAGTGACCATCGGATCCAGGTAGTAGGGAATGAGCGCCTGTTGGACCTGGATCTGGACGTTGGGTGAATATCGAAGAAGCCCCGGCATGTAGAAGTAGCTTGTTCCGGTCGAGAGCGACCCCTGGTCGTCGTCGTCGGAAGGGCAGCACCAGCACTTGTTGTCCTTGTCGATGAAACCTCGCAAGGCCTGCGGCAGACCACCGACCGGTCCGTTGTCGGTGGCCGCGGGAATGAAATCGACCATGGGTGGGAGCCCACCGGTCTGATTCATGTAGGTCTGGAGGATGGTCCCCAACTGCTTGAGGTTGCTCAAGCACTGCACGTTCTGTGCCTGACGCTGGAAGGTCCTGAGTGCGGGGAAGGTCAGCCCGAGCAACAAGCCGATGATGCCGATGGTGATGATCATCTCGACGAGGGTGAATCCACGCCGGGACGGTCGGTCGGGGTTGCTGGGTTCGACGTCAGACATCTGAAAAGACTCCATATGGTTGGACGTTCCAACTATAGCACCCGGATTCCGGACTCATATCGAGGTTTTCAGCCCTCTGCGAAGATCGCGTCGATGAACGCTTCAGGATCGAAGGGTTCGACGTCTTCTGGACGTTCTCCAAGCCCGACGAGTTTGACGGGAACCTCGAGTTCGTCACGAATCGCGACGACGATTCCCCCACGGGCGGTGCCGTCCAGCTTGCTGAGAAAGACACCGGTCACATCGACCGCGTCACCGAATGAACGAGCCTGAACCAGACCGTTCTGTCCACTGGTGGCGTCGAGGACGAGAAGAACCTCGTGAGGTGCTCCGGGGATCTTGCGTCTGATGACGTCACGGATCTTGACCAGCTGACGCATCAGGTCGGTCTGGTTGTGAAGTCGTCCTGCCGTGTCGACCAGCAACACGTCGACATCACGTGCGACCGCCGCTTCCGCAGCATCGAATGCCACTGAAGCGGGATCCGCCCCCTGGTCACCTTTGACGATCTCGACGCCGAGCCGTTCCGACCAGATGGACAGTTGCGCGACCGCGCCGGCGCGAAAGGTGTCTGCCGCGGCGAGTAGGACCGAACGCCCCTCCTTGCGAAGACTGTGTGCGATCTTCGCGACACTCGTGGTCTTTCCGACTCCATTGACACCGACGACGAGAATGACCGTGGGACATCCCTCGGCGACGGCGATCGAACGGTCGACATCACCCCAGCGGGACTTCAACGTGTCCTTCAGATGGACCAGCACTTCATCACCGGTGCTGATGCGACCGCCACGCCAGTCTTCACGCAGTGCGTCGACGATTTCAGTGGTGGCCTGAAAACCGACATCCGCCGCGAGGAGACTGGTCTCGATCTGATCGAGAAGAGCATCATCGATCTTCCGACCGGTGAGCAGGGACCGAAGTCCCCCCCCCAGTGAGGAAGCGGTCTTGGTCAGGCCCGAGCGGATCCGGGAGAACGTTGATTTGAAGATGCCCATCGGTTCAGAACTCCCGCACCAATGATCGGGCGACCATGACATCCAGGCGACTCATGAGTCTTCCCCATCGACGGGGGACTCTTGTTCGGGCTCGTCCGCCTTCCAGATGCGGTCCAGAACAGCATTCACGAAACCGGGCGACTTCTCGCCGCCGTATTCCTTCGCAAGTTCCACGGCATCATTGATGGCCACCTTGGGTGGCACATCGGCGACGGCGATCTCATGCAGTGCCAGTCTCAGAATGTTGCGGTCGATCATGGGTTGTCGATGCGTGGGCCATTCCGGCGTGCAGGGTTCGACCAACGCATCGCAGCGAAGGCGATCGGCCCAGGCCCCTTTGGCGAGTTCGACTCCGAGATTCCGGGCCTCATCGGAACTTCCACCCTCGACAAGTGTGTTTCGGATGCGCTGTTCCTCGGCGAACGGAAGTTGATCCGCGAGGTCGATGGCGTCCATCTGATAGAGCACCTGAAGGGCACATCGCCTTGCAGTACGAGTCACGTCGGTCAAGCTTCTTCCTCCTCGTACTCGAGTTCCTCTTCGGGAGCCTCTTCGCCGTCCTCGTACTCCTCGACGACTTCGTACTCGTATTCCTCTTCGTCCTCGCCTTCGTCCTCGTCCTCTTCCAGATGACGACGGGCGGCGTCTGGAAGGTCCTCCTCGATCGACTGCAGTCCGAGGGCGGTGGCGATCACGGCATTCATGGTCTCCTCGCCCTTGTTTCCCTTCTCACCACCGGCTCGATCCATGCCCTGCTCCTTGGAGAAGAGCGTGAGCAGACCGAACCCGACGGGGATCTCGTGTTCGAAGGAAATGTGCGCCAGCATCTGTGAGGTCGAATTGCAGATGTACTGATCATGCATGGTGTCACCCTTGATCACGCAACCGAGAACGACCACGCCGTCCAGATCCTTTCGGGCGAGCGCATCGGCCAGGACCACGAGTTCGAAAGCGCCCGGAGCGGCGACTTCGTAGAGATCATCCTCGGTGCCGCCTGCTTCGACGAATGCGGTGATCGCCCCCTCACGCATGCGCGCGGTGATCTCCTCGTGATAGGCGCTGGTGACCAGGCCTATTCTGAGTCCGGTGGCATCGATGTTCATACGTGGAATGTCTCTCATGGTGAAATCTCCTCGGTGGCGCGGCATCCTAAAGGATGCGCAGCACTTGGGGGCGCTTGAAAGGTCTTTCAGTCGTTACTCTACCCATCATGAGACGATCGCTCACGACCAGGCTCTTCGGCACGGTCCAGCTCACTCGACTGGCCATGGCCGTCGGTGCGGTGGGAGATGTCTGGTTCACGGTGCTTTTCACCCGGGAAAGTGGAATCTACCCCTATTTGAACGTGACCAAGATGCCCCTCTGGGTGGCTCTGGGGCTGAGTGCGATCATCGCCACCGGTCTGTTCACGTTCGGCGCCTCCCTGAACGACCTTCTGGATGCCCGGCACGACAGCACCTTTTCTCCCGACAAGCCGATTCCCTCGGGTCGGATTCGTCCCGGGACCGCTGGAATCCTCATCACTTCCGCCCTTCTNGCCGCGCTCATCGCGGCTCTTCCATTTGGAACATGGGCCCTGGCATTCGCCTTGATGGTCGCTCTGGGGATTCTTTTCTACAACGTGGCGGGAAAACACGTCCCGGCAGTCGGAGTGGTGGCGATCGGACTGGTGAGTGCAATGCACATGCTCATCCCCAATTACGAACTGACCTTCACCTTTCCGGTCTGGCTCACGATGACCCATGCGATGGTGATCAGCCTCTCGGTTCATCTGATCGGTCGCAAGCGACCGACTCTGAGCCGCCGCTCCTTCACCATCATCGGAGTGGCCTACCTCACCTGGTCGGTGATCATTCTGATGACCGGTTGGTATCAGGGCCATGAGATCGGATGGTGGCCACTCAGCAGTTGGAGCGGGATCATGTGGCCGATTCTGGCAGTCGCCTCCTTCATCTGGATTTCAAGGATCAAGATCGCTCGAGGAGAACCCCGTCAAGCCACCGAAAAGCTCACTCGATACGGCGCCATGTGGCAAAGTCTGTATGCCGCCAGCTGGCTTCTGGCGGCTGGCATGTATGGAGCCGCCATGCTCTTGCTGGGGCTTGCGTTCACAGGATTTCTGGCGATGACGACGATGAAGGAGCTGGGTGGACTGGCGTCCCATCCCCCTCGGTACAAGGTCTGACGGCCATCTCGTTTTTGAGCGTTCTGGTACCATACCTTCGTGCAAGGATGCCCGAAAAGAACTTCATTCGGAAGACAAGCACTCACCGTTCTCGGTGGGTGTCTGATCGCCTTGTCACAGACTGCCGAGAGTCAGATCGCCAATGCCCAGTCAGCGCAATCAGCGCCGGGCAAGACGGTCACGGTGACGGGAGACCGGCTCGGGGGATTCGTCCTTCCGATTCAACCCATCGCCTCCGACATCAGGGTGGTCGCCCAGCAGGCCTGGAGCTGGCAGGTCGATGACACCACCAGAATCCAGTTGGAGGGAGACGTCCAGATCGACGTCGGGGGCTATGCCTTCACTGCCGCGGAAGCGGTCGTCTGGATCAATCGCCTGCCATCCTCCGAGGGACTGGTCAACCAACTTGCGGTGTACTTTCCAAGAGTCGAGGAACCGACCCGAAGAGCCGGTCTCGGAGTCACGGGAGACGATGTTCTGATCGTCGGTTCCGCTCGAGGGTCGATCAAACTGTCGACCGCGATCATCAATCGGACGCCCCCGGAGATCAACACGATTCTCAGGCGTGGGGAAAAGCGACTCGCTCGATANCTCAGAGGGCTTCTCGCAGCCCCGCTTCCCGCACTCAGCCCGAGACCACAAGCACTCGAAGCACCGCGGCCGGTGCTCCCGACACCCGTCCCGGGTGCGTCGCCGGTCCTGCCTGACGGTGAAGCNGAAGCACTTGCACGATTGCCGAAGAAAGTCGAGCTTCCTCCCGAGCAGGTCGCGTCGATCGCGATCTTCCAACCCAGCGGAATGGTGTCATTCACCGCCAATCAGATCCAGATCGACGAATCCGAAGACACCATCATCGCGGATGGACGTTTTCTGGTCGATTACGACCCCATGGGTTCGAACGACGATTTCGCGCCACTTCAGCTGAGCGCGGGCGCGGGTGTGATCTTTCTTCGCAAGGACACCGTCGCCGGAATGGGCGCGGGAGATCGCCAGATCTCGATCGATGATGTCGAAGGGATCTATCTGGAAGAGGAAGTGATCGCCACCGACGGTCGCTACGACGTGCATGCGCGTGCCGTCTANTACGACATCAGAAACGATCGCGCCCTGATGCTCGATGCCCTTCTCAGGACCTACAACAGATTCGCGGCCGACAAGCCCGTCTTCGCACGGGCCAAGGAGATGCGACAACTCTCCGCCGACGAGTGGGTCGCGGAGAAGGCGAAGATCTCCACCAGCAGTTTCATGGTGCCGCAACTGGCGATCGGTCTCGATCGAGTCACGATCACACGACGGCCCGTGGACATGAGAGCACTTCAATCAGGCGGCCCGGGAGGTCAGAGCGAGCGGGTGACCTACATCGAAGGTGAGGATCTCACGATCGAGGCCGGTGGCATCCCATTCTTCTACTGGCCGGAATTCTCCGGCGAAGCGGATGCCATCCCCTTCAAGAGCCTGCGAATGGGCTACGACGATGAATATGGGATGGAGATCGAGACGACCTGGAACCTCTTCGCATTGCTGGGCATGGAACCACCCATCGATGGAATGGAAGCCAATCTCCTCCTCGATGGCTTCACCAAACGTGGACCGGGACTGGGACTCGAATTCAAAGCGGAAGGCACCGACTATCGAGGTGAGTTCAAGGCATACGGTCTGTACGACACCGGAGGGATCGACCGCACCAGTGCGGGTGTCTCGGTGGAGATCGAAGAGTCGTTCCGAGGCGAGGTAGAGGGTTCCTACAGCATGGCGCTTTCAAACAACCTGACACTCCGAGCCGAACTCGCCTGGATGAGTGATCCCACCTGGTCGAGTGCCTGGCGCATCGAGGATTTCGACAGCAGACTCGAATACATGAGCGGAATCTCGCTCGACTACCGAAGCAACAACACCGAGCTCACACTCTCGACCAACTACTCGTTGATGCCGTTCGTGAGCAACAACTACAAGATGGCCAGCCGGCCCTACTACGTCGACAAGGCACCGGAACTCGCCTACCGAAGGTACGCGGACAGTCTGTTCAGCGATGCCGTGAGCTGGACCAGCGAATACTCGGCGGCGTTGATGCGAATCAAGGTCACCGACGGCACGCCGAACCAACTGGGTGTGCCGAACGCGGCCTTCGCCACTCAGGATCCGAACGAGTCGATCCATGACCTCTACTACGGAAAAGCCGGGTACAACAGCGACTTCGTGACACGATTCGACACACGGCAGGAACTGAGCCTGCCTCTCGATTACGGAGCCACCAACGTGGTGCCCTACGTCTCGGCACGCGCCACGGGATATCTCAATCAGAAATTCGAGACCTACAACCCGGACGCGAAGAATCTCCGGTTCTTCGGGTCGGCGGGACTGAAGACCAACACCACGCTGATCCAGTCGTGGAACTCGGTCAGAAACAGCACGTTCGACCTGGACCGGCTGCGTCAGGTGATCCGTCCCTATGCACACGCCTGGGTCGGCGTCGACAGCCTCAACGATGGCGGACTCCCGGTCTACGACCAGGAGGTCGAGGCCATCAGTGGAGGGAGTGCGATCAGAGCGGGCGTTCGCCAGATCTTCCAGACGAAGCGTGGCGGCGGCGGGAGGCGACGATCGGTCGACTGGATCGATCTGGACATGGGTGCCCAGTTGAATGATGGAGCGGACGTCTTCACGCTTGCGGACGCCAGAACGCCATGGAACTATGCACAAAGCCCCAACCCCACCTGGGTCGACTGGCGCCCCGAACTCTCGCAGTGGGGAAGCCACCTCTATGGCAACCTCAACTGGAACCTGAGCGACACTTTTTCAATCGGTGGATCGGCCAAATACCTGGTCGACACCCTCACCGGGGTGAAGATCCTCTCCGATGGTTCGCAGGTTCTCGAGAACTACGACGGTCTGATGACGGGCTCCCTCGGATTCCAAGTCGAGCATTCACCCGCAGTCAGCACCTACCTTGAATACCGCTACATCCAGGCAGGTCAGACCGAACTGCTTCAAGCGGGTATCGCCTACAAGCTGGGCAGACGATATCTCATCGGATGCACGCCACAGTACGACCTGCTCGCGAACGAGATGCGCGCCATTTCGGGCACGGTGACACGCACGTTCAACGACTTCGACCTTCAATTCGAAGCCGGATACGACGTCATTCGGGACTCACCTTCCGTGAGTCTCCGGTTCGGACTGCCCGCCGGTGGCGGATGACTCGACACGTTCATTCGAAGCTGGACGCGAAGGACACCGTGAGAACACGACGTCCGGCATGTCACTCGCAGAATGGACACCTGTCACGGGTGTGATTCGATGAGCCGCTGGCGATCACTCGAAGAGGTCACGGGGCGCTGAGGCACCGAGCAGTTCGTATCCGCTCGCGGTGAGACATCGCCCCTGCCGGGTCCGGGCGAGGAAACCTGACTGAAGCAGATAGGGTTCGACCACATCCTCGAGGGTCGAGGAATCATCGCCCATCGTCGCGGCGATCGCTTCGAGGCCGACAGGCCCGCCACCGTAGGTCTCGAGAATCGAACGAAGGTACTTGCGGTCCAGTTCATCAAGCCCGTGATCATCGACGCCCTCCAGAGCGAGGGCGTCGACCACGACCTTGCCTGAGACCTTTCCACTCGCACGGACCTGAGCGAAGTCTCTGACGCGCCGGAGAAGACGAAGCGCCACACGCGGTGTTCCGCGGCTTCTGACGCTGATCTCCTTGAGCGCATCGGCCGCGATGTCGGACATCGAGAGTTTCTCCGCCGCTCGATGGAGGATCACGAGAAGTTCATCGGTGCCGTAATAGTCGAGATGGTGCGATATGCCGAAGCGACTTCGCAGCGGCTGCGTCAGCAGACCCGCACGAGTGGTCGCACCGATGAGCGTGAACGGCTTGAGTCCGACGGTGATGACCTTGGCGTGCATGCCGCTGTCGACCGTGAAGTCGACCTTGAAATCCTCCATC
>NYVB01000149.1 GCA_002684315.1 Planctomycetaceae bacterium | reverse complement strand
GAAGGTCCCGTGATCTTCGTCTCCAATCACCAGTCCTACTACGACCCGTTGATCAACGGCTGTGCTGTGAATCGCAGGCAGTACAGTGCGATCGCAAGCAGTCACCTCGCACGTTTCAAGCCACTGGGATGGCTTCTCAGTTCGTATGGAACAGTCTTCGTCGCGGCAAGCGCGGGGGACAAGGGAGCGCTCAAGGCGGCCTTGTCCGAACTCAAGCAGGGCTCCTGCGTTCTGATCTATCCCGAAGGAAGCCGCTGCAGCGAGGGATTCGTCGAGGACTTCGAAAAGGGCATTCTTCTGTTGTTGAAACGCTCCGACGCGACGGTCTACCCCATCGGAATCGACGGGGCCTTCGACGTCTGGCCCAGATCACGGGTTCTGCCCAGACTCTGGGGCCGTGGCCGCATCGCGACGGTCTGTGGCGAACCCATCGATGGTGCCTCCCTGTTCAAGGAAGGGCCTCAGGTCGCTCTGGAGCGACTCCATCTGGAAATCGACACGCTTCGCCTCGAGGCGCGTAGGATCTTGCGCGAACGCAGTGGTGGGCGATGGCCCGCTGCAGGGCCGTTGGACGACCCTTCGCCGAAACTCCAGACACGATCCTGAGATCATGAAACCAGTCGATCCACGAGAGAATGCCACCGATGTCGCACGGCATCTGCAGGAGCACGGACACGTCGCGTATTTCGCAGGCGGATGCGTTCGTGATCGTCTGCTCGGTCTCGATCCGGCCGACTACGACATCGCCACCGATGCGACGCCCGATCGAGTGAAGGCGCTCTTTCCCCATGCGATGAGCGTGGGGGAATCCTTCGGTGTCATGCTCGTCAGGCGTGGCGGGCACACTCTGGAAGTCGCGACCTTCCGCAGCGACGGGCGCTATCTCGACGGTCGCCATCCGGAGTCCATTCGATTNGGAAGCGAGGTCGAAGACGCGGCTCGACGGGATTTCACCGTGAACGCGATGTTCGAGGATCCCGTCAGTGGTCGATTGATCGATCACTTCAATGGCCGATCGGATCTTGAAGGACGACTTCTTCGCGCGGTGGGTGTGCCGGCGGAACGTCTCTCCGAGGATCGCCTGCGCGTTCTGCGAGCCGTCAGATTCGCCGCTCGTTTCGACTTTGAAATCGAGGCGGGGACCGCTGCCGCATTGCAGGCGGATCCCACGCTTCTCGGCGTGAGTCGTGAACGTGTGGGCGGCGAGCTTCGACGCATGCTCGCTCATCCGACCAGAGAGCGAGCGGTCCGGCTTCTTGAATCCTTCGGCCTCGATGTCGCGGTGCTCGGGACGTCCCGGCGGCCGACCGGCGGCCGACCATCACTGGCCGGACTGGCTTCGGTGGTGCGTGATCCCATCGACGGGCTCGCCGCCTGGTTGCTCGATCAGGAGTGCTCCTTCGATCGTGACATGATTCGTGCACTGAGAGACGGTCTTCTTCTGTCCAACAGGGAGGCGCGAAGACTGGAGTCCATTCTGACGATGATGGAGGGGGTCGAAAAGGGCTGGGATCAGGCAGGAATCGCGGGCCGAAAGCGAATGGCGGCTCGGGAGGAATTCCCGACGGTGGTCGAACTGATCGAGGCACGTGATGCCGCCGCCGGTCTTCGTGTGAAAACGGATCTCGTCGAACTCGAGGCGTCAGGCATCGAACCGGAACCTCTGGTCTCCGGTGAAGAATTGATCGCCGCCGGTCTCGCCCCGGGTCCATCCTTCAAGCACATCCTCGAAACCACNTACGATGCACAGCTCGAAGGGATCATCACCACTCCCGACGAAGCGCTGGCGCATGCCTTGAAGATCGCACGAAATGCACAAGGAGACGGATGATCGAGGATGCAATGCAGGAAGACGAGCGAGCCGCGCCGGCCGGCGGGCCTGGTCCGGAGGATCTTCGATGGCCTCTGGTTCTGGGCACCGTGCTGGTTCTCTACGGCAGTCTCATGGTCGCGCTTCAGCTGCTGAGGATCTTCTGGGTCGCGCAGATCTTCCTCGGTTTCGCGGGTAATCCGCCCGGCCCTCTGGTGTTCACCGCGATCTTCACTCCGATCATTGGTGGCATCTTTCTCGGATTGATGCTGTTCCTCGGTGGCGTCTTCATGTTGAGAATGAATCCACTCGGTCCCCGGTTGGTGAACATCTGGTCCGTTCTTTCGATTCTCCTGATCGGTCTGGTGCTGGTCCTTCGGTTGGTGACGGTCGAGGATGTCGTGCAGCGAGAGGCNCAGCTGGCTGAATCCGCTCGTGAGATGCTGCGGGCCGAATCCGAGCTTGATGAAGCGGAGATTCTTGAACGTTATCCCGAGCTCGACGTCGCGGAGATGAAGGCGTTCGCCATCAGAGTGGATTACTCATGGATGGTGATGGCGTCGTGTTTTCCCGTGGGCATCTCGTTGATACTCAACATCGGACCCATCGCTCGCAGTCGCCGGACATGGTCAGGTCGCTGACACTTCAATCATCCCACTTCGCGGCGCTGGAAGAGAATCACGGCAAGCGAGAGTGCCGCGACGATCAGNAGAACGCCGTACAGCATGGTTGAACTGATGTAACCCGCTGGAATCGCGTGTTCCTGATTCACGGCATCCGCCAGCCAGAAGATCTGGAAATTGGGTGTGATCATGTGGGCGAAGTTCAGCAGGGCGTATTGGATCTTCTCACTGCCTTCGAGGACCACGGGAAGGGCGTCCACACCATCTTCCGGGGCCGGCATCTTCTTCGTGGCGGCCGCCATGATCGCGGCGGCGGGGCGTCCGAAGATCCAGTCCGAAAGCAGCCCCATCATGAAGAANCCACACGTGATGAGCAGGGTCAGAACCTGTCCCAGCCTGGTTGAAGCTGCGATCGCGATCGCGGTCAGCGCCAGAATCGCCATGAAAAGCATGCCTCCCGCGATCCACAGCTGTGGTTCGAATTCCTCTCCGATCCCCTGTGTGTTGAATTCACGGCTGAAGACCAGGCAGAGGAGATAGACCAGGGCGGTGATGGGCAGCAGNAGACTGAGGGTGGTTGCACCGAAAGTCCATCCATAAAAGAAGTTGCACCATATGCCGGCGGCGAATGCCAGACTGATTCCCGAGATTCCGAACACGATCACCGGGAGGTGGTATTTCGCGGCAGCCGTTTCGAGGGACCCATGAATCTCGACGATCATGAAGACCAGCACGAGATACACCATCAGGATGAAGACGCTTCCGGCNACCCCGAGAAACTTGCCCAGGATGAACAATGGTCTGGGAACCGGTTTGGAGACGACCGTGAGCACGGTCTTGTTGTCGATTTCACGTGTCAGGACATTGGTCGCGATGAACGCGGCTCCGATCACCCCGGCAAGGAAAACACTGGATAAACCGATGTCCACGAACATTCTTTGGTCATTTTCCAGAGTGAAGGTCGCAAACGGATTGCTCAGAATGATGAAGAGCGTCGCTGCCATCGCGACCACGAACAGCACCGGCTGACGCATGCTTTCCTGNAATGTGTTCTTCGTGATGGCGAGAAGCTGCTCGAGCGTGGACATGTCCTTGGGGTCCTCTGATCTGATGAATGGTGTTTCAGACCATCATATTGTGTTTCACGGACCGAGAGGGCGAACCTTCGGTCTGGGTTCTACGTATCTCACTCACAGAGGGTTCACCAACCCGTTCATGTCATTCCGCCCCAAAGGCTGAATAATGGATACTATACCCCTCATAGGTTGTCTGTCCTTTTCGGGCATGTCTACCTGCCATTTCTTCGAACGTCGCATCGGATTTTTCCGGTGCCTTCTCCCCGCCTCCAGATCGTCACAGCGAGTTCACGTCGTATGAGAGTGGATCATTTTGCCTATCAGCAGGCCACCCGTGTCGCAGGCTTCGGACTTCTTCTCCAAGTCACCATCGGACTGACCCTGCTTCTTTTCGGTCTTCTCGGTCGCGATACCTCGATGGCCATCGGATCCTTCTACGCCCTTTCGGGAATCGTGGTCTGGGTCGGGTTGATCGTCGCCTTCCATCAGCATCGTCTGGAGCGTCTCGAGGCCCTCGAGGATGATGAGCTGCGTGAAGCCGCGCCCGATGCCTCGATATTCGAGGCGAGTCGCGAAGAGACCGGCGTTGCCGCCAAACGTCTTCGACAGATGCACAAGTGGATGCTGCCGATCGCGAGTCTGCTCGTCGCCGCCATCCTGATCACTCTTTCCACCATGACTTTCGTCTGGCTCGGCAAGCTTGATGATCCCGCGAGTCGAGCCAATCTTCAGAATGATTTCCTGGTGGGCAATTCGCCGGGATGGCAGATCGCCATCGGGCTGGGTTTCGCCATCATCGCCTTCATATTCAGCCGTTTCGTCGCCGGCATGTCGCAGCAGTCGGCCTGGCAGAACCTCCGAGGCGGCGCCGGCTTCATGGTCGGCAANGCATTGGTCTGCTTCGCCATCGCGATCGGCATGGTCTTCACGCTCTTCGAGAAGACCGGTGCGATGCGCGTGGTCACTCAGGTGATCCTGATCTTCATGATCGCGGTCTCGGTCGAGATCATCCTCAACTTCATTCTGAACCTGTATCGTCCGAGACGTCGGGGCGAGGTGCCTCGGCCTGCCTTCGATTCGAGGATTCTGAGTCTTCTGGCAGCCCCGGACTCCATCGTCAGAAGCATCAACGAAGCGGTGAACTATCAGTTCGGTTTCGACATCACCAGCTCATGGGGCTATCAGCTGTTGCTGAGAAGCTTCGTCTGGCTTGGTGGATTCGCCGTCATCATCCTGCTCGCGCTTTCAACCATGGTCGTGGTCGAACCCGACCAGCAGGGTGTGCGACTTCGCTTTGGAGAGATCGTCGGCGATGTCCGGCAAGGCGAACTGGTCTGGAAACTTCCCTGGCCCATCGAAACCGTCGAGACCTATGACGTCGGACTCGTTCGCGAGTTGTTCCTCGGTCCCGCAGGCATCACCTACCCAGCCGTGAGCAAGTGGGCCGCAAGCGATGACAAGGGGCCCGCAGGGCGTCGTTCCTACCTGGTGGCTGCCCCCAAGATGAGCGAAGAGGTGCGCCGCGCCGTCGAGGGACTCGAATCAACCAACGTGGCTCTGGATGACACTGCGGGTGAGGATGTCCAGGCCGATGATGCCTCGGGAGCGTCCTCCGATCAACTCGGCGGTCGCTTCGCTTTGGTCGATGCCGACATCGTGATGCGATGGCGCGTGAAGCCCGGAGCGCTGATCGACTATCTGAGCTTTTCAACCGACGAACGACGTAACCGCTCGTTTTCGGTGATGCGCGTTCGTGCGCTTCACTCCATCGCGATGCGTGAAATCAGCCAGTTCTTGTCGCGTGAGCCACTTGACGACGTCCTCTCTCCCAAGGGCCGTTCCCTGCTGGTGCGTCTGCAGAATCGTGTCCAGAAGGCTTATGACGAGTATGGAACGGGCGTGGAGATCGTTTCCCTCGTGATTCCGTTCCTGCAGCCGGCTCCCGAGGCGGTCGCCAGCTTCGAGGACATGTCCATTGAAAAGCAGAATGCGCGCAAGATCGTCGAGGAGGCGCGACGAACCGTCGCGGTCACCATGGCGACCCTGGTCGGTGATGTCGACAGCGCCGATGAGATCACATCCCTCATCCTCGAGCTCATCGCGGTGGAGAACGAGCAGGGCATCGACTCAGAAGAAGCGCGAACACGCCGTGCACTCATCGAGAAGAAGCTGATCGACGGCCGCGCCAGCGCGGCCACCCTGATCAGTCAGGCCAGAGCCAGGCGCTGGGAGATCATCACCAATGCCCAGGAAAACACCTCCGACGTGCTCGGCCAGGCCGCCGCGTTCCACGCCGCACCGGAGATCTTCCGTCAGCGACTCGTGATGGACGTTCTTGCAACCACCCTCAATTCCGTGCGAATGAAGTACGTTCTCGGCCCCGATCCTGAACGTGTCAACCTCGGCATCCAGATGAGAGAACCCGACGTCGGGTTCAATCTCGACGAATACATCCCAAGTGATTCATGATCACTTTTTCAGCCTGCACCACTTTGAAATGGACCTCTGACTCATGAGCCGGACAGTCACAATCATCATCGGATTCCTGATCGTTCTGATCCTGGTGGGTTTCAACACCACCT
>NYVB01000148.1 GCA_002684315.1 Planctomycetaceae bacterium | reverse complement strand
AAGGCTGCCTGAGAAGGCTGCCTGACACGGACTATCTCAGTCCGTATTCCTTGAGCTTTCGGTAGAGCGTCCGCTCACCGATACCAAGGAGCTTCGCCGTCTGCTCTCGATTTCCGTTGGTCATCGCCAGTGTCTGTCTGATCGCTTCCTTTTCGAGACGATCCAGCCCGACACCGGCGAGACCACGCATCGAAGCATGTTCCTCATCGTGTTCCGATTCACGGATCTCCTCGGGAACGTCACGGACGGTGATCTCACCATCGGAGATCACCACCATGGCGTGGACGACGTTGAACAGCTCACGGACATTTCCGGGCCATGCGTAGGAGACCAGACGCATCATCGCGGGTTGCGTGATTCCGGGACGATCGATGTCCATGTCGGCCGCGTAACGGCCGATCGCATGATTCACCAGAAGAGGGATGTCCTCACGCCGCTCGCGCAGTGCGGGCACGTGGATTTCAGCCCCACGAACTCTGAAGAACAGATCATCGCGAAACTCACCTGATTCGACCATGGCCTTCAGATCACGGTTCGTCGCACTGACGAAACGCACGTCGGTCCTGCGTGAGTCATTGCTTCCGAGTCTGATCACATCTCCGTTTTCAAGAACCCGCAGAAGCTTCGGTTGCATCCCAAGCGGCATGTCACCGATCTCATCGAGGAAGACAGTGCCGCCATCGGCGTACTCGAACACACCCTGTCGATCCTTGTCGGCTCCGGTGAACGCTCCTCGGACATGACCGAAAAGCTGGTCTTCCAGCAGACTCTCGCTTTGACCTGCGGCATTGAACGTGACGTATTTCCTCAAGGCGCGTTTGGAGATGTTGTGCACCGCCGCCGCGACCAGCTCCTTGCCGGTTCCGGACTCGCCACTGACCAGGACCGGAATGGTGCTGGGTGCGACCTTCCTGATCTGGTCGATCACCTTTCGAATGGCGGCACTCTCACCGATGATGCCCTCGAATCCGTAGGCCGCGTCGACCTCGCCGCGGAGTTGCTCGTTCTGGGTGCGAAGAAGGACCGTTTCGGCGGCACGACCGACCAGATTTCTGAAGACCGGCAGATCCAGCGGCTTCTCGATGAAGTCGTAGGCACCACCCTGCAGAGCGGCCTTCGCGGTGGGAACATCACCGTGGGCGGTCACCATGATGGTCTCGGCACCGGGCTGGTGTTCGCCGGCCAGTTTGAGAACCTCGAGGCCTGAGGTGGCGCTCTC
The DNA here is from genome assembly GCA_002684315.1 of Planctomycetaceae bacterium. Next base: position 32,532 of record NYVB01000148.1, on the reverse strand, counting down.
CATCACGAGGTCGGTCACGATCACGTCAAAGCTGCCGTGCAGAAGCTCTTCAGAGGCTTCTTCGAGTCCATGGACGATCGTGCAGACGTGCCCCGGCTTGCGCAGAGCATCAGCCATCACTTCGGCATGATCGTGCTCATCCTCGACGATCAGAACCTGGGCACTGGGAGCGCTGCGGTCGGATGGTGGTTGTGATGGTGTTGCCACGAGCGGGCCTCTCCGAAGGGTGATGTGTGGTGCCATTGTACGCGAGCGGAGAATCTTGCCCTGACACCGGGCGATGGACCGATAGAATAAGACCATGCAGTCCGACAAGGCAGAAACCCACACCCCTTCCCGAAAGAAGAACGATTCACTCGCCACCCGGGTGATTCACCTCGTGGGAGCTGGTGGGTCGGGCATGAGCGGCCTGGCCATGATGATGCATGGACTCGGAGCTCGAGTGAGTGGCTCCGATGCTCAACTGGGCCCTGAAATCGAAGCACTGGTCGCGGCGGATCTGACGGTCACGACCGGAAAATCGAACGGAACGCTTCCCGATGAATGCGATCTGGCGATCCACTCGGCCGCCGTCCCGCCCGATCATCCGGAACTTCTCGAAGCTCAGAGACGCGACATCGAAGTTCTGAGCTACGCCGAGGCGCTGGGACGTCTGCAGTCGGAGCGAACCGGAATCTCGATCGCCGGCACCCACGGAAAGAGCACGACCAGCGCATTGCTCGCCCACACCCTGATCCAGGCCGGGCTCGAGCCGAATGTGATCGTCGGCGCACGATGTCCTCAGATCGGCGGCGGCTGGCGTGTCGGTAGCGACAGGATTTCAGGAGACGGACCGCTGGCCGGCCGGGAAGGCCTGATGATCTGCGAAGCCTGTGAATTCAATCGGTCCTTCCACCACCATCGCCCGGTGCTTGCACTGATCAACAACATCGAAGAGGACCATCTGGACATCTATGGAGGGCTCGAGGAGATCGTCGAGGCATTTCACGTCTTCGCCCAGCTCATTCCCAAGGCGGAGGATGGCGGGTATCTCTTGATCGCACATGAAGGCGCGCATCGCCGCGAGATCACGGCTGGCCTGAACTGTTGCGTCGAAACGTTCGGGTTCACCCCGGAGTCCGACTGGCGGATCACACTCGAACACGGCCGGGTGACGATTCACGACCGAAACGGAACCAGGGTCGCACGCTGGGAATCACCGATGATCGGAACCCACAATGCCATGAACGCGGCCGCCGCCGCGATTCTGGCCAACCGTTCAGGCGCGGAGTGGAACGTCATTGCCGAAGCGATCGCCTCGTTCGCAGGTCTGGATCGACGAATGCAGATGCTAGGCCGGCGCCGACTTCCGGATGGCGGCCAGATGGTGGTGTTCGATGATTACGGCCATCATCCGACCGAAGTCGAAACCACGCTCAGAGCGCTGAGAACCACCCACGACCCCAAACGTCTGATCTGTGTCTTCCAACCGCACCAGCACAGCAGAACGCGGTTTCTGTTGGATCACTTTGCCACCAGCTTCGATCATGCGGACATCGTGATCGTGCCGCAGATCTATTTCGTCCGAGACAGCGAAGCGGAGAGACAACGAGTCAGTGCCGGGGACCTGGTGGAGAGATTGCGGCACCGTGGCACCAGGGCGATGCACGTCCATCCGTTCGAAGCGATCGTCGAACAACTCGAGGTCATCGGACGAGATGGAGACCTCGTGGTCGTGATGGGCGCGGGACCGGTCTGGCAGATCGGACATCAGCTGCTGGAGCTCGAAGAGGCATGAGCAGCATTCCACCTGCGAACCACCTGCTGTTCGCCGACCTCGAGGTTGATGCCTTTCCCGACCATCCCATTGGAAAGGACACCTGGTATGCGGTCGGAGGCCATGCGGACATGATGCTCAGACCTCGAACCACCGAGGCACTCTCGACCATCATCCGTCGATGCCACGAAAGCGAGGTTCCCGTTCGAATCCTCGGCTCGGGGGCCAATCTTCTGATCGCCGACGAGGGAGTCGATGGGATCGTGGTCAAGTTGGACCACCCCCACTTCAAGGAAGTCCGCTACAACCTCGAAGGAGCACCGGAAATCATTCGAGCGATGGCGGGTTCGGACATGCAGAAGACGATGCATGAGACCGTGAGACGCGGCCTTGGCGGCCTCGAGCAGATGGCTGGAATCCCTGCGTCGATAGGCGGCGCGATCAAGATGAATGCCGGCGGCGCCTTTGGAGAAATCGCCGATTCGGTGCATGCGGTCGCCTGCCTGGATCGACGGGGCGAGATCGTCGTCTACCCCAGGGAATCTCTGGAGATGACGTACCGAACCACGAATCTTCCCGACGCACCGATCATCTGGGCCACCTTCGAACTGAACGATCAGGATCCGCTCATTCTCCGAGAACGAGTTCGGGAGATCTTTCAGTACAAGAAGAAATCACAACCCATGGCCGACAAGAGCGCCGGGTGTGCCTTTCGCAATCCCATCGATCCGGCGAGCGGCGAGCGGATCAGCGCAGGGATGCTGATTGATCGGGCCAGGCTCAAGGGACGCTCGATCGGAGAAGCCGAAGTGAGCCAGTGCCACGGGAATTTCCTGGTCATGAAGACCGGAGCGGGGAAGGCCTCCGACCTGATCCGTCTGATCGATCTGGTCAGGGAAGGTGTCCGGACGGACAGTGGAATCGAGTTGCAGACCGAAGTGGTGGTCTGGGACCGGAAATGACCCCCCCTCACGAGCCCCAAGCCCCCTGATACGCTCTTATCTGGACGTTCTGGGCGGTCTGTGCCGATGATGTCTTGAGACCTCGTGAGCATGTTCCCGAGCAGACTGGAAGTCGATGATGAACGCCTCCACAAAACCCATTCGAGTCGCCGTCCTGATGGGCGGACCGGACCCGGAGCACGACGTGAGTCTGGCATCGGGGCAACGGGTCGCCATGGCACTGCGAGAGGATTCGAATTTCGAGGTCACGGAACACACCATCGATCGACCGGACGGAGGTGAACTGCTCGAGTTCGGGGCGGACGTCATCTTCCCAGTCCTGCACGGCCCGTACGGAGAGGGTGGTCCGTTGCAGAAGACACTGGAAACCATCGACATTCCGTTCGTGGGCTCGGATTCCAAAGCCGCCGCGATGGGAATGGACAAATGCGAGACCAAGAAGCGATGCCTCGCTTCCGGGATCCCCACTCTGGAGTGGACCGAGCTGCATCCTGGCTCGAAGTGCACGATCGAATGTCCGCTGGTCGTGAAACCGGTCGAAGAAGGCTCCAGCATCGGTGTCCAGATCTGCCGTGACGAGTCGGCGCTTCGCGATGCGCGGGAGACGCTCCAGAAGACGCATGGACGCCTGATGGCGGAACGTCTTGCCACGGGCAGGGAACTGACGGTCGGGATCATCACCAACGGCGCCCTGCCGGTGATCGAGATCGTACCCAAGACCGGGAGCTACGACTACGAGGCGAAATACCAGCGTGATGACACCGACTACATCCTCGACCCGACACTTCCGAATGGCCTGAAGGAAAGCTGCCAGAAGCACGCGCTCGCACTCTGGCATCAGATCGGCGCACGAGACGTCGCGAGAGTGGATTTCATCTTCGATGGCAGCGAATGCTGGGTTCTCGAGATCAACACGATGCCGGGATTCACCGAACAGTCTCTCGTCCCGAAGGCGGCGAGTCACCATGGAATGAACATGACCACGCTGTGTGGTTCACTGGTCAGGGCCGCTCTTGAAAGGCATGACCGGATTGATGCAAACAAGCTGGCTCGCTCCTGAGCCGGCCAGGGACCGGAGATCGTTTCACGATGCCCAAGAAGCCACCACAGGAAGACCTCATAGACAGGATCCTGAACAAGACACTCGGCGAAGGCTCACTGCGAAGTTGGGCTGGAGTGGGTGCCTGGTCGATGCTTGCGATCATCCTTCTTGCGATCGTCGTCATCGGGATCCCGAAACTTGAATCCAATCGCAGCCTTCGGGAGGCGGATCGCGAAGTCACCATGACGCTCGTCGACGCACCCGAATGGTTCACCACCGCACCCGAGCTCATCGATGAGATGGAGACACGACTGACGCAGGCCGCCGGAGCGGATCCATTCGATCGAACCGGCTTGATGAAAGCGCACAGAATCCTCCAGGGAGGTGGTTGGTTCGAGCAGCTCGAGCGCATCGAAAGACAGCCCAATGGAAGCCTGATGGTCTTCGGAACCCTGGTCACGCCCTCGGCGGTGATCAGATGGAAGGACGTCGATCACCTCGTCGACGATCAAGGGCGACTTCTCGAATGGGAGTTCGAGATGGGCACCGCGAGTCCGTTGCTGCCGTTGATCACCGGGACCACCACCGCACCTCCGCGACTCGCCGACGGCAGACTGGACTACGGCGGATTGTGGGCGAACTCTGACGATCTGGACGCGGGACTGAAACTCGCCGGACTGATCGGTTCCCGTTCGTGGTCCGATGAGATCGGAAGCATCGATGTCGGTGAATACTCATCGAAACGCAATCTCTGGCTCGAATGCCACTCGGGGCCGAGAATTCTCTGGGGTCATGCTCCGGGCACCCGTGGTGCGACCGAAATCACATCGAATGAAAAACTTCGAATGATCGATTCAATCCACGAAACCTACGGGCCCTTCAGAAAACTCGATTTCGAAGTGATCGATGTCAGGCTTGATCTGGCGACGGTCAGTCGGGTCGCGATCGGTGAAGAGATGAATTCCGAGTGACATGCCAGATTCGCCCGCTTCACCAACCCCGTCGTTCCCTCTTCCGCGTGGACTGATCGTTCTGTCCTGCCTTTGGATCACCGGTGCATGGATGCTCACCATGGGCCCGCGTGGTGCGTTGGATGCGGTGTCGGACGATCACGCCGAGGGGCTCAGGCTGTTCAGCGTGACATTGATGCTTGGAATCACCCTCGCCTGGCCGATGGCTCGCCTGCTCCTGCAACGGTTCACGGCACCGATCCGTCAGACAGCTCTCGACTGCATCGTGTTGATCTGCAGCGTGGAGGTCACGCTGTGGCCGCTCAGACTGCTGAGTGAATGGTCCGTCGATCGGACGCTCAGCATCACGAACATCCTCGCGGGTTGGATTCTTCTGATGGGAGCGTTCATCGCAGTCGGCGCGGGAAGTCGACGCTGGACTCCGAGAATTCTCATTCTGCTCGCGGCCATGATCACAACGTTGTGCACTCCGCTGCTCACGACCGGCGAGGGTCTGAACTGGTGGAGCCCGATCGACATCACCCTGGGCGTGTCGACCATCGACCCGGAACGCCTCTTCGGCATGAGCCCCTGGCCGGGCCGAACCGCGGTGGCACAACTCGTACTGGTCGCCTCTGGAGCGTGGATCATCGTCTTTGGAGCGAGAATTCTCACTCGGGATCGAACGGACGATCTGGCGATTTCACGTTCGAATGATTAAGATCATGACAATGAAAAGCCGTGCTCACGCCTTGCTCCAAAGAGCAAGGCGTCATGCTTGAACGGACAGTTTCCAACCAGCAGGTCGATTCTTGAGCGGAATCACCCCCCTTTGAGACATGATTGACGGGATTCGTGACATGGACTTCATCACCGGAGAAGAGAAGAAGGAACTCGAGAACCAGCTTCGGGAGCACATCGCTTCCCGCAAGGAGTTGACCACCAGAATCGCGACCGCACGCGATTTGGGGGATCTCAAGGAGAATGCTGAATACCACGCAGCTCGAGAAGATCAGGGGCTCAATGAAGCCAAGATCCGCGAGCTCGAATCACGCCTGCAGACCGCACAGGTCGCGGATGACGCCGAGGTGCCGGACGACATGGTCTTTCTCGGCGCCACGGTGCTTCTCAAGGATCTCGAAGACGACGAAGAGGAGAAGTATCGTCTGGTGGGAAACCCCACGGGAGACTTCACGCTGGACTACATCGAAGTCACGCCGACCTCGCCGATGGGCATCTCGCTCATGAAAGCACGCATCGGCGAGACGATCAGAGTGGACCTGCCCCGAGGAACGCGGCGGTACGAGATACTTTCAATTGTCGACTGATCGGCTCATCCCGACCGGCTTGAGACCTTCGCACTCAACGGCAGTGCGTCTGGGCGGGTGTGCATGATGACACTCCTCGCTCTCGCCACCGAACAGGCCGGAAACGTCGCCTTGTTCCTGGACACCCTGAAACACTTTCTTCTGATCGACTTCGCGATCAGGGCCCTGTTGATCACATTCGTCCTGATCAGAAAAAGCAATCAACCGCAGACCGCACTGACCTGGGTGATCCTTCTGATCGGCCTTCCCATTCTCGGATTCATACTCTACGGACTCTTCGGGGAGGAGCGCTTCGGCTACTTCCGGAAGAAACGACATGCCGCCGCGATCAAGCGAGTTGACATGCCGGGAGTCCATGCCAACTCCGTCGCCGAAAACAGAGTCATTCTTCCGATGATCTCCGAACAGATCGCGACCCTCGCAGAGCAGGTCTCGGGCTCCGCACCGGTGTGTGGAAACGACATCATGCTACTGGGTGATTCGGAACGCTTCGTCACCCAACTCTCCGAGGACATCAAAGGCGCCCAGCATGAAGTGCATCTGCTGTTCTTCATCTACCTGGATGACTCCTCCGGTCGAATGGTCGCCGAGGCGATGATCGAGGCCGCCGCGCGGGGCGTGAAATGTCGCGTGCTGGTGGATGCGGTCGGCTCCAAGAAGTTCCTGAGAAGCGAACTGATGCGAAGCATGCGGGAAAGCGGGATCGAGATCGTCGGAGCGCTTCCGGTGAACCCGATTCGAATGCTTCTTTCCAGACTCGATCTGCGAAACCACAGAAAGATCGCGGTGATCGACGGACAGATCGGGTACACGGGGTCGAACAATCTGGCCGAAGCAGCCTTCGCGCTCAAGCCCGATTTCGCTCCATGGGTGGACTGTTCGATCAGAATCGACGGTCCGGCGACGAAGGAACTGCAGATCCTCTTCCTGGAGGACTGGCATTTCGAGACCGGAACTCTTCCCGAAATCCCGCTGAAGCGGCAGCCCAGAAAGTGCGAGAACGGACTGCCGGTGCAGATCATCGCGACCGGTCCGAACTTCTACAACGAAGCGACCACTCAGATCGTCCAGGCCTGCATCCATCAGGCGAGCCACGAACTGGTGTTGACCACTCCCTACTTCGTTCCGGATGAGACCACGATCAAGAACCTCTGCGTCTGCGCCAGAAGAGGTGTTCAAACGACCCTGGTGGTGCCCGCACGAAACGACTCCTGGATGGTGGCCGCGGCGAGTCGCTCGAACTACGCGCCGCTCCTCGAGGCCGGCGTCGACATCCACGAATTCAAAGGCGGCCTGCTTCATGCCAAGACGATCACGATCGACCGGGAGATCGGAATCGTGATGAGCGCCAATCTGGATCGAAGAAGTTTCAACCTGAACTTCGAGTGCGGCGGGATCATCTACGACAGCGCCTTCGCCGCGGAGCTCAGGGATCTTCAGGAGACCTACATCGACAGTTCGAATCGAATCGAAGAGTCGGAATGGCTGAAGAGAAGCGTGGCCCGCCGTGTCGGCAACACGCTGGCAGGTTTTCTCAGTCCTATTCTGTGACGTCCCGGGAAATCGAACTGCGCACGACCGTGACCAGACGGTCGGGATCGACCTCCAGCCGTTCCACCACGGCATCCGGCCAGCGCACGGTCAGCGTGCCTCGTTCGAAACCCTCCGGAAGACCGAAATGAATGACCGGCGACCAGTTGGACTGGAACGGTCCACCTCCGCTCACCCATCGGCTCGCGGACCAGTCACCGGATTCAAGACGCACCACCGCACCAACACCATGTCTGTTTCCGACGCCGGGTCTGTCGTCCTCAAGACGGACCTGCAACCAACCTGAACGATCGAGATCGTTTCGAAGCAGGCGCACCGGACCGTTCAACTCACTGACGACCAGATCGACGTCACCGTCTCCATCAAGATCATCGAACACGGCACTGCGATCGCGATGCGCTTCCGCGATGGCGCCTTCAGGTTCGATGCGGCGAAAACGCTCACCGTCCCGTTCCATCAGAAGGATCGCCTGCTCGTAGTCGGAATCCATGGTGGCACGTGTCGCCTGGGGATAGACATGTCCGTTGACGACCAGCAGATCCTCGTCGCCATCGTGGTCGAAGTCGAAGAATCCACTGGCCCATCCGAGGAAAGGACGGCTCACCAGCGCGAGACCGAACTGCCGGGTTCGATCATCGAAGAAACCGGCTCCACTAGAAACGTGCATCGTGTTCGAGTCACTCGAGAAATTCGAACTGAACATGTCCGGGGACTCGTCACCGTTCACATCGGCGACNGCCATGCCCATNGTGGCCTGNTCGTATCCNTTGAGATCGTGGGCCAGACCGGACATGAGCCCGGACTCCTTGAAGANGAGTCCATCCTNNNCGGTCGANCGATTGAGNTAGAGNTCATTGGCTTCGGAATCNTTNCCNACNAGNACNTCGATGAGACCATCATCNTTCATGTCGAGAATCGCNACNTTCAATCCATANCTCGGNTNCAGATCNCCGAGAGGNTCGCCGGNNTGATGAAGTCTGAAGGTNCCATCNCCTTNATTNTCGTAGAANAGNTCGGACAGCGAAGGAAGCCCACGTGGNCCGTTGACCACNTCGATGCCCTTGAAACGTGCNGGNGGCACGGGNCTGGTGGCATCGAAATCGACNTACCGGGTGACGAANAGATCNAGNTCACCGTCCAGATCGAGATCGCCGAAAGCCGCACTGGTCGACCATCCCGAGTCACCGATNCCNCTGNNGNGAGAGNCATCCTCGAANGTGCCNTCNCCACGATTNCTCAGAAGNACGTCGGGGCCGTAGCAGGCGATGAAGATGTCNTCGANACCATCCGCATCGATGTCACCCACCGCCGTTCCAAANGACCACCGGGTGTGNGTGATTCCNGNNCGTTCNGTGATGTCGGTGAACTGGAGCGANCCGTCGTTNCGAAANAGTCTCGCTCCCGGNCCNGACTCGGGNTCGGACANCGTCGCGCCGTTGGGNACGAAAAGATCNCGNTCACCNTCCTGATCGAAATCGATCANNGCGAGTCCNCCGCCCTTGACCTCGAGAATCTGNGTCGATGGCGTGTCACCGGACACNGTNTGGACTGNNATNCCCGANCCGGANGTGACNTCGGTGAACACGAAGGGAANGGTGTCNTCGGTNNGCNNCGAANCNTCGGACGATGAACNGNGNTCNTCGGCGTCCGAACANCCTCCNCNCNNAAGGNNTGCACCAANNNCGCACCNNCCCANGAGCTGNAGAGNNANANCNGATGANCNNAACCAGGNGANGGNTTCATGANCCACTTCCCCCNCCAAGCTCACGCCAGCGTGCCAGAGCCTCTTCAGCCTCCGACNCACGCCCGAGNCGNGAAAGAAGCGANCCCTTGCGNAACCATGATTCNGCGAACTCNGGACNGATCTCGATGGCATTGNTGATGGCCTCGAGGGCTTCATCCTGTCGTTCNCCGCGAGCCAGNACATCGGACAGTCTGATCCAGGCACGTCGCAGCTCCCGGCTTCGGATGGGCTCGGGCTCGAGGGCCGCGTACTCNAGCACCCGNCGNAACGANTCCTCNGCCGCNTCGAGNCGATCNTCGTTGAAGGCGAGAAGACCTGCGAGGAACGTCGTGTCGGCTTGTNCGGGAGCATCCNGCAGGCTGCGTTCCACGCGGACCCGGGACANCTCGGANTCNCCGGCNTAGAACGCACTCCANGCNATGTAGTAATCNAGNAGTCCGTANTCGGCGAATNNCTGNTNNAGAGNCTCCGCCTTCAGATACTNNGACAGGGCNTGNGCGTGNGACTTCTTGCCGTGAAGTGCCATTCCTTTGAGAAAATGCGCTCTGGCAAGGTCGGGCCGATCCTGGAGCACNGTCTCGAAGATGATCAGCGATTCATCAAGTCGCCCGGCGACAAGGAGTTGCTTGCCGACCTTCAAGCGGGCGTCACCGGCAACCTGAGTGAGGGCTGGGCGATCAGCAGTCGTGCCAGAAACAGCCTCAGAAACCTCCCCGGGACTCTCAGAACCACCGTCACATCCCAAAAGGAGCAGGACCGAGGTGAAAAAAGTGATATTCAACCGCAGGAGATGGTTTTGGCGCATGAGAGGTTGAATCGGCATGGGGACTCCAAATCCGATGAAACGGACAGATGACCGATCCTACTCAACGAGATGCCTCGAAGAACGGTTCCTGATAAATATCGGTTTTTAATTGTCAACAGCCGTTTGTTCTTGACCTGCAGAAGGCACCACGTACTCTTGAGGGAGCTGTAAAGGCTGTTTCAATCAACCCCACCAAGTTGTTCATATAAGAGTAGGAGTTCTTCCATGTCCCCAAGGTTCGGTACCGCCGGCATCTTGGTTCTTGCAGCAGTCACATGCGGCAGCCCCCTTCTGGGATCTGCTGGCGATGAACTGGTCTTGCAGGAACGAAGTGGAGAACCATTTCAAGAACTTTCGAGTGCACAATTCGATGCCTGGCTCCAAGGCAGAATCGACTACGGGACACCGGTCACGATCGCTCAGGGACTCGGACCTCTGTTCAACAAATCGAATTGCCAGTCATGCCACGGCACCGGCACCATCGTCGGTGGCCCCGGAACCATCGAAGTGACGTTCTTCGGCGGAGATGACAAGGGTTCGTTCGTCGATCTGACCCACCTCGGCGGGCCTGTTCATCAGCTCAGCGCGATCAACAGTGAATGTCACGAAGACATTCCCGCGGAAGCCTCGATCGTGGTGAATCACATCACCAACGGAGCACTCGCCTACGGACTGGTCGAAGCGATCGCCGATTCGACGCTCCTCGCCATGGAAGACCCCTTCGACAACAACGGCGACGGTGTGAGTGGACGGGCCAGCGTGACCGAAGCACTGGAAGCGCCCGGAGTGACGCGCGTCGGTCGGTTCGGCTGGAAGGCGCAACTGCCAACGGTGCTGAGTTTCAGTGCTGATGCCTCGCTCGGTGAAATGGGACTCACCAACCGGCTGCTTCCCGACGAGCTTGCACCCAACGGTGACGAAGCGCTTCTGGACACTTGTGACACCGTGGCCGACCCGGAAGATCAACCGGACGAAAACGGCCTTGAATTCATCGATCGAGTGACCACGTATCAGCGTTATCTCGCCCCCCCGCCCCAGACCCCGAAGTCAGGCATGACCGGCGAAATGATCTTCAACAATGTTGGATGCGCCGCATGCCACTCACCGACGCTGACCACCGCCGATGACCCCGCACTCGAATCCTTCCTGAGAAACCGGGATTTCAAGCCCTATGGCGATTTCCTGCTGCACTGCATGGGCACCCTGGGCGATGGCGTGCGACTTGGCGATGCCTTCGAATGCGAGATGAAGACACCTCCTCTCTGGGGACTTCGCTGGCGACAGGCCATGCTTCATGACGGACGAGCGGGCAGCGGCGACTTCGAAGCACGCGTGACCACGGCCATCACGGAACACGGGCTCTTCGGAGAAGCCAGCGACAGCATGGCGCTTTTCGCGGCTCTCTCTCAGAGTGAGAAGGATTCATTGATTCAATTCCTGGACTCGCTCGGAAGAATCGAATTCGACTACGACGGCGATGAAGACGTGGACATGGATGACTTCGAGGCGTTTCGGCAGTGCTTCGAAGAGGACAACGTGATCACACCCGACGACGCCTGCGCGATCGGCGACATCGATCAGGACGGCGACGCCGACCTTGACGATGCCGCCTTCCTCATGGAGGCCTTGGACGTGACGCCCGACGATTGCAACGACAATGGCACCGCCGATCTGCTCGAAATCCTGGAAGACTCTTCGCTGGACGGTGATGACGACGGTGTTCTGGACGCCTGCGTGTGCCTCGGCGACATCAACGGAGATGGCAGCGTGAGTGGCCCGGACCTCGCGGTCATCCTCTCTGCCTGGGGTACCGCCAATGACAGTGCCGATCTCGATGGAGACGGAATGGTCACCGGCGCGGACCTCTCATTGGTACTCGCCAACTGGGGCTCCTGCTCAGGCGGCTAAGAACAGACACGAATTTCCCCCCACACATTGCGGGCATACCGCTTCCCACTGCAACGACTCTGGAGCAGAATAATCATGCGATCCGAACTCAGAATCATCACACTTGCCAGCCTGCTCCTTCCAGCAGGACTGGCTCAGGCTCAGTTCAGCAACCTGGAAATGGTCAACGAAACCGACGAGAGACTGATTCTCGATCCTACGTTCGAGTATCTCAATCTTGAGAAGGACATCACCTGGGGAGATTTCGACAACGATGGTGACATCGATGTCGCAGTCGCCATGAAATTCGTCGGTTCCATCGAAGGCGGCTGGCCGAACCTGCTGCTGATGAACGAAAACGGCGTTCTGACGGACCGCACCGATGAATTCGCCACGAGTTCCGACCTCGCGGGCGACGATGGGTTCGCAGCGCCCTCCAACGACCGCAATGTCGAAGCCATGGACGTGAACAACGACGGCTTTCTCGACCTGGTCACCGCCACCACGATGAGTGACGACATGGACTGGACACTCGGCCAGCCCAGAGTCCACTTGAACCTGGGCAATGACAAAAGCGGCAACTGGCTCGGTTTCAGACACGAGCACCTTCGAATTCCCGAGATGTTCGCGATCAACGGCAGCGTCGCCAACCCCCGATTCTGCGACATCGCATGGGCCGACTTCAATGGCGACGGCTACGTCGACCTGTTCTACACGGATTACGACACTCCGGAAACGAGTGGAACCTACTGCATCGACATCAATGGTGACGGTGACACCAACGACCCCGGTGAGTGCCAGGCAAGTCCTCCCGAAAATTCTTCGGACGACTACAACGCCAAGCTGCTCTTCAACTGGGGAGACGATCCTGCGGGCCCGGGACCAGGATACTTCTATGACACGTTGAACACGGTCATGACCAGCTCCGAGCTCTCCACGGATTTCGGCAATGCCGCCGAAGCCGCGGATTTCAACAATGACGGCAAGATGGACATCGCAGCGTGCAACACGCTCGGCGCCAACATCGTCGAGATCTTCTACAACGAGGGCAGCACGCCGGGCACCGATTTCAACACCGACCTGGTCTACTCAGGTGCTCCGTACCACTTCAAGGTCGACGACCTCGACGGCGATGCCGACCTCGACATGATCATCATCGATGACTCGCAGGACCGTTATGCGATCAACACCGGAATCGGAAGCGATGGACGAGCCAATTTCACCACCTACGTGATCGGCGACTCGCTCAGCGAATTCGGAAACACCCCGTCGTGCTTCGACCTCGACAACGACGGTGACCTCGACTGCTTCGTGGCCGACGTCGACGCCGACCTCCCCTCATTCTGCCCCAGCACCGGACGTCGATCGCACCTCTACGAAAACACGGGCAACATCAGCGAGCTTTTCGTGGAGAACACGCTGCCGATTCCAAGTTCGGAACTCTCGGCCAGCTTCGACATCGCACCCGTCGACTTCAACGGCGACGGTTACATCGACATCTTCCAGGCCCGTTGCTCGGGTTTCTCGGTCTGGATGAACAAGCCTCCACTGAGAGTCGACTTCACGTATCCAAGCGGGCTCCCACTGACCATCGAACCGGGCGTGACCACGGAACTCGCCATCGAACTGACGGAAGTCGGCGGCTCGATCACACCGGGAACCGCGTTGCTCAACTACTCCATCGACGGAGCAGCCTACGAGAGCTCGGAACTCGAATCGCTCGGCGGCACGAGCTGGCGAGCACTGCTTCCTTCACTCGATTGTGGAAGCACCATCCAGTACTACATGAGCGCCGAACTGAGTGGACTCGACTTCGCTGATCCCAGCAACGCCCCCTCCAGCGACTACCAGACCAGCCCCGCCACCGGTGAGACGCTGGCCGTCGAGTCGTTCGAATCCGGCACCGATGGCTTCACCACCAGTGCCAGCGTGGGGACCACCGCAGGATTCTGGGAAATCGCCGACCCCAACGGCACCTTCAGCTCCGGCCAGCAGATGGCTCCCGATGAAGATGCCAGTGATGATGGCACGTTGTGTTACGTCACTCAGAATGGGGCCGCGGGTGCCACCGCAGGCAGCAACGACCTCGACAACGGTTCGGTCACCCTGCTCTCGCCCGTCATCGACCTTTCGGATGGTGATGCCGAGATCTCGGCCATGGTCTGGTTCAACTGCGATGATGCCTCGGGTTCCCCCGCCGATGCCGATTCGATGCTGATCGAAGTCACCAACAACGGTTCCGACTGGGTGCTCGCGCACGAGGTCGATGCCGACACCAATGGCAACGGTCAGCTCGAAGGGATCGACAACAACTGGTATGCACGAAGCTTCGTGGTGTCCGAACTGGTCGAACCGACGGCGACGGTCCAGGTTCGATTCGTGGCCACCGACAATCCCAACAACTCGATCACCGAAGCAGGCGTCGATGAGTTCTCCATCAAGAGGCTGATCTGCGAGCAAGGCCCTGCCTGCCCGGCCGACTTCAACGAAGACGGTGAGGTCGGGGGTTCGGATCTTGCCGTCGTCCTCAGTGCCTGGGGACTCAGCGAAAGCGTCGCAGACCTCAACGGTGACAACACCGTCGATGGCCAGGACCTTGCGATCATTCTGAGCACCTGGGGCAACTGCACCGGCTGAGCCTTTCGGCTGACGACATCATGTCGACATTCAAGAGCCTCCGACGATTCGTCGGGGGCTCTTTTTTCATCCGGATGAGTCGCCTTGAGGTGCCTCGATGACGAGAGCTTCCGAAGCATCGGTGGTTCGAGTCACCACGGAGCCCGAAGGAAACGTGGCCTGCACGGTCAATGGCCGGCGGCATGACTGAACCCCGAGAAGAAGTCTCGGTTGAGACTGGGAAAGATACGAACGAGTCCGGGTGAGTTCCCCGGTCCAGAGAATCTCACCATCCGCATCCCGGACGTCGAGGCGCACACCTTCACCACCCGCGTTTGCCATTCGGCCACGTATGTCGACGATGAGAACATCGTCCTGCCCGGGATCGAGGTCGTTGCGAAGGACCAGGGGCACATCATCAAGACGTGTCACGACCAGGTCGTAATCACCGTCACCATCGAGATCACCGGACGCGGCGGCTCGACCGACCATGGGAAGAGCCAGATCGCCCAGACGATCGGAGCCGACCGTGCGAAACCGACCCACTTCATCGACACCGCGGAAGACCTGTGCACGCTGACGATACTGCTGGCCCTTCTGCACTCTGAGAATCTCAGGTTCGATGTGGCCGTTGATCTGAATCAGATCCGGCAGACCATCGAGATCGAGGTCGAGAAGAAGAGTCCCGAAAGTGAGCGGGTTGCGAGTGGCGAAACCGATGCCGCTCACCGCGGATTCATCGCGAAACGCGACGCCACCTCGCTGGCGATACAGAGAGGAGGATTCGTTGGCGAAGTTTCCCACCGCGAACANGAGTTCCGCGGTGGATGGGTCGCGAACGGCGTCGACTCCCATGGCCCCCGTCGCATTCCCGTCGAGGTCGAAGGCGACACCGAGCCGCGCCGCGTCCTCGCTGAAGGTTCCGTTTCCATCATTGAGAAACAGGCGGTTCGCGGTCGTGTCGTTGGCGATGAGAATGTCGGTGTCACCGTCGCGATCGACATCGACGAGAAGAAGACCGAGCGCCTTCATCACTGAAACACCACGATCGGCNCGTCGGATCATCAACCCGCGGGACTCGGCCTCGTCGACGAAGAGACCGTTTCCGTCATTGATCAGAAGTCGAAGATCGGTACCGGAAAAGCCGGTGGGAGGACCGTAGGCACGACCGATGCCATCCAGAGTGAAATCGACTTCCCGATCCAGTTCCGGTGTCCATTCGACGTAGCTGGCCACCAGAAGATCGGCATCCTGATCACCATCGGCGTCGAAGAACCCGGCTGCCGTCGTCCAGCCCTCACCGAGCTCCTCGCTGCGGACGAAGGTCATCTCTCCGGTGTTTCGGAAGAGAAGATCGGTTCCGACACGTCCGAGCAGGAGATCCAGTCGGCCATCTCCGTCGATGTCGCCCAGTGCCGCGGTGGTCGTCGCAGTGACCGCCTCGAGTCCACTGCCTTCGGTCACATCGGTGAATCTCAGCACGCCCTCGGGCGAGGTGTCGTTTCGATAGAGACGAGGTGTGCCACCGTAGTTCGAAAAGAGAAGATCCGGATCGCCGTCATCATCGAGATCACCGATGGCGACTCCACTACCCATCGTTTCTGGAAGAAGTCGTTCACCCGTGGCGCCACTGGACTGTGCATGACGCACGCCGGAGTCTCGGGCCACGTCCGTGAAGGATGCGCCGAATGGCGGGAGTCCTCGCGACTCAGAGGTGGTTTCAGGAACGGGCACGAGCGCCTTGCCGGTGATTTCCGACGAAGGTTCGGTCTCCTCGGATCGCAGAAGGATCACGAGCAGGACCACGATGATGCCACCGATCCCTCCGGCGAGAATCACGCCCAGAACGCGACGTTCTCCACGGGAGCTGCGTCCCGGTCTGTCATCGTCGCGCGGGACGGTCAAGAGTCGACCTCGGATGAGGAAAGTGGATAGATCGCCTGGGGATTCGCGGCATGATCGGCGGCAGGATACCGCTTGCGTGCTTCTCTGATCGCGGCTTCACCGGCTTGCTCGTCGATTCGATAACGAGCGTTCAGATCTCGAGAGACGGCAGCATCCTCGGAGCGACCAAGCCCTTCCTGAGCCTGCGCACGAAGCCAGTAGGCACGTGCCGACTCGGGGTTGCGCTTCAGGACGATCTCGATCATGCCCAGTGCCTTTTCGTAGAGCTCGGGTTCTTCGGGGTTCGCCAGACGCAGTTCCAGACCGGCGAGTGAAAGAAGAAGCCTGTCGTAACCGTGAAAATCNAATCCGCGTGCGGTCGCTCCGGGAAAACGCTCTGGTTGCTCGAATGCCAGAGCCTCCAGACGTTCCCGCGCGGAATCGAAACGCCCACGCTTCAGATCGATCTGTCCCGAGAGATAGGTGACGCCCCAGGGCATCACCGTCGATTCGGGAGCGGAGGCACGTTCCAGTGAGGCGATCGCCTCATCGAGGCGCCCTTGACGTTCGAGCACGCGAGCGAGCCCGTAGGCTCCTTCGAGGCGGCCCAGAGCTTCCACCATCTCGAAGGCGTTCTCCGATTGTCGAAAGCTTCCCTGTTTTCCNGTTCGGAACAGNCCGATCCCGTAGTCATAGAGTCGCTCCCAGGATTCGGCAGGTGCNTCGAGNGGCGACANGGANTCCNCTGNCGTCTTTCCATCGATGGAAAGGACCACGCGATCGCGGGTGATCTCGACGGCCGGCAGCGTCTTGACGAGCGCTCNTCCATCGACGGGNCCNTAGACGAACNCCATCANCTGNTCATCGAACTTNCGATACCGCATCACGACCTCGATCGTGAGAGGACCTTCGAGATCNTCCGGNACATCNAGNCNGTANTGCGTGACCGCGGCCGCACCCGGNGGNACCTGGTGATCGTAGACCTTGGTGAAGATGCGTCCGGCCGNTCGGTTCTCGACTCGATGNCCCTCGGAGTCGATCACGAANGANTTCAGNCGATANGCGTCGGGATCGACCACNCCNGCNTCATCGATGAGTCCGCTGTGCGCGANGATGCGNTNNCCNTCACGAACGGTCANTTCAAGCCAGATCTCGTTGCTGTCGGCGGTNCCCTGGGTGAAGGCATGNCCGGTGGNGAGATTACGNCTCACGACCTCCAGNAGNTANGGTCGCCCNCNNANCAGAGTGGGATTCTCGGGGCGTATCGGNCCGATGAAGGGNCCGTCGATCACGCCGCCCTCACGCAGTCCGATGATGTCGACCCGCATCGAACCAGCCAGCGCGGCCTTGCTCGCCGCCAGCCGTTCCGCCTTGTCCGGAAGCTGGAGGAGCTCCATCAGAGCTGTGTTTCCGGAGGCGAACTGATGGTCGTGAACCTTCAGCACCGAAGAGTCATCGCGGATGCGTGCCGCCATGCCCGCCGAAGGCTGAAGGGGCATGTGACACACGTTGCAGTCGGTGACGGCGTGCTCCGGCCAGCGCCATGAGTCGAGACCGTGTCCCGAGACACCACTCAATCGCCAGGAGTCGTAGTGATTCTGACCAGCCAGCCAGCGATAGTCGTTGAGATCCTCGGGAATCCATGCCTTGTGACAACTGCCACAGAACACCGCGGAGTCCGTGACCCCGGGAACGAGCATGGTGCGGGCGTGAAGTTCCGGTCGGGCCCGGATCAGCTGACGATTGACCCACTTGAGTCCGTCCCACTCCGAATCATGGAAGGGGTAGCGTGTGGGCGGATGAATGGTCCATGATCCGTTTCCAGATGGCTCGGCATCGACGATCGAATGACACACCAGGCAGTTCACCCCGGCAGTGGCCCCGGGGATCGATGCGGGGTCGACGGAAGCATCATCAAGCCGAGGATCATCAAGCGTGCCCGAGGCAAGCAGGACCGGATCGTGACAGCCGGCACAGAAGTTGGAAAGGTGCGCTCCTCCGGACCGCGCATCGCGGGCGGTGGCGGCGTAGATCGGATTGTCGAAGGAGGAGAATCGATGCGCGCTGCCGGACCATGACGCGTGCACATCCGGGTGGCAGGCGATGCAGGAAGCGACATCGGTCAGATCCGTGACGGAGATCGACTCCGCCCCGCTGATCCTCGCATTGGTGAGACTCATTCCGGAGGTGTCGAGATCCCTGATCACTGGTTCACCGGTGTTGGAATGAAAGACGAACAGAACCGCCAGCACGCCGGAGCCCATCCCGGCCCAACGAATTCCGATTCGCCACTGAAGACGAGGCCCGACCATGCGATGCGCGATGAACAACCAGACCACCACCAGAGGCGCAAGCACGTGCGCCCACCAGATCAGGGCGCGGGAGTCTCCATCCGAAAACGGCATGAAGAGCCCCTCGACGCGAAGCAGCAGAACACCGGACAACAACAGGATGAGAGAAGTCGCGAAGAGAACGTAGCCGACTCGACGCGCATTTCGATTCGGAGATCGGCGTGCGCGCAGGAGATGCCCGAAGCCGTACAACACCACCGGGACCACCAGAAGCAGTCCGAGGATCACATGGATCAGAAACGCCCAGATCGAAAGCAGAGTGTCGGCTGGCGTCGCGGCGACCTCCGCGAAGAAACGGACACCGAGCAGATAGATCGAATCGAGCGACATGAGCCCGAATCCGATCAGCACCAGCAAGAGAATCCGACGCAACCCCGGGGTCACGGCGCGAAAGCGTTCGTGTCTTGACGAATCAGTCATCGTGCCATCATCTTAAGGGGCCAGCGAGGGAAAGGAATCAACGACCTGAGGCAAATCGACGGTTGTAGCGATGCATCAGAGTTCGAGCGGCGGCATCAGGCCCCTGGCCATCTCTGGAGGGAAGAGGCTCGAGCCGCTCACCTTGATGCGTGAAGAGATCCATGTCCTTGCACCAACCGGCGAGCTGCAGAACCCAGTGGCGTCGCATGCCGGGTGCCGGGACGCCGAGAACGTGGGCGCTCGAATCGAATCGGAGTCTGATCTCCTCTCCGGGGCCGATGATGGCACAGGCATCGTCGGTTGCCGACACCAGGTCGAGACATGGCCCGAAGTCCGTGTAGAACCCGGCTTGATGACGAACATCACCGAACTGATCCCGGTGGGCGTAGTCGTACATGGGCTGGCGTTGAAGACCGGTGCTCCGACGCGGGAAGCCGCAGAAGGCAAGCGTCGCATCGGTCATGGGCAGCTCGAGAGGCTCGAGCGAACCAGAGTGCCGGACACCCACCCGGATGCGATCCCAGTAGATCTCCTGATTGGAGCGCAGTCGCAAGGCACGGCAGCCTTCAGGCAATCGAGGAATCGGCAGAGCCATCGCCCGCGGCATGCCTGCCGGATATCCGAAGGATTCCGAGATGGTCACCCAGTCACCGGATGCGGTTCGAGCTTCCAGAGTCGGTGGCTGGTACGACGCACCGGCCTGCCATGCCGCGAAGACGGTCTGCGAGTAGGGATACTCGACCCAGCCCTCGGCGAGCAGGACGTCACATCCGTCGATGGAGTCGGCGAACTCGAGTTCGAGCAGCGACTCGCCCTCGAGGAGGCCGATGAATCGGGGGTCGACCGGTCCGGGATCCACCGCGAGAAGATCATGCTCGAGAACCTCCTGAAGGACATCCCTGGAATGACCGGTTCGAGCGGCGCTGGGCCTGCGTACATCGGAGATCACCAGAGGCAGTGACGTGGCTTCGGGTGCGGCGGTGGCGAGACGTTCATCGAGCACCAGTTCGCAGTCGTCGGGAACGTCGAACGCGACCCCCCGTATCGAATCGAGATAGCACGCTTCCTCCATGGGTTCGGCCAGTCGAAGCTCGGCGGGAGCCTCGCGAAGCAACAGTGATTCGACGGGTCTCGATGGTGCGGTCACTCCGGGTGACACCATCGCACCCATGCCGCCCACACCGAGAACGTCGGTGATGAATTCGAAGCCCTCATCATCATGTCCGCGGGTGAAGACCAGGGGACAGGATGAGATCTGTCGTTGAATCTCGCCGATTCGATGGGTTCCGGAAGCGAGCTGCAGTTCACTTTGAAAGACGCCATCCGGCCAGTCGATCTCGAGAAAATCGATTCGTGAGGCGCCCCCCATTCCGATCACCTGCGGCTGCAGACCCTGACCCGGCCCCGACCCCGAGCGCCAGGTCGAACCCGCCTGCCAGCTCGATCCGATTCGTGCCGCCCAACGGACACCGATACCGCTGGTGTTCGAACGCATCTGCTGAGCGGGATCGTCACGGCCACTGAAGAAGACCGTGGCGAATCGTCCCCGGACTCGACGACCGTCGACTTCGATGGCAGGCCATCGCGCGTCAAGCACTCCCTGCTCCGAGAGTGTGAGCAAACCGGGTCCTTCTTCGGGATCGAGCACCACCGATGAAAGCGACACGAGGGGTTGATCCGATGCGAAGGAGGCGACCACTTCGTTCCCGGGAGAAAGAACGTAGAGACCAGCTTCGGTTCGAACGATGAGTTCCTCGAGCCCATCACCGGTACAATCGATGGGAACCAGATCGACCGAACGAGGGGCATCAAGGCAGAGCACTTCGCGCTCCGTCGAGGTCCACGCGGGAATCGCTCCTCCGTCATTCGCCCAGTTGGAAGCGATGCCACCCTCCTCCACCGTTCTCAGCACGGCCAGACCGTTTTCGCTGCCGTAGCGCGAGGACACCGCAAGGAGTGGAGCGGCCTCGAAACCCTCGAAAGCGGAGGAACGAGCATAGGACCAGAGTCGGTCGTTGAGATAGACCGCATGCGGAGGCGTGTCATGCAGAATGATCAGATCGGCGTCACGGTCGAGGTCCACATCCGCGACGAGCACGCTGCGTGAAGGTCGCTCTCCACCGGAGACGCCTGCCCGAACGGCGATGTCACGATACGTTCCGTCACCATTGTTGTTGAGCAGCCGGTCCGGGCCGTCCGCATTCACGGCGAAGACGTCGAGGTCGCCGTCATGATCAAGGTCGGCGATGGCACCGTCGACGGTGTCGGTCTCGAACACGGGGAGGTCCGAGGACCGAATCCAGGAACCTGACTCGGTCTGCAGCATGAGATGATCGACACCGTCACGGCAGACATAGGCATCGACACGACCATCCGAGTCGATGTCACCGAAGAGCATGCAGTTCACGGCGGTGATGGTGGACAGCGGGTGCCCCGCATCCACTCGCCAGGCACCACCCGTACCCGAGTCCCTGACCAGGATCGAGCTTCGGCCTTCCGAGGTGACTCCGGATGAGACGATTTCAGGCAGGCCGTCACCATCGAGGTCGACGACCTGAAGCGTTCCGGAGGTCTCGAAAGGTGTCTCCAGAAGCGCTTGCGGATTTTGGAACGCGGACGCGGGACTGAAGCCTTCGGTCGGTGGTGCTTCGGAGGGACCGGCAAGTGCCAATGAAAGCGGACCCATTCTCGTGTAGCGATACTCCGCCAACCGTGAACGTGGGTTCAATGCGAGCGATTCAAATTCAGCGAGCGCGGACTCCGCGGCAGCCTCGTTGCCAAGTCTCGTTTCGCCCCGCTGGAGCCCCAGCCAGGAACTGCGCAGATAAGGATCCAGTTCGGTCACGCGGAGAAAAAGATCGCGTGCCCGGTCGTAGGTCCCGGTCTGTTCGAGGGCCTGGGCGAGGAAATACGTTCCATACGCATCATCGGGCGCCTGTTCGAGAACGACCTCGAGATGCACCATCGCCTCGTCGGGACGACCCAGATATTGAAGCGCCAGGGCCGCGCAGTAATTCACCCGCGGGTTCAAAGGATGCTCTTCCAACAAGGTTCGAAAACGCTCGAGGGCAATGATCTGCGCATCATCATCACTTCGATTGAGAATCGAGATTCCTGCATCGAGTCGAGGCACCAGAGCCTGCGGTCGCATCTCCACCGCACGAGCGAACGCTTCACCAGCGGCTTCGAATTCGAAACGCCCCATCAGACCGACGCCTTCGTTGAGTGCGTCGACGTAGACCGATTCATCGACCGGCGCGGATGGCGTGCGCCCGCATCCGCTCAAGAGCAGAGATGAGAACAAGGCCAGAAGACATGAACGTCTCATCAGGAGTCCTTTCCAAGCCCGTCCTTCGAACGAGCGATCCGAGCCGCCAGTTCATCGGGAGCCGGACAACCACCGGCGGATGCCAGATGGGGTTCGTTCAGATACGTGTGAATCTCGCTTCGAAGATGGCCGCGCATGTCGTGTCCGTGCCGACGTTCACGTTCCTTGCGAAGCGTGGTCACATCGAGAGGACCGACCACGATCTGTTCACCGGCTCCGGCGGAGGCCTGACTAAGGATTCGCCCGTCCCAGTCGACCAGCATGCTGCCGCCCGGCCAGGAAAAAGGGCCGTATTGAGCCAGAGAAGCGCCTTGGTTGCAGGCGACCACCAGGGCGGTGTTCTCCACGGCTCGCGCCCGATTGAAGAGGGTCCACCAATCCATGGGAGCGGTCGCGCCCCAGGGATCCATGTAGGCGCTGACTCGGATCAGAATCTCAGCACCGTTGAAGGCGAGCTGGCGAATCGTTTCCGGAAACAACCAGTCGTAGCAGATGGCGCATCCGATGCGTCCGATCTCGGTCTCCACCACGGGAAAGGGATTTCGGTCGTAGGCGGGAAGATCGTGAGGGCTGGCATGCAGCTCCCAGGGAATCCAGGGATTGACCTTGCGGTAGACCGAGAGGAGTCCTTCCGGTCCGACCAGCGCGGTGCTGTTGAACAGGATCCCGGGATGGTCCGGGTCTCGTTCGATGAAGCTGCCGGTCTGAATCCAGACGCCACGATCGGCGCAGAATCGTGTGTACCGATCGATGTGTTCGTTCGGCATCTCGACCGCGAGATCGCGCTCCAGTTCCTCGACCGTCGGATGAATCGGTGCGGCGTGCGCGAATTCAGGAAACACGATGAGTCGTATGTCGTGAAAGGGTGCGTAGCCCTTGATGGCACCATCGGCCATCTCAAGCATTCGATCGACACGCGAGGCGATCTGATCACGGTGCCCCGGGCAGTCGAATGCCGTCTGGCAGCAGGCGGCGTAGACCGTCATTCAGCGCTCTCCTCGATCCAGCCCAGTTGGATCGCTTCGAGAATTCGTTCGTTGCACGGGTGCCCCGCACGCTCCTCGAATCCGGGAAGCGCTCGGACCAGGGTCGTCAGTGCAGGAAAGGTGATGGCTGCAGGATCGCAGTCGGGATGAGCATCGGCAAGCTCCTCTGCGATCCGAGTCACATCGAGCCAGTGGTACGCTCCGCCGTTCTCATTCATGACACACATCCAATCAGTGAGGAACTTCCTTGATGGCATTGCGGTTCCATGAAGGGACACGGACCTCGATGGGCCCCTCGCCTTCGATGGTGCACTGACAGGCAAGACGGGAATTGATCTGAAGTCCCGGGGCCTCTTCGACTCTGTCCTCTTCATCCTCATCGGCTTCGGAGATGAAGCCCTCACCCTTCTCGAGATAGACGTGGCAGGTCGAACAGGCACAGACCGCCCCACAGGCATGCTCGATGTTGATGCCCTTCTCGACGGCGAGTTCCAGCAGGGTCTCGCCAACACCCCCCATCAGGTTCCATTCGGTCTGGTCGGTCTCGGTGAGACCCTCCGGATCCTCGAGGATGAATTTGACGGGGACGGTCGGTGGACCGTGGGAATGACCGGGGTTGCGCATGTGCATGAGCGTGCTCTTGATGCGGGTTCTGAAGGAGGAATTCGTTTCAATAGTCTAGCGCCTTGATCGCAGGTGATACCATGTTCTGAGCGACCACTTGCCGAATCGGATCACCACGCGATGTCACCCCCGAACACACCCACAATCCTGCTGATGGCCCTGATCATCTCGACGATCCTGCTCACGGGCACGGGCGCCGACGCGGGCCCCCTTCCGTCGCTTCAGGATGATCGGAGTTCGGCATCCATCGAGATCGAGGGCTGGGGTGAGGACATCTCACTGCTCGAGCAGGAGGACGGGACACTCGTCTACCGTCTGGAGCGACCCGACGGCTCCTTCGAGACACTCACGCCACTTCAATTCGCCAAGCGACACTTTCAGAGGGAGCAGGGACGAGATTTCATCAATCGCCTGTTCAACATCACGAGTCCGATTGGCATCGCCTGGGTTCTGGTGGGGTTGCTGGGACAGGCCTTGTTCACCGGAAGGATGGTCGTGCAATGGATGGTCAGCGAACGCAGAGGCCGCTCCACGGTGCCGGTGGCCTTCTGGTGGCTGTCACTGATGGGCGCCTCCATGCTGCTCGTCTATTTCATCTGGCGCAAGGACATCGTGGGCATACTCGGGCAAGGCCTTGGTTGGTTCATCTATCTGAGAAACCTCTCCCTCATCTACGGTCGTGGCAGCACCCACCGATCGTCCCCGGGACTTCGGGATGATGCAGATCCCGAACCAGCCCTGGAAGGCGAGGGTTCATGAGCTCGAAGGCACCCGAGAGCACCTGCCCCGAAAGCCGAGGACCCGCGATTCTGGGCCTGACCAGTGAAGCATTCGTGAAAGAATCAGCGGACCTGGGCATCCCCGGGATCGACGCCATCGCCGCCTACCGAGCCTTCTATCGTGAGGGTCGACGAGAAGGTGGATGGTTCACACTCGAGGACATGCCGATGGGCACCCGTGAGGTTGAGGGCGACACCATCAAGTTCACGCTTCGTCTGGGGACGGGGCAAGGGGTGCGACATGAGACCGAATCGGTCATGATTCCGATGCAGGGCAGAGGCGGGCGTCGAACCCGGACTCTCTGCGTCTCGAGCCAGATCGGTTGCGCGATGGGTTGTGACTTCTGCGAAACGGCTCAGATGGGCCTGATCCGAAATCTCTCGGCGGCACAGATCGTCGCCCAGTGGTTCGCAGCCCGGCATGTGGTCGGCGAGGAGATCAACAACATCGTCTTCATGGGAATGGGGGAACCGATGGACAACATCGAGGAGGTGATCGCGGCCATCCGCGTCCTGACCGATCACAACGGTCCCTCGATCGCCAGTTCGAAGATCACGATCTCAACGGTGGGTCGAATCGACGGAATTCGCCGCCTGTCCGAACTGGTCGGCGAGGACGGTTTCCACCGACTGAATCTGGCGGTCTCGGTCAACGCACCAGATGACGAGGTCCGAAACGACCTGATGCCGATCAATCGAGCGATGGATCTGGAAGCCTTGCAGGGTGCGCTTCTTGAATTTCCGCTTCGAGGTGGT
Organism: Planctomycetaceae bacterium; assembly: GCA_002684315.1. The sequence goes on along the minus strand of NYVB01000148.1, from coordinate 6,763 downwards.
TCCGCCTTGCTCATCGAATACGTGCTGATCCCCGGGGTCAACGATTCACTCGATCAGTGCGACCGACTCTGTCGTTGGCTCCAACCGCTTCGTTGCTCCTTGAACGTGATCCCGTACAACCCTCGAAGAGAGTCACCCTGGCCGGCACCGACCGAGGCTTCGGTCGATGCCTTCGTGGGACGAGCGACCGCCAACGGACAGTTCACCAAGCGACGCGGCACCAAGGGCCGGGATGTGATGGCCGCGTGCGGCCAGCTGGGAAATCCAGAAATCAGAAGACAACGAAGACCGGGAAGAGAAACAGCCTCATGACCCCCCACACACGCTCCTCCCGACTGAGATTCAAGAAGTACCAGGAGAATTCCAGGAAGAAGGCTCGCAACAGGCGCAAGGACAAGGTCGTCTCCTGGCATTCGCAGGAGCGCAGCGCGCAACGCACGCGGTCCTTCGGCGAACTGTTCAGAACCTTTCTCGGCCGACTCGCCCCCTATCGAAGTTCGATGGCGATCGCACTCGGCACCCTCACCATCGCGACGGTGCTGGCGCTCATCCCACCGCTCGTCACCAAATTCGCGGTGGACCAGGTCTTCAACGGGGACCCACTCCCGGAGACGGTGCTCAGACTGGTCCCGGGGAGCGAGAGCATTCCCAAGACGCCGGTCGATCAACTGTTGATTCTCGTTGGAATCGTGGTGGTGGTCTCCGTGCTTTCGACGTTGCTGGGAATCACCGGTCGCTGGAAGGCGACTCAGACCGTGAAACGTCTGCAGTCATCGATGCGCCACGAGGCCTTCGACCATGCCTCGAAACTACCACTTCACAAGGTCCAGGAACTCACCTCGGGTGGCGCCACGAGCCTGATTCGCGAGGATGCGGGCGGTGTGGCCGATCTCGTCTTCGCGATGATCTACAACCCATGGCGGGCGATCATCCAGTTGCTCGGATCCCTCGCGGTCCTGGCATTCGTCGATTGGCGACTGCTGGTCGGCGCGGTCGCCCTCTTTCCCTTGATCTGGTACACGCACCGGACCTGGATCGGTCGGATACGACCCATGTATCGAGACATTCGAATGCAACGTCAGGAGATCGACTCGCATGCCACCGAGTCGTTCGGCGGCATGAGGGTGGTTCGAGGATTCGCTCGAAGCCGCTCCGAGTCAAGTCGATACGTGACCGGAAACCACGTGATGCTTCGCAAGGAGATCTACGTGTGGTGGTGGGCGCGAGGCGTCGAACTCGCCTGGAGCCTCCTGCTTCCGATGGCCTCCGCGGCCCTTCTGTGGTTCGGAGGAAAGCAGGTCATCGAAGGCACGATCACCACCGGTGATCTTGTGATGTTCCTCGCCTACCTGGCGATGCTCTTCGGCCCCATTGAAACGCTGGCCAACAGCGCCACGATGTTCCAGACCAACCTAGCGGGTCTGGACCGGGTCCTCGATCTCGTCGAGGAACCCAAGGAGATGCCGGATGTCGAGGGGGCCCGAGAGATCGTCTCCGCACGGGTCGAAGGTCGGATGACGCTCGAAGATCTGAGTTTCAACTATCCGGACTCGGACATGCCGGCGCTTGAAGGCATCAGTTTCAACGTCGAGCCGGGGTCGTTGGTCGCTCTCGTCGGCCGATCGGGTGCGGGCAAGACCACCTGCTGCAATCTCGTCGCTCGGTTCTACGACCCCACCGGCGGAAGAATCCTGCTGGATGGCGAAGACATCAGAAACATCTCGCTCGACTCCTACCGAAGGCTTCTGGGCATCGTTGAACAGGACGTCTTCCTCTTCGACGGAACGGTTCGATCGAACATCGGCTACGGCCGACGCGGAGCCACGGATGAAGAGATCAACCATGCGGCGGAACTGGCGGCCGCCGATGATTTNATCCAAGCGCTTCCGGACGGTCTCGACACGGTGATCGGAGAGCGAGGCTTNAAGCTCTCGGGCGGGCAACGCCAGAGACTCGCGATCGCACGAGCGATTCTCGCCGATCCGAGAATTCTGATTCTCGACGAAGCCACTAGCAATCTCGACACCGAAAGTGAGAAGAAGATCCAGCAGGGTCTCACCGAACTGATGAGGGGGCGCACATCCTTCGTGATCGCTCATCGCCTGAGCACGATCATGCATGCCGATCTCATCGTGGTGCTCGGCGACGGCAGAGTGCTCGAAACCGGACGTCACGAGGAACTGATGCAGACCAGCGGTGCCTATCGAAGGATGGTCGTGCTTCAATCCGAAAACAAGGAATGATGACGCTGATCAGACCAGCACGAGGATCAGCAACGCGGTGATCGTGAGTGCACCAATGGCAAGCGAGATCCTTTCGGATCGACTCAGTCCGGCGAGTCGGGCGTCATGTGTCTTCCTCGATCCGGACGACCTCGATGAGTTCGAATCCCGGCGCATGTACTCTCTGTCCATGAGGCTCATGAGGGGCCTCCTTTCATCTGAACCTGCTACGAGGCCATGTGCGATGAAGTTCTTGGATCGGGAGAGCCAAGGTGCTGGAAGAGTCTAAAACCCCTTTTTTCAGGACCATCCTCTGCAGCTTCATAATGAGATAACCTGATTTCATGAACCAAGAGATCAGAAATCTGAAACGGTCCAAAACGTCATCGTTGATTCTTCTGATCCTGGCTCCCGTTCTGCTCGGGGCAGGCCTCTTCACACAGCAGATGTCTCTCAACGCCCTGCGAAACATCCGAATCCTGGAACGTCTCCCACTCACCCCGGTGGAAGCTGCGATTCCAGGTCCCATTCGGACCAGCGGCGACGCAACCGCCATCGAACGCCCGGGGCGAGTGAGCACGCTCAAAGCCACCTGGACGAAGACACCTTCCCTGTGGGTCAGAGCCGTCGAGGAGAAGGAGACGAGGGACTCGGATGGAAACACCAGCTGGGTCACGGTCAGCGACAGAACCTCGTTCGTGAATTTCGAACTCAAGGACGGCTCGAACCAAATCATGATCGTCCCGAATCAGGGGATCGATGCCTACATCAACCGCTCGTGGAGAAAGACGAGCGGCAAACGGCGCTACAGCGAATACCGGATCGAACCCGGTGATGCGATCAAGGTCGTCGGCCTGGTCTCACAGCACCTGGGAACGCCCGCAGTGACGTTCGACCAAGAAGGTGAATACATCCCGATCCTCTCCGACGATCCCATCAGCGAAGTACGGTCAGGAAAAGGCCTGTTCGCCTCGCTGCTGGTGAGCCTGAGCCTTCTTGGAATCAGTGGCGGATGCGTGGGACTGATGCTCTTCTTCAGATTTCAGAACGCCCTGGCGTTCGTCATCGTGGTCGGCGTCGTCGAGTCGGGTTTCCTGTTGATCGGAAGCACGCTGATGCTGGCTTCCGACCTCGAGGCCGCGCAGAAGTCGGTGACCAGTTCGGTCGAATCCGCAACCGAAATCGTCGAGGCAGGCTTCGAGAAGATCGGAGTCAAGTGGAACGGGGACTGGGCAGACACGGCCGCCTTCTCAAGGGCCGAGACCAGTCAGGCACCGGGACCGAGGCTCGTGCTGATTCGTGATTCGCTTGCGGGCTACTGCGCACGGTCCGCGGACATTCGAGAGCGTTTTCCGCAATGGCTGGTGGCGAAGGGACTCGGACTGGGACCGACACCATCGATCGTCTCATCCGACAGGACCCGCGCGGAACTTCAGACGATCCAACCGGCACGACCGTTCTGGCTCTGGCCCACACTCGGGATCACCCTCGGAGGTCTGCTGGGCCTGGCTGGAATCAGGTGGGGCATGAAGGGCATCAAGGTGAAACGACTCATAGAGAACATACCGCGCACTCCATGCAGTGAAGTGGAGATCGGAATCACCGAGGTCATCGGCACGGTCGACTATGCCAACGAGGACACCTCACCGCTCACGGGACCGTTGACAAACGAAGCGTGTGTCTGGTTCGACTACCACGTGCAGGAATGGAGAGGGTCCGGAAAGGATCGCCATCTCCATACGATCGAACATCGCGTGGAAAGCACAATCTTTCTCTGCAAGGATGAGACCGGAAGCATTCCCGTCGATGCCGAAAAGGCGCAGGTCATCAACGGTCGAAAAGCCAAGAAGAGCAAGGGAAAAAGGGTCTACACGGAACTCTCCTTCAGGGAAGGCGATCCCCTGTATGTCCTTGGCTCGGGAGAGATCGATCCCACGACCGGCGATTCGCTGAGAATAGAGAAGGATCCGCAGGACCTTCCTTTCATCATTTCAAACCTTCCGGAATCACGCCTCAAGACCATGAAGGTCTCAGTGGCCTTCTGGATGATCGCCATAGGCATCGCGGCGGTCACCACGGCGATCCTCTTTCTGTTGTCCTTCACGGGAACCGTGAGCGCCCTGCATCAGTTGATCGCAGCCGCGAGCTCGATCACCACCGTCATCCTGCTCATCTTTCTTCTGCTGTACAACGACCTGGTCTTTCTTCGCCAGAGAACCCTCTTGGCCAGATCCAACATCGAGGTGGCTCTGAAGAAGCGATTCGATCTCCTGCCTCAGCTCGAGAACATCACTCGGGGCTACGTGTCGCATGAAAGCGAGACCCAGAATCTCATGACGGAGTTGAGAAGCAGCTTTCAAAACGAGAACCAGGCACCTTCCGAGACGGATGATTCATCAAGTCGGAATGCGATCAAGAAGATGCTCGCGATTCGGGAAAGCTATCCGGACCTGAAGGCGAACACGGTCTTTCAGAAGCTGATGACGGGAATCGTGGGGCTTGAAAACGAGATCAGTGCGCGAAGAAGGGGCTACAACGCGGCTGCTGAGCGATACAAAACCAGACGCAGCAGCGTCCCGGAAGTGTTCCTGTCCCGAATCTTCCGGTTCGAGGACGCCCCCCTTCTTCAATGGCGCTCTGAGATGATGAACTTCTCGAACCTCGAACTCGCTCCCCCCGTCGAGGAAGGAATCGAGGATGATGTTGAATCGACCGACATTGAACCGCCGACGAAGCCGCCACTGAGGGAAGAATCATGATCAAAGCACCAGTCCCCACCAATGAAGCCGATCGTCTGGCCGATCTTCGAGCACTGAACCTGCTGGACACTCCCAGTGAAAGTCGTTTCGATCACCTGACGGAACTCGTGGCACGCATCTTCAACGTCCCGATCGCCTACATCGCTCTCGTCGATGCTGATCGCCAATGGTTCAAGGCCAAATGCGGATTGACCACGGATGAGACCGGACGGGAGATCTCGTTCTGCGGGCACACGATTCTCTCGAATGAACCCACGATCATTCCCGACACCACNAAGGATGAACGGTTCGCCGACAACCCCCTCGTCCTGGACGATCCGCATGTGCGGTTCTACGCAGGCCTCCCGCTGGCGGGCCCCAATGGTTTCAACGTCGGAACCCTGTGCATCGCGGACACCGTCGCATGGCCCGAAGATCGTCTCGACATCGAGACTTTTCAAAGGATGGGAGAATTGGCGAATCGAGAGCTGAACATGCTGGATCTCATCCAGACTCAGAAACAACTCATCGATGCGAAGTCNCTCCTGCTGCGCACCCGGGAGCAGCTCGATGCGGAACTGAGTGAAGCTTCGATGTACGTGCGTTCGCTTCTNCCCGATCCACTCACGACCGGCCCGGTCCGCACCGACTGGACCTACGAATCATGCTCGGAACTCGGTGGAGATCTGCTCGGGTACACCATGCTTGATGAGAATCATCTGGCNGTCTACGTGGTCGATGTGATGGGGCACGGAGTGGGCGCCGCACTGCACGGCAGTGCCATTCATTCGGCATTACGGCACCGCAGCATCCAGGAATGTGATTTCAGCGACCCGGTCTGCGTCTACGAATCGCTGGATCGTCGATTTCCGATGGAAAAAAGCGGAGGACGCTTTTTCACGATGTTCTATGGGGTGTTGGATCTCCGGAATGGCTCTCTCCGCTACGTGAACGGCGGCCACCCCCCACCGATCATCACGGGTGGCTTCGGCATGCCCAAGCGGCTTGAATCCACCGGCACAATCGTCGGAATCGGCCTTACAAGCCCCCCTGAGCTTGGAGAAACGACACTCAGACCGGGTGAAGAGCTCTGGATCTANTCGGATGCCGCCATCGAATTGAACGATCAAAGCGGTCGAATGTTCGGTGTCGAGGGTCTGGTTCAGGCGATCGCGGCGGTTCGGGCCAGTGCAGGCGGGACGCCTACCGGGCGCCTGAGAGATCTTCTGTCCTCCGTCTCGGGGAAGAAACAGTTCGATGATGATCTTTCCCTCTTGAGATTGACCTTTGATCCGGCGCAGACCTAACCGGAACGCTATAGTCTGCGNAACCCCCCATCCACTCACAGATAGGAAAATGAATGACCACCGGATCACCCGCGGCACCGCTGGAAGTCAAAACAGCGAGCAGCAGAAAGCCGTTTGTGCTGATGACTCTGCTCATGGGAATCATCATCCCCCCGCTGGCCCTGATCGCGGGCATGATCCTCGCCTGGAACAGTTTCTTCGGACCGTTGGACATGATTCTGTTCTTCGGAATGTATCTGGTCTCCGGCTTCGGAATCACCATCGGGTTTCACAGGTACTTCTCACACAAGTCATTCGATGCACCAAAGCCCGTCGTCTTCATGCTGGGTGTGATGGGATCGATGGCGATGCAGGGTCCCATCTTCTGGTGGGTGTCCACACATCGACTGCACCATGCACACAGCGATCATGAAAAGGATCCGCACTCACCGCATGCCCCGGGTGAACACAGCTTCCTGGTCCACTTCTGGCATTCACACATCGGCTGGCTCTTCCG
>NYVB01000147.1 GCA_002684315.1 Planctomycetaceae bacterium | reverse complement strand
GTCGCCGACGTTGCCTCCGGAAGGTCGGATCGAACGAAGCGTCTGTGACACGAGATTTCGAAGCTGCGTCGGTGACACCCCTTCAGGAAGAGGAATCGTTCGAACCGTGGTTCCCGCATCGGGCAGCTCATCCTGTGCCTGGGTCGCGAGGGCCTGGACGCGCTCCACCGCGCGCGGACTTCCCATCACGATGAGGCTGTTGGTCTCGGGGTCGACCGCGATCACGATGTCTGAATNNCGGNNNCCNNTCTCTTCGACGGTCTCCTGNGAGCCGAGCACCACGGNCGCGATCAACGANNGACGNCCACCNANCGNACCGGCNTGNGANCTGGACTCGGAGTCCGGGGNNGNNTNCGCCGGGGNCGTCGANGTNCCNTATCGTTNCAGCAANTCCTCGAGNGGNATGATCTCGACACCGTCCGCGGAATCATCACCACGTTCGAGCATGCGTTCCAGAAGTCGTGCCACNTCATCCGCNTCNGCGCGTGANCCNTCGATCGGNATCGTGCGAATCTCACGNGATCCGGTCATGGTNGCGTCGTCGACGTCNCGGGTGACCTTGGTGATCACGTCGAACTGTTCGGTNGTCGCACGCACCAGAAGTGCGTTGCTCGCGAGATCGACCTCGATNACNGGAGGCTGCTGCCCATCNTCGCCATCGGCGAAGAGTGACCGCAGGCTNTCGGCCAGCTGGTCGGCGTCGGCGTTGGCGATGGTGAGCACCCGCACGCTGCGGCGCGCGGACTGATCGGATGCAGGATCGACATCAAGTTGTTCGATCGCCTTCTGGGCGACGGCAAGCATCGATGCGGGACCCGCGACCACCACGGCGTTGAGGCGGGAATCGGCCTCCACCTTCACGGTCGGTTTCGAGTCATCGTTGAGGCTGGCGATGTAGCGACGCATGTAGGAGGGAACGCGTTCATCGGTCTGCGCCTTCTGACTCACGATCAGCTTCGAGACCATGGGGGCGACGACTTCAGCTCGTGCGTACTTGAGAAGAATGGTTCGAACCGACGTGCCGTCGCTGCTGATTCCGGACTCGAATCCGGTGAGCAACTGGGCCACCTCGACCTGGCGGTTGGGTGATCCCGTCACCACGATCGAGTTGCTCGAGGGCTCCGCGATGATCGAAATCATCTCTCTGCCGGAGGTGAACGCACCAAGCGCGTCCATGGCCGAACTCAGCGCACCCGCGACCTCGACGGCCTGCGCCTGCATCAGCGGATACACGCGAACTTCCTTCTGAGTGAGATCGGATGGCTGATCGAGTTGGGCGATCAATGCATCCGCGACCGGCATGAGCGAGGCGGGCGCGGTCACCAGCAGTCGGTTGGTGCCGCTCTCGAGGCTGACCGTCGGAGCATCGACCGTCATTCCGGAAGCGATGGCGTTGCGCAGCTTGACCGGCCAGCGACTCTGATCGGAAAGAAGTCGCTGCAAGGTGGATGCCATCGCGGCACCACCGGCGTGCGTCACTTCAACGATCTTGAGATCGACCGAAGGCATCGCGGAGCGTGCATCAAGCTCGGTCAGGAGTTGCGAGACCTGCGTGACGTCACCCTGCGAACCGAAGATCAGGATGGTGCCCGCTTCGGGAATGGCGACGAGTTCGAGTTCCGGTCGACCGATACCGATTCCGGCAGCCGTCGTCACCCGTTCGATCATGGGAACGAGACGAGCAGGATCCGAATTCTTCGGAGTGAAGGTGCTCTGGACACGCCCGGCGGAATCTTCGGGCCGGTCGAGCTTCTCGATCAGTGACCGGGCGAGAACCACCATCTGCTTGGGACCGGTGACCACGAGGCTGTTGGTTCGAGGGTCGCTGTCGACCTTGATTGAAGGGATGCCGGCGACCTGGCCACGGCTTCGTCTGATTCGTTCGACCAGAACCCGTGGGTCGTTGTTGATCTGGTCGACGAGCATTCGTTCGATGATGGGTGCGATTTCACGCGCTTCCGCATGCTTCAATTCGAAGGTCTGGGCATCGACCGCGTCGGTCGCGGGAGTCGCATCGAGGGGTTCGATCATGGCATCGACCAGATCGAGATCCTCGGTCAGACCGACCATGATCAGCGCATTCGATCCTCGAGCGGCGACGAATCGCATCTCGATCGGGGATCCCGTGACCGGACTGGTGACCGTGGGCAGAGTCTCCCGCAAGGCTTCGGCGACGACCGAGGGGTCCGCGAAGTTGAGCGCCCGGACTCGAACGACCGGATCGGCGAGGAGACCCTTTCCGGAATCGAGTTGTTCGATCACTTCGCCGGCGATCGGCATCACCGATTCGGGCGCCTGGATGATCAGCATGTTGGTCTTGCGATCGGAGCTGACTTCGAGCAGGCCGTCGAGCTGGGCATCACCACCTGGAATCTCCTCACGAAGACGTGCGGAAAGAATCTCGCGGACGAGAGGTTCCAGTTCTGAGGCGCGAGCGGTCTGAAGTCTGAAGAATCGAAGACCGGTGCGCGGGGTGGCGTCATCCGCTTCGAGTGCGGTGATGATCTCATCGATCTGGGCGAAGATTTCGGGCGGACCGGACACCAGAAGCGTGCCGCTGGCGGGCTCCGTCGAAATCATGACCGAAGCCGAGCCCGCGGCATCGGTGCTTCCGAACCCACCGGAATCCGCGATACGGGTGAGCGTTCTGGCGACCGAGTCCAATTCGCTTCGAAGGAGTTTCCAGGTGCGGATCTCGGATTCGTCCGCGAGCTGGGTTCGATCGAGCTGGTCGACCAGTTTCTGAAATCCGGCCATTCGCTGCGTCGGAGCATCGACGATGATGGAATTGGTCTGACGATCGGCACGAACCACCACTTCACGGGGCTGCTGAAGTTCGGGACGGGGCCGACCACGTGAATCGCGTGGCAGTGGCGGCTGCGGGAACATGTCATCGAGCGTTCGAGCAAGTTCTTCCGCGCGTGCGACACGAAGCGGGAAGATTCGGATCTCCCGATCTTCGGCATCGAGACGATTGACGTCGTTCAACTGGGTGACGATCGAAGCGATCTCCTCGAACACTTCGGGGTGGGCGATGATCACCAGAGAGTTGGTCTGCAGATCGGGTTCGATCCGGACGGGCTTGGAGGCTCGCTCCTCGGCGGAACGCATCGCGTACCCCTGCGTCAGCGAGCGGGCGAGATTCTGCACATCCGCGGTACGCACCTGAAGAAAACGCATCGGTGGCATGTCCGCCATCTCGATGGTGTCCAGCTCTGCGGCATACCTGCCGATGAAGGCGAGCGTCTCCTCGTCACCGAGGACGCGCAGGGCGTTGATCTGTTCGATTTCAGTGATGGTGGGCGCAGGCATCGTGCGACCGGACACCACGATGGGCGCGGCCTCGATCATCGCTTCGAGCTGCGCCTTCACATCAGCCGCTCGCGCGACCTCGAGATCGATCATCATCGAACGCCGACCGGCATCGACCATGTCCAGCTGCGCAAGCAGCGAGGTGATCTGCTCGAGATCACCCGGATCCGATTCCACGATCAGAAGTCCGAGTTCATCGATCGATTCGAAGCGAGGCGCTTCGAATCGAGTGCCGTCTCTGGGGTCGAGAAGCTTGGCCGCCATCGACTGCATCTGTGTCTGAATCGCGCTGGGCGAGACATTGCTCACGGGCAACTGACGGACGGTGCGCGGTTCGATGATCATCGCTTGCGCCTGGGTCAGCGCTTTTCGGAAGCGCTCGATGGCGGTGACGCCACCGGTCAGGGTGAGTCCGCGGGTCGACTGATCGAATTCGATCTTGAGCTTATAAAGAGGATCGGATTCCCCGTGAAGGGAGTTGTAGATCGACGTGGCACGCTGGATCGCACGCGAGGGATCGCTCGATTCGATGGTGAGGAAGTCGACCGCCTTTTCGACGCTGGAGGGTCGGTCGATCAGATCCAGAATCCCTCGGACCCTCGAAATCTCGGCGGAGGGACCGGTGACGATGATCGAAGCACCATCGGGACCCGGCAGAAGAAGCAGGTTTCGAGAGGTGCGCGAGCCGAGCATGGGCGTGATCGCATCGATCACGGAGGCGGGCGTGCCGTGCGTGATGGCCAGGAGTTCGGTGCCCTGTGCGGAGGCGGATGCTGATCCTGCGGAAAGATCGTCGAGAGCCGACAGCAGCGTGATGCCATCCTCCACCAGGGTGGAGTCGCCGACGATCGTGATCTTGTCGACATCATCGAGTGCCACCACGGTCGGTCGCATCTCTTCTGAAACCGATTCGTAGAACTCACGCAGTTTCGTCGCCGCGACCTTCGGAGTGACTCGACCCACCGAAACCGTCCGCATCATGCGTGCCCCACCGACGGAACCCTGCGGGACGTCCAGCAGGAGAATGGTCTCCTTCAGCTGATCGATACGAGCTCGCGTTCCCTTCACGATGACCGCGTTGGTGCGTTCATCGGGCGTGATCTTCAAGCCGGGGAGTTCCTCGTCCTCGACCTTGATCTGCTTCCCCTTGGCATTGACGACGTATTTCACGACGCGTTCGCTCATGAGCGAAGTCAGCGACTTCACCATCTCGACCGCGGTGGAATGCCGAACGGGGATGTATTCGAGAATGTTCTCGACATCCTCGCGATCGATCTCATCGATGATCTTCTGAATGCGTCTGATCTGTGCCGCGGTCTCCACGACGATCACGGCGTTCTGCCGTGGAAGCGCGGTCACCGACCCGTAGCTGGCGACGAGATTGGCGAGTTGTTCGGCGATGGTGCTCGGGGTGGCGTTCACGAGGGGAATCAGGATCGTGACGATCTGGTCGTCGGTGACCTCGGCAGGCAGCTTGCCGACGAAGGTCGGAATGTTCTCGCGCTGCATTTCGGAAAGCTTCTGAAGGTAGAGACGATCACGTTCGCGACGGACCATCACACCCTGGGTCTGAAGCAGGATGTTCAATGTCTCGAGTGCTTCGGGCAGCGGATAGGGTTCCGGGTAGATGTAGGTGACCGTGCCCTGCGGAACTTCCGTTTCACGAACCACGGGAAGACCGGTCGACCGTGAGAAGAAATCGATGATCTCGTCCCAGGACTGATCCTTGAAATTGAATCTGACTTCGACCGAGTCATCAAGACCGTCGGTCTCAACGACCTCGGTCTCAGCGGTCTCGTCCTGGAGCACCTCGCTCGAAGCAGACGCCGAAGACGACGAACCAACGAAACAAAGTCCACAGCACAGCGTTCCAGTAATGAGGAACAACCGGGCCAGCCATCCAAAGCGGGCATCCGACATCGCGCATCTCCTTTGCAACAGCCTCCTGCCGTCGCTTGTGTTCCGATATTACCGTGGAAAATCACCTCTCGCACCGTTTTAGGGCGGGATTCATCTCACGAATATGGGTTCGCCGGGTTCGTCGAGGCGGAAATGAGCGGGTCCGGCGGAGATCGATCCGGGACCGCGATCGATTGAGACACCCGAAAAGGCAACCTCATCGAAAACCCTCGAGGGGTGTTTGGAGCCTCCCGGACGNCCTACCGAGAGGACTTCTGGGCGGCCTCGAGGGAACGCCCGGTTCGCACCCTGAAGGTTCGTGACTGAATCGTGAAGACCGCGTGTTCTCCGTCCACATCGACGAAAACAGCNTTTCCGAGACGATCACCCGCTGAAAGCGAGCGCCGTTCATTGGTTCTGGTGTTGCGGATCCAGGCCTCGGGTCCATCCGGCCCGACCACTGCNCCAGTCAGCATCCANAGGGGGTAGGGAAATCCCGGGGGCGCGACCTTCGGGGTCTCGGGCGCCACGGGCCGGGGAGCCGTGACCACTTCGACCGGAGGTGGCTTCGGAAGTGCGAAGGGATTGGAGGCCAGAATCGAGCGAAGCCTGGAATCGTCGTACACACCTTCGACGATCACCTCCTCGTGCTTGCGATCCGGGACGAAGAGAGTGGTCACCCTGACGNTGACATCGACGANTTCACCTTTCGGGTCCGGATTGAAGGTCGTTTCAGTGACTCGTTTCAACCAGCCGTCGGAATGAATTCGAGACACCAGATCGATGACCTGCGGATAGGTGCCGCGCCCGGAGAGGGTGGCGGTGAGCTCCACGAAATCGACCTCGTCGCGAAGGGNCTTCTCGTCACCGCTTCGGCGGAATTCGCTTCGTGCGGGAGTTCTGCGAGCCGTGACGCCCTGAGTCGAGACCGAGATTCGTCCGAGCCCGCTNGACTGTGCGAGAGCGAACAACCGTTGTCTGATCCGACTGTCGACGGACTCGACGTCGGGGCCGAGGGTNNGCTCGANCAGGGCACGCTCGCGTGCACGCGTTTCCGGAAGGATCTCCCGTTGAGCTCGGACCGTGTTCATCACGTTGATGTAGGTCGTACGCTTCTCGCTGAGCGTGTCCAGCTGCCCGTTCAGCCGACCCGATCCCTGGAGGTAACCCAGTGCACCGATGAGGATGAACACCAGGCCGAGCGCAAGCATGAGACCGCGTCCACTGGTGAACGGTCGAATGAATCGACTCACGATCCACCCCCCGATTCGGTTGCGCTTTCGACATCGGTACGAAGTTGAAAGTCGAAAGGCACCTGCAGACGACGGCCTCCGGATTTTTCGGAGCCGTTCGATTTCAATCGGATGTTCTCTTCGGCGACCAGCTGGGCGCGCAGACCATCGATGGTCGCACGGTCGATCGATTCACCGGCGATCTCCATTCGGACTTCACCGACTTCAGTGAAACCCGCGCGCTTCTCGTGGTCGATGCCACCCGTGACGAGTGCGAGTGAAAGATCGTCAAGCACCACCAGGGAGGGATCCGGAATGAAACTTCGAATCGACTCGACATGACTCAGCCAGTCGGGATCGATCGCGGCCCAGGCTTCGAGATGCTCCAGACGGAATCCGTCACGGCGATTTCGGTGGTACTCCTTCAACGCGATCTTCGCTTTGGCGGCGAGCTCGGCATTGGAGACACGNGCGGACGAAAGNGACTTGTTTCCAAGGGTCCAACCACCGAATGCCGCGACCAGAACCAGACCCAGAAGGATCAGCACGCGTTGTCGCCGCCGGGCCTGAAGATCGGGCGCCTTGCGAGGAGCCGCGAAGTTGATGGCCGCCGAACCCTGGAACCGCGTCAGCAACAACCCGGCGAGCGGCCAGGTGTCGGAGTCGAAGTCCGCGGGCACTTGAACCATGGGATGAGCGTCGAGCGCCACCACTTCCAGTCCGAGGGCGCGACTGACATCCAGTTCAAGTCGGTGCGCAACATCGGATGTGGCGAGGAGCACGCCTGATTCGATCTGCTCGTTGCTCCCATCGGCGAGCGTGTGGCTGATCCAGGTGCGCCTGATCTCGGGCACCAGAACCTCTTCGGACTCCTCGGAACCGGGAAGCACTTCGACCCCGCGCGCGAAGCCGATCGATTCATCGTTCGCGATGACGAATTCGAACCCACCGGCACCCAGGTCGATGGCAAGCGCGTTCCGTCCCTGGTTCTCAGGAAGAGAACCGAGCAGCTTGGCCGTTCCGAAGCAACGGAGTGAGATCGCGGCCACGGTGACACCGGCGGCTTCCGCGACATCAGAGACCCGGACGAGGACGTCGCGAGGGATCGCGCAGGCGAGGACGTCGGTCGTCGTCTCCTGACGCTCCACCTCGATGAAGTCGATCACCGCCTGATCGGAATCGATGGGGAGATCGCGTTTCAAGGACAACTCGACCATGGAGGGAAGTTCATCCGAATTCGTGGTGGGCAGGGTGAGCCTGCGAGTGACCGCATGTTCACGGTTCACCGAGAAGATCACGTTGTCCGCGCGGACGCCCGACTCTCGAAGACGGCGTCCGATCCAACGGCCCAGCGCCGACGAATCATCCTGAGTGATTCCTTCGGGGACTTCGTCGGAGAGTGAACGCAGGATCTTGATTCCACCACGATGCGCCACCGCTTCGATCGCTCGAAGACGGCGGTGGGAGAAATCGATCGCGATGAAGTTTCGAGTGGCCATAAGGCGCGGCTTCCTTTCCGCGTGCATGGATCCTATATCGACCTCAGTCGGAAGACCAACGTCCCCGAGGTCG
>NYVB01000146.1 GCA_002684315.1 Planctomycetaceae bacterium | reverse complement strand
AGCAGCATGAGGAGCTCGACGTTCTTTCCCATGGCGGTCAGCCGGTTGGCGATTTCATAGGCCAGAGTTCCCCCGATCGAATACCCCCCGATGCAGTACGGGCCATCAGGCTCCACGTGAAGAATCATCTCCAGGTAGTACTCGGTCATCGCGTCGATCGTACGGTGTCGAGCCGGTTGACCATCGGTGCCTTGATGATGGAGGTAGTAGACCGGTCTCTCGGCCGGGATGTGAGGGGCGAACAGTTCAAGAAACTCGTATCCGTTCAGCCAGAAAAGAGGCGGCAAATCAGCCCCCTCATTCACGAGAGTGCACTCGGCGGCTCCCTTCGGAAGCTGCCGCGTGCGGTTTTTCATCTGGGGCCAGGCGCTGATCAGGAACTCAGCAAGCAGTTCCACATTCGAGTGGAGGAAGATCTCCATCGCCGTGATTGGAACATCCCACTCTTCCTCGATGGAGATGGCAAGGTTGAGATACCCAACCGAATCCAGGCCCAGAGCATGAAAATTCTCATCAGAGGGGACCTCTGCGGGCTTTCGTTCGACCAAGGCGGACACGCGGTTCTGAAGCCACGTCATCAGCTCGGACAGCGAAGGGACAGACCTGCCTTCATTCATGATGAAGGAATCCAGAGACCAGTGAGCTGCGAAATGGAAGGGCCTTGACGAAGGCTCCGAGTCATCATGACGGCACAACGCCTTTCGACGAAGGGTGTTTTGGGTTCATGAACAATATCAGTCGTCTCTTGAACGAACGATCAAAATTTGATCGAAGAGTGCATGATCACTCGTGAGATCTTTTTTTCGTGCATGCAACACGAGAAACGTCGATTCAAGCATGCCATTATCGACCACAGGACAGAGGTCTCTCGGAGACCATTCATGACGCGTTTGAGACCAGATTTGCAGCGTCATGCCGAGTTGAATCACCAATGGTCGATGAGCCCGCGGCAAGGAGCACGAATCCGTCGACTTCGGTCGCGATCGCGTCCTGCAAAGGGCTCAGATCGATCCAAGGCGGATTCTGATCACAGGAGAGTCAGGCAATTCCACTCGGTCTCTGAATGAGTTGGAACAAACCGAGGCGGTTTCCACGTATCCTNTAGAGGTCGCGGATGAGCGTGGCGAGACGGCCTCGGCGCGCCANCNCATTTTTCGGACCATGCGTCNCGNCACATGACTCCGCCTTCGTCCAACNTGGCTTGGACAGGACCAAACGTTTNCCGGGACATCGATCTTCATGAACACTGCACCGAATACCGAGCACCCATCAACGATGAACACCATACCCATGTCGTCACNNTCGAAANCCCNCCACTTTCGTCTCGGGTTCACCCTGACCGAACTGCTNGTCGTGATCGGGATCATCGTGGTTCTGATCGGNCTTCTGCTGCCGGCCATCGGACGCGCCAGTTCCAAGGCCNGACAGACCAAGACCCGCACCACGATGAANGAATTCGTCAANGCGTGCGAAGCCTTTCAACAGGANTTCGGGTTCTANCCGGGNCTCGTGCCNGACGANGACCTGGCNNCGAAGCCGGTCATCACCAGCACGCAGAATGCGATCCTNCACCTNATGGGTGGCGGCATGCGCNAGATCGACGNGACNNNNGNNGCCTGGNANGANTTCAGCNNCGGCGCGGAANTCNTCAACTTCCCNGGCGTGGGNGACGTGGCNTTCAGAACGGANCTCGTCGGNCGCGGCCCGATTCTTCGCNGCAAGCAGTTCCCNCCCTTCTACAACCCCAAGGACACCGAACTTCGCCTNGACCTNAGCAGCNTNGGNAACGNCANNCTNNAANCNCAAGGCAGCATCGACCTNGGTGGTGCGNNCGTGANNCTNGANCAGGCNATTCCNGTNGTNGTCGACGCCTGGGGNGCACCAATCGCNTANGCNCGNCAGATCAGAAAGACAGGCCCNCTNGTGCTTCCGATCTCGGGNACCANCTACCGTCCTCANTTCTCGGAAGANATGTTCTCGACCGTCACCGGATACAAGNTCCTGGGCGATCGNGGNGGTCTGCAGGNATCACTNAGTCTGGTCCACCCTGATGGACCGAATTCCGGTGTNCCCAATTACCCNGGCACCATCTCNCAGATCATCAGATCNCCGACCATCGGNATCTGGGATTCGAGCGNTGCNACCGCCCAGAGCGCGCTNGCCGGATCCGCCAGAGGCGCGGTCGTGGTGTGGAGNGCNGGCGAAGANAACGTNTTCGCNTCCAGAATCGANGGGCCGGGNAGTGTNGGCGCGGAAGTNTCGAATCTGTTCNNGAGCAACTACTTCAACCCGAAGGTNATCGAAGAGTACGATGANGTTCTGGTCTTCGGCGGCTCCTGAANACGACCAGGGAACGGACAGAGAAACGATGACATTCAATGAANCCNGCATTCGAGCCGCGCTCGAAGCNGTGATCGANCCNGAACTCGACAAGAGCATCNTCACCCTCGGNNTGATCGAGCAGATCAAGNTGNNGGATGNNCNNGCTGAAATCACGGTTTCGGTCGGCACCGACGAACCACAGGACAAACGNGANGCACTCGACAGGGTCATCAAGGANGCNGTCGNTTCCGCNGCCCAGATGGCCGGAACGACTCTGCGTGGCATCGAAGTCGTCTTCGCCCGCAAGGTCAGTCTGTCCGCGCAATCACCCAGTGCCCCACCGCCTCCGGAACCCGTGGATGAATCAAATCCACTCCCGGGTGTCAAACACGTGATCGCCGTCGGCGCGGGAAAAGGTGGCGTCGGCAAATCGACCGCGACCGTCTCTCTCGCACTGGGGCTCGCCCGAGCCGGTGCACGAGTCGGCCTGCTCGACGGCGACATCTATGGCCCCTCGATTCCCACCATGCTGGGACTTGATGATGCCGTGCCCCAGGTCAAAGGCACCACGATGGTGCCCTTCGAGGCATTCGGGATCAAATCGATCTCGATCGGCAAACTGGTCGATCCCGACAAGGCCTTGATCTGGCGCGGCCCGATGGCCCACGGCGCCTTCAAGCAACTCGCTCTGCAGACGGATTGGGGCGAACTGGACTACCTGCTCGTGGATCTCCCTCCAGGGACTGGAGACGTCCCCCTGACCCTTGCCCAGCTTCTTCCGTTGACTGGAGCCGTTCTGATCTGCACGCCTCAGAGAGTCGCTCAGGACGACGCTCGACGCGCCGCACGGATGTTCCAGCAGTTGGACGTGGAGATTCTGGGCGTCATCGAGAACATGAGCTCCTTCACGGGTGACGATGGCAAGGAATACGACCTCTTCGGCAAGGGTGGCGCTGAGATTCTGGCGCGCACGATGGGCCTGCCCTTCCTGGGCAATCTGCCGATTCATCCCGAGCTTCGAAAGAATCTGGACGAAGGCAGACCGGACCGGAACTTCTCGGAGAACCCCGCTCTCGCAGAGGCCCTTGATGCGCTGGCGACGAATCTGGCGAACCGAATCTCGATCGCATCGCTGTCGGATGGGGCGTCGAGGCCCTCTCTCGAGATCAGCTGAGGAATCAACTGAGGTTGGCATCAGTCGAAATCGATGCCGCAGAAAGACCACGTCCGGCCGAACCACGATCTGGTAGGAGAATCGCGGTCATCGGATGCAGTGGGTCAGGCAAGACCACGTTGGGCGAAGCCTTGCAGCGGGCACTCGAGTACCCCTCGCTCGAACTGGACGCGCTCCATCACCAGAAGGATTGGCCCCGTCCGGACATGACGCGTTTTCGTGCGCAAGTCTCCGAGTTCATCGACCGACATGATGACTGGATCATCGACGGCGACTCTCAGACCGTCGCCGACCTGATCCAGTCCCGATGCACGGACATCATCTAGCTCGACATGTCACCGCCGAGAGTGCTCATCCGGTTGTGT
Source organism: Planctomycetaceae bacterium (assembly GCA_002684315.1). Next base: position 4,246 of record NYVB01000146.1, on the reverse strand, counting down.
CTTCGCAGCCTTCGCAGGTCCGTCGGACGCACCACACTGTGGAATGGGAATCAGGAACGATTGCAGGATCTCTGCTCGCTCGACCCTGAAGGATCGATGCTTGCCTGGGCGCTCGAGACCCACGGCAGATATCCGGCACGGTTCGAAACCATGTGCCACGATCCGGCCCTGTCACATGCCACCTTCCAGAGGTCCAAGGGCCCGCGAAACGTCGTGCGTCTGGTCCGATCGGGGCATCACGTGTTCGAATGACGCCCCGCGCCCGCACTCGCCATCACTCAGCATGACTGGACACGGCAGGACTGGAACATGAAACAGGGCGCCGGCTGATGCCGACGCCCTGTGAGTTGATGATCATTCGAGCTGCGAAACTCACTCGCAGATGTCGGGCGTTCCGTTGTTGTCGAAGTCCGGAGGACGGTGGACGAACTGCAGGTCCCAGGAGCCGAGGCTTCCCTGTTCACCGAAGACGCCATCGAAGATCTGGATGGTCCAGGTACCGGCAGCGTTCGCACCGATGTGGCTGCTGAAGGAACCCTCGACCGGCAGATAGAAGACTGTATCACCCTCTGGAATCACACCGCCCTGCTCGGAAGCCTCGCAGAGCGTCTCCAACCCGCCGTCTGAGAAGCTGTAGGTCGTCGCGCCTCCCGAGGTGTCGGAGAAGTACCCATCACCATCACAGCCGAAGAGCAGAAGGTTCGACAGACGAGTACCCGAGTCACTCTGGTGGACGAGAGTGATCTGGAGATCCGAGAGACGGGAGTGTTCGAGATCGTGGAGTCTGACAAAGACCGTACCAAGCACGGTGGCACCGTCGATGACGGGGGTGTCCGTGCCATCGTCCTCTTCATTCGAGATCACGATCGTGCTTTCCGAGATGGCCAGATCGGCGAGGACGAGTCCTTCACCGCTGGTGCCACGGACAGCCGAGTCATAGAGACGAGCTCCGCATGCGGCCGAGGGGCCTTCAATGCAGTCGAGGATGAAGTTCTGATTCGCATCGAAAGCAGGGTTCTGAATGATGTCACAGAGGTCCGGACGGCAGTTCGGAGTACAGATGTCGGTGAAGTCGAAATCAGCACAGCCAAGGGTTGCCACGATGAAGTCGGCATCACCTGGGAAGTCGATGCCACCACTGCCATTGGCATCCCAGAGCCCACCACCAAGGTCGAGGAGGAAGGAGGTGTCTTCACAGTCGTCGAGGACACCGTTCAGGTCACAGTCGGACAAGGGCTGAGTCACGATCTCACAACTGTCTGCGAGCCCGTTCAAGTTGCAGTCACTGTCGAAGACGAACGCATCGACACAAGTGTCGGGTGCACCATCTGAATTGCAGTCTTCGCTGTAAGGGAGAACCTTCATCTTCAGGGACCAGCCGGAAAAGAATCCGGAGGCACCAGTGGTCGAATCCGTGACGCGCAGGAACCAACGGTCATTGAACGGAATGGATTCGAAATCGATCAGATCACTCGAGGGGCGGTAGATACCGCCGGGAATCAAGTTGCCGTATTCACCACTCGAGGCGACGGCACAGAGTTCACGCTCACTGAGTGTCGTGGCGGCGGGATACTCTTCGATCGAATCGGGACGCCCACTGAGAGTGAACACGTAGGAACCGGCGAGGGTGCTCGAAGCACCACTCTGGCCCACAAGGCCGGAGCAGTCGAGCACCGTCCAGATCTTTTCTTGGCCGTACACATCCGCACGGACCAATTCGATCGTGAGATCGGTGAATTGAGGGTGAACCAAGCCATCGATTCGAAGTTCCGAGGCCTCATAGGCCCAGTAGATGTCGTCGTCGTCATTTCGACCGGGAACTTGACGAAGGTCTGATTCGTAGATCCCATTGTCCACGAGCGTGCCACCATTGCCGAAGAGTCGCGAAGGATCGCTGGGATCTTCAGAAGCCTGAGGCAGGAACGTCGTGATTGCGGTTTGCGTGGGGTCGAAAATTTTCTTGGCTTCGTAGCATTCACGGGGGAAACAGCCATCGGGAACACGGTCGTTGTCGAGATCGGTCAGACCATCCGCATTTCCATTGGGGGCGACACCGTCGAACTCAAGAGTGTCGAGGTAGCCGTTCTGGTTGCAGTCATAGGGAATCTTGCGGCAGCGATACTGCGCGACACCAGCCTGGTTGGGGAAGCTGAAGTGCCATGGATCAAGTGGGTTGGTCAGTCCGTTGTCGCCGAAGTTGGGCGGATACGCCCCGAAGACGGATGGCCAGTGTTCCAAACCTTGGCCACCAGTGGCTTCGTCCGTGAACGAAGGCAATCCAGTGACCGTGTTCAACGCATTTTCCTGCATCACCAGGGCATTGGCAGCGGTGTCACCACCCTGCTCGCAGCAGAGACATGCGAGTGAACCGACAGTGCCATCCGTGTTGACGCCGAAGATGGGGACGTTCGGGTTTGAATAAAAGGGAATTGAGATGAGCGTGACGTCGTCGGCCTCGTAGGCCATGACGGTGCGGTAGCCAAGGCCTTCACCCTCGTCGATCCAGTTTCGGTAGCCCCAGTTGTATTCAAGTGGGTAGTTCGGTGTCGCACAAGGACCACCTGTGGCCGCCACATCTTCACACGCCAGCGACAGACCGCTGTCTGGGTCGACATTGCTGTACGGCGTTCCTGCCGTTTCTTCGGGAGCACAATCCTCAGCGTCGGTGCCTTCGATGATCGAGGACTCCGTGGCGTGCTGAGCTCCAAGAAGGTGACCCATTTCGTGGGCGAACGTGCCACCACCTGCGCCGGCCCAGGTCAGAATGGCCGCTGGGTTGAAGGGATCGGCTTGATACCCACCACCATTTGCCATGCCGGGAAGCGGCCCGGCGATGCCACCGATGCTGGTCCCGTTGTTGGCGACATAGCAACAGACGAGGTCGGCGCCGCGGTCGTCACGTAGGTCGATCATGATGTTTTCAAGACCACGACGGTAGAAATCACGGCTGTTCTTGAGGTATTCAAGGTCTCGTTCGGGGTTGCCACTGCCGACGTAGAGACCGAGCGTTCCGTCCTGATCGTAGCCGATACCCGGCTCGACACCGACGCAGCGAACTCGGAAACGCATTTCCGAGTTGAAGAGACAGCGGTTCATGTAGGCGAAGTCGAGCGCGGACGCTGCGAGGATCACATCGACGGATCCGGCTGCCGCAAGCGTGTCACCGGAGTAGCCGACGAGGATGTCGACGATCATGTCGAAGGGTGGGTTCGTGGCGCCGGGGTCGTTGTTGCAGTTGATTTCGTTGGTGCGAACGGTTTCGTCGATCAGGTCGGCGGTTCCAACCTCGACAAAAGACTGAGAACCGCAGTTCTCGTCGATGCGGCGCACGAAGAAGGATGTGCCTTCAGGCGTGGGGGGATCCGGGAAGACCTCATTTGTCGTGTCATTGGTGTCGATGTAACACTCGCCGGCACCACCACCGGCAAGCATGCCGGACGTTCGAGGAAAGAAATCGTCTTCATCGTTTGAAATCAGGACTTGGCACAGTCCGACGTTCTTGGGATTGGTCGAGGTGATGTTCGAGCCACCCTTGCCGTCAGGAAGCATCCTGAAAGCGCCGCGCGACTGTGACTGGACCTGAGCCGTGACACCCCACTTGGTGGGAAGGATCAGGACGCTGGAAAGGTCTTCACCGAGAACATGTCCGATCCAACCGATTGTTTCAACCGCAGGTTCAAGCTGAAGAAGAAGCGGTGTGCCGTCCGGGGAGAAGATCATTCCCATGCCCGTGACCGGGTTGACCTGGAAGGCCCCCGCTTCATCGGCGAGATTCAGGACCTGAGGCGCCTGAAGATATTGGTTGTCGACCACCGGCTTGCCGGGCGAACGAACGTCTGAGGCACCGATCACCATGCGTCCCTTTTCGGCAGCTGGCTTCTCGGCAGCTGGCTTCGCCTGCTGCTCGCCAGCTCGCTTGGTCTCGACCTTGCCGAGAGGCTTGACTGTTTTATCGGTCTTGGTTGCCGGTCTGTCGACAGGTCTCTCGACCGAGACAGGCCCCTCTTGCGCGAGCGCAAGTGAGGCGGCGGCAAGGCCTAGACCCGCGACCAACGAAACGCTGGCGCGGTTGAAACGGGCGAAAGGACGACTGTTCTTCGTATTTGGCATCGAGAGCATTTTCCCGGTCGTGGAGATGGGCAGAAAACCTGCGTGTTACCCCCCTGGTACACATCGGTAACAATATCTCATACGTGGGCTTGGGGCAACGTACGCAATGAATATGGTCTTTTTTTAGAAAATCGCA
>NYVB01000145.1 GCA_002684315.1 Planctomycetaceae bacterium | reverse complement strand
TCGGTGCCGGTCTCGTGGATGTCGATCCAGCCGAATGTGAACTGTGCCAGATGCACCACGATGAACACCAGAATCAGCGTTCCACTCACGGCCATCCACTTGGCGGCCAGAGTGGACGCGTTTCGTCGCCTGATCTTGCGGGTCGGCTGACCCGTTCGATTCCTCTTCACGAGTTGGATGATCGTGACGACGTGCAGGACGACCGCGATGATGAGCGCGATTCTCGCGAACCAGAGAAACGTCGTGTTGCCGAGGAACTCCGCACCGATCTCTCGAAGCATCTCTGCGTACTGATCGAGTGCCGTGGCTCCCGCGAACGCCTTGAGGTTTCCCAGCATGTGTCCGATGATGAATCCGTACATCATGAGTCCGGTGATCGCCACGACAAGTTTTTTGCCGATGGAGGTCCCGTAGAAGGTGGTGAGCCTGTTCATGTGTCGTGGTTTCCTGATCGAGTCTTCTGGTCGTGGATGAATGGTGCCGGAGGTGACTCAGGGGGTTTCGATGATTCCGGGGGCTCCACCTGCCCCGAGAGGATCGATGGCGGCGTTCGGATTCATGGCTGCCTGAGCCTGTTGCTGTGCAACAACATCGGCCACTTGAACGAAACGAGTCCTGAGTTCCGTGAGAATCTGAGTCAATTCCTTGTCCTCTTCGGCGTCAAGATTGCCCTTGGTCTTCTCATCGATGGTGTCGAGAAGATCGATCGCGAACTTGGCTCCGACGAGATCGATGACCACGCCACCGGTCTTCGGGTCCGTGTAGGCGCCGAGACCCATGATGGCCTGGGAGGCCAGAAGGCCGATCAGGCCCTTGAAATCGGCGGCAGGCAGTTCTCCGGGGGCGCCCGCGCCGTCCTGTTCCTTGGCTTCCTCGAGTGCCGCTTCCTTCTGGCTGAGACGCTCCTTCTCGGCTTGAGCTTCTGCCTTCCAGTCGCTGTCAACCTGAATGCGGGGGGGGGAATCCTGATCGCTCATTCGAGCTCCAATCTGGGCTTGCGTGCCCGGTGTGGCACAAGGCCTGTGGATGTGACAGTATAGTCAACCAAGAGCCCTTCACGTCTCAAGATTACGGTCGAGAACCTGATGAAATTCACTCGTCTTGCATCCTTGCTCTCGATCACCGTCACAGCCCTGCTGGGTGGGTGCTTTGCCGGGTCGGAATCAATTCCCGCCGACTCGAGAAATGTGTCATTGGAGGACTTCACCGCTCGATCAACCGTCGATGGCGCTCTGGTTCTCGAGGTTCCTTCCGAGGTGACGGCCATGCCCATCACCGTGACCAAGACCAAAACGGCCGAATTGGGTGATACCGTCACCACGGAGACGACTCAGGAGATCATCGCCTCCGCACCGGGTATCGGACCTGAAGTGGCGTCCATGGGTGACATCGAATTCGATGAACGGGTTCGAGTGGGGCGACCCTGGCCCATCGATGGCCTGGTTGGACAGATCAATGGTCGGCCCGTCTTCGCCGCCGAGTTCTTCGTGCCCATCGAGGACCGCCTTTTCAACATCGGTCGACAGGGAACGCCCGAGCAGACTCGAACCGCGATCCTCGAGATCGTTCGCCAGCGTTTCAGCCAGTTCGTCAACAGTGAACTGGTGATTGCCGAAGCCGAATCGGACATGACCCCTCAGATGCAGGAAGGTCTTTTCGGTTGGCTGTCCAACTTGAAGGAAGAAGTCACCGCACAGCGAGGCGGTACCTCCTTCGGTGCCGAACAAAGCCTTCTGGACGAGACCGGCATGAACATGGAGGAGTACATCGAGCAGCAACGCAAGCTCGGACTCGCCGGTCAGTTGTTGCGGCAGAAGGTCGAACCTCGTGCGATCGTGTCCTGGAGGGATATTGAGCAGGCGTATCAGGCGGAGATTTCAAAGTATCAACCGCCACGCAAGGTCACCATCGGCCGAATTCTGCTTCTCAATTCCCGCGACGGCATGCAGATCGAGTCGACCAAGCAGGCCTTTTCGAATGGCGATGCCTTCTCCACCGTCGCACGGGAACTCGGGGTCAAGGATGACGGCCTCTGGCGAACCTTCACGCTCGACGATGGATCGATCTCCGGAATCACCGATCTCGCGCAGAACGTTCGTGATGCACTCGAAGACGTCCGGATCGATGAATCCACCAGTGCCATCGAAGGTCGATCCTCGACCGCCTGGTATTCGATCCTCGCCTATGAGACGCCACCGTCCCGGTCCATCTTCGATTCCGATGTTCAGTTGATGATTCGAAATCGTCTTGAATCCTTTGCGTACGACTCCGAGGAATCGAACTACCTGAATTCGCTCCGGCGGCGGTGGGTGAACGACGACATCCGCAAGATGGAAATCAAGCTGATGCAGCTTGCTCTGCGCCGATACTGGCAAAATTGAAAATGAGTCATTTCAGATGCCTGATGCCGGGGCGTCGTCCGCTCAAGTCGATCAAGATCGCTTCGACGCGAATGCCCTGTTCTCCATCGAGACCCAGTCGTTGAAGTCCGCGGACGGCTCGTGCGATCCTGGACCTCTTTCTCGCGTTCAAGGAAGACATGGCCTGGTGTTCGCCCAGTCTGCTTGATTTCACTTCGATGACGATCAATTCTCGTGTCCGTCGGTCCTTCATGAGCAGATCGATTTCAGAGCCACCAACGTGCAGATTGCGGCGCAACAGTCGATAGCCGATCGATCTCAGGTGTCTCTCCGCGATCCGTTCTGCCTTGATGCCCTGCCTGCGATTGTCCTCTCCTGTGCGACGGTTCATGTCAGATCCTCCCGTCAACCCTACCGAGATGTCAGGCATGCCCCGACTGCACTGCATAAAGGTCACATTTCCCTTTCGGGCCGAGTCGTTCCCGCGGCTTCCGGATACGCTGTGACACGATGACCACCCCCGACACCGAACCAGATCCTCTCGAGCCGTACCGAGACGCGGAAAAAGTCCATGGCAGTGGGTTCGAGACGACGCTCTGGGCGTCTGAAAAGACGCAGCGCCTTCGCTTCGACGTCCTGATCGGCATGGTGGGCCCTGAGTCCATTCANGACAAGGTTCTCATCGACCTTGGTTGCGGTGATGGCGCGTTGGCGGCGCACCTGGCCGATGTCGGTCTCCAGCCACGTCGGTACATCGGAGTGGATGGCCTGCTGGCTCAGGCCCGGGCTGGTGAGGAACGAGGCTACGAATGGGCGGATTTCGTCTGCTCCGATCTGCTCACTTCGGCAGGCGCGCTCGGTCGATTCGGGGCCGATGTGGCGCTGATCTCCGGCACCCTGAACACGATGACCGAAGTCCAGTCGCGGCTGGTCGTGACCCAGGCCTTCGAGGCCGTCCGCGATGCGGTCGGATTCAATTTTCTTTCTGATCGTCCCACGCAGGCGCGCGTCGGTGCGAACACCGGGCCGGCGATCAGGCAGAATGTGGTGAGCTGGCTCGACTATGTGCTGGGACTCACGCCCCTGGTGTCGTTTCGACAGGATCATCTCGAGGGACATGATGGAGCGATCATGCTCAGACATGAACCCGCCACTTGAGTATTGACTCTGTCGCGTCTAGCTTAGACGCATGGCTACATTGATCATCCAGAACGGCGAGACCAGTCCTCCCGGACTTGCACTCGAAACCCTGCGTCGCTTCGGTCACTCCATCCAGATGGTGAAGATCTGGGAAGGGGAGTCCCTGCCCGATGATCTGGGTGATGTCGATGCGATTCTCTGTTGCGGCGGTGACCAGAGCGCCCGTGATGATCTCTCGGATCCCGTGATCGAAACGCAGTGTGCCTTTCTGGCGCTCGCCCACGAGGCGGGGGTGCCGATTCTCGGCCTGTGCCTTGGAGCGCAGGTGCTGGCTCGTGCTCTTGGAGGGACCGTCGGGTCGCTCGATGGCGGTCCGGAGTGCGGCTTCACCGAGATCTCCCTGAATTCCGTCGGTCGTGAGGATCCTCTCTTCAAGGGGATCCCCTGGAAGACCCATCAGTTCAGCTGGCACGAGGATGTGATCACGTCGCTTCCCACCGGAGGCGTGGCGCTTTCATCCAGCCGGCGGACCGAGATCCAGGGCTTCCTGGTGGGTACGACCAGCTACGGTCTTCAATACCACCCCGAGTACGGAGCCGCTCCTCTGGAGGAGCACTGCCGCCGCACGGATGCTTTCGCCGACAGTGCCGGAGGTTCCGAAGCACTCATGGCCGATCTTGCCGAGCACGGCACCAACGTCGTGCGTCATGCCGAACGTTTCTTCGAGTCGATGGCTCTGTTTCTCATGCCTGCCGACCGGATCCACCGGGGCGTCAGACATGAGATCGAACACTGATCTTCGTCCGAGTGCCCGCTTCTTGAGGATCTGGTTCGATCCTGCCGGGCATTGATCACACCGGTGTGTTGGTGTCCATCTTCACATGGGTGTTTGCCGCGCCCGGTTGTGACGAGTTCTGATCGACTGCGTGCCGGATGGCGCGTTGGATGCCCATCGAATCGATGCCGATCTCCGCGAGTTGCTCGTCTCTGCTGCCTTGAAGGATCCACCGTTCGGGCATGCCCAGGCGGGTGATCTTGCTGGCATCAAGACCTTCTCGGTTGCATGCTTCGATCACCTGGCTGCCGAATCCACCTGCGAGTCCATGATCTTCGACCGTGATGATCGGTGTGCCGTTCTCGATGAGCCTTCTGAGCAACGAGATATCGACCGGTTTGGCGAATCTGGCATCGTAGACTTCGGTCTGGTACTGCTCGGACAGTTCGTCGGCAGCCTGGATCGCATGGATCGCACTGGTTCCGTAGGCAAGCACGGCGACGCTCGGATCATCGTGCTGGATCAGTGGGCGCGCTTCACCAAGTCTGAAGGGCGGAGCGGGACCAAAGCGTTCTTCCGCGAGCATGCTGACGTTGTCACGTGGGTATCGAACGGCGCTCAGTCCTTCGTCGTAGTCGTTCATGAAGAGCATGCATTCACGCAGGCTCGATTCATCGATCGGTGCGACCAGCGCCGCCTGAGGAAGCACCGCGAGGAGCGAGATGTCGCAGAAGCCCTGGTGGACCGCTCCGTCGCCACCGACGCAGCCTGCCCGGTCGAGGCAGAGTTTGACGGGGTGTCCTTGAAGAGCGACTTCCTGGAAGGCCTGGTCGAACGCCCTCTGGAGGAAGGTGGAATAGACGGCGAAGTAGGGCTTGAACCCGGTCTTCGCCATGCCTGCCATCATGTCCATGGCGTGGCTTTCACAGATACCGGTGTCCCACGCACGATCGGGCCACTTCTCGAGGATCTGGGTGATGCCGGTGCCGTCGGGCATGGCGGCGGTGCAGGCCACGGCTTTGGGATCCTGTTCCATGATCATCGCCATGGCATCGGAATACGCGGCCGTGAACGAACGTCCGGACTTGCGAAGTTCGACTCGGCATCCGGAACTCACAAGTTCCTGATCGTCGCCCTCGTCCTGCATGACGTTGAATGCCGGCGGTGAATGGAACTGCGTCGCATTCCCTTCGGCGAACTCGTAGCCCTTGCCTTTCACGGTCTTGACGTGCAGCACCATGGGGCGTTCGAAGCGTTTGGCTTCGTTGAAGAACTCGACGAGGGTGGGGATGTCGTGTCCGTCGATCGGGCCGACGGTGAGCAGTCCGAATTTCTCGAACCAGGCGTCTTCCGCGAGAACCGCCTTGCTCGCTTCACCGAGTCGATGGTAGAGGTCCGCGGCGAGTCCGCCACCGGGCAGGTGCTTGGCGAGTTCCTTCGCGGCCTTGCGGAAGCCGGTGTAGGTGTCGCTCAGACGCACCCGATCGAAGTATTGGGCCACCGCGCCCTGAGGTTTGGCGATCGACATTCCGTTGTCGTTGAGGACGACGAGGAACTGACGTTTCAGAGTGCCTGCGTTGTTGAGCCCTTCCATGGCAAGGCCGTTCACGATCGAAGCATCACCGATCAGGCTGACCACGTGGCGACCGTTGGGGTTCGTCTCACTGGCATGGTCGCCGGCAAGTTCGTCGCCTCGTGCCATGCCGACCGCGGTCGAGATGGCGGTGCCGGCATGACCCACCGAGAAGAGGTCGAAAGGGCTTTCGTTCGGCTCCGGGAATCCGGCCATGCCACCGCGCTGTCGGAGTTTGCCGAGCATGTGGTGTCGGCCGGTGAGGAGCTTGTGGGGGTAGCACTGGTGGCCGACGTCGAACAGAAGTCTGTCATGACCGAAATCAAAGACGTAGTGCATGGCGATCGTGAGTTCGACCACTCCGAGGTTCGGTGCGAGATGGCCACCGGTCTTGGAGACCTGGTCGCAGATTGCAAACCGGATTTCCGCAGCGAGCTCCTCAAGCTGTTCAAGCGTGAGCTTCTTCAAATCGGATGGACCTGAGATGCCGGGAAGGAGGCGGAATTCCATGGACTGTCTTTCGCTAGTGACTCGAAGGTGGTGGGGTCACCCTCATGATAGCCGCGTCAGGGCTAGGTCGTTCGTCTGGAAAGCAAACTGGTGATCATTCTCAGGGGCTCCGCCGAGGCTCCGAACCCAATCAGGGCCGATTCAGCCTCTTTTTGCAAGTCACCCACGAAACGCCGAGCGCCGTCGAGTCCGTGGACGGCTGGATAGGTCATCTTGCCCTGCACGCGATCCTTTCCGGCGGTCTTTCCCAGCTGCTCGGTCGTCTGGGTTTCATCCAGAATGTCGTCGACGACCTGGAACATCAAGCCCACGGCCGCACCCCAGCGATCCACCTGGACCAGGTCCTCCTCACGGGCATCGGCGGCGATCGCTCCGGCACGGGCGGCTCGTTTGATCAGGGCCGCGGTCTTGTTCCGGTGGATCAACTCGAGTGAGGCCTCTTGGTCGAGTGCTTCCGGGAACACCCCGATGGTGTCCCAGGTCTGACCTTCGATCATCTCCCAGGTCGCATGTGCCACTTCGGCGGTGATGCGTTCAGGGTTTCGGGGGGTCTCCGCAGCGACCACGAACGCAAGGGATTGCAGGAGATCTCCCGTGAGTACGGCCACGCACTCGCCAAATGCCTTGTGCGTGGTCGGCCGCCCGCGTCGCATGTCATCGTCGTCCAGTGCAGGAAGATCGTCGTGCACGAGACTGAAGGCGTGAATGAGCTCGAAGGCACACGCGGCAGGCAGGGCATCCTCGAGGGTGCTTCCCAGCATGAGTGCGGTTCGGAGGGCGATGATCGGTCTGATTCTCTTGCCACCACCGAGGGTCGAGTGTTGCGCGGCCTCTCGAAGCCTTTCGTGGCGAATTCGATCGACGATGCAGGACAGCCTCTCGTCGATCGTTTTTCGGAGGGCCGCGTCATCGTGCGTCAGCGGAGTGTCATTCTTGATATCTGTCATCTCAGGGCATGATAATGGCTTGACACGAAAGAAGCATCACATGCGGGTCCCATCCCTCACGAACTGCGTCGAATCCCTATAGTTGTCGCATGGCAGAATTGTTCGAAAGACTTGGAGAACTGATCGACCGAGGAGGCGTGGTCGTGTGGCCACTTCTCCTGATGAGCATCATCTCGATCGCATTGTCCTTCGAGCGAGGTGTGTTCTGGTGGCGCATCAACGCTTCGATCAACGGTCGCTTCGAAGGGCTGATGAAGGCCCTGCGGCGTGGTGATGCCGACGAGGTCAGAAGCATCTCCCGGGATGATGGTTCACCATTCGGCGAGCTCGCCGATCGTCTCGCCGAAGGTGGCGATGCCGAAAGCATCAGCATCGAGGTGGTTGAACAGGCTCGGCCTCGGATCGAACGCTACATGCTCGTCTTTTCGACGATCATCACGGCAGCACCGATGCTTGGGATTCTCGGTACCGTCCTCGGCATCATCAGGAGTTTCGAACTTCTCGGGGCTCAGGAGACGATCACCGATCCGCGTGACATTTCGGGCGGGATCGCGGAAGCCCTGATCACCACCGCTCTGGGCCTCGTGGTGGCCTTGCTGGCGCTGGTTCCCTACACGGCATGTCGAGGTCAGGTCGAACGTGCTCTGGGGCGCTTCGAAGCGATGGCCGCCGCCGCTCGGGGGCAGTTCGCTCGTCGGAACGAGTCCGACTCGTGACACCTTCACGTCGTTGTCGTCATCACAGCTCGATCACGCAACCGGCCATGGAAGGAACTGTCAGTTCATGAACGAATTGAACAACGATGATGCTTCGACCGACAGCCCTGATCCCGGTCTTGAGATCGCCATCACCGGCGATGGCATGAACAAGACGGTCATGCTCGAGCAGGATGAGTATCTGATCGGGCGAGCCGTCGAAGCGCAGATTCAACTGACATCCCCCTCGGTTTCGCGCCGGCATGCCCGGATCTTTCGACATGGCGGCTCATGGTTCATCGAGGATCTCGGTTCGAGGCACGGAACGGAAATCGGTGGTGTTGCCATCGACTCCAATCGACCGGTGAGCCTTGAAGCAGGCGAACGAGTGGTGGTTCGACCTTATCTGATCAGAGTCAAGGGGGACGCTCAGGAACGCTCGACGATCTTCTCCAACGATGACAGTGGAACCATCCAGCCGGATTCTCTGGCCGCGGTCCCTGATTCGGAACTTGAGCTTCTCGCATCGCAGCGACTCGGGCTTCTGATGGATTCCGCCGCCTCCATCCAGCAGACCGAAGATGTCTCGGCAATGGCCGAAGCCGTGATCGGTTCACTGCTTGCCGGCACCGAATTCGGTCGGGCGTTCCTGCTCGAGCCGGTTTCGGGAGGATTCGAAGAGATCTCGATCATCGGTGAACAGACCCGACTTGGAAGTACGGATGGTTCCGAAAGCGACCCCATCAGTCGCACTCTTCTGAGTGCCGCGTCACGCGGCCGGGTCGTTCGCCTGATGGATGAACCTGACATTCAGGCTGCGGTCTCGATCGTTGGTGCCGGGGTCAAGGAGGCCTTGTGCGTGCCGGTCAAGGTGGGTGAGGTGATTCAGGCGTATCTCTACCTCGATGCCAGTTCGGTCAGCGGTTCAGACAGTTCCGATGCGGCCGCCTTTTGTTCGGCCATCGGTCGACTCTGCGGCCTGGCGTTCGCGAATCTTCAGCGACTCGATCTTCAGAGCGCTCAAGCTCGTCTGGTTCAGGAGCTCGAGGCCGCCCACATGGTTCAAAAGAGAATGTCGCCTCCGGAAACCGGTTCCATGTGCGGAATCAAATGGCAACTGGATGTGGTTCCCGGCACGATCGTCTCGGGAGATCTGGTCTGTGCCTGTCAGGATTCATCCGGCAGGCCGATGGTCTTCCTGGGCGATGTCACCGGCAAAGGCGCTGCCGCAGGTCTTCTGATGTCCGCACTTCAAGCACGAGTGGTCGCGGAATCGGAGCGGGATGGTGATCTCTCGGAAATGATCCGCCGATCCAATAACGCCATCATGCGGGTGACCGATGCCGGCGAATTCATCACGCTCTGGACGGTGATCTTCGATCTTGAAGACAACAAGGCGCACTGCGTCGATTCAGGCCACGGATACTGCGTCATCGTGCGAGTCGATGGGACCATCGAACGGGTCGAGATCGACGGTGGCCCTCCGATCGGAGTGGAAGACGATTACCCCTACATGGATGAGTCCGTCGAGTTCAATCCGGGGGATCGAATGGTCATCTTCACCGACGGTCTGGCCGAACAACAGGGGCCTGATGGCAACATGTTCGAGTTCGAGCGAGTGTTCAAGGCCCTCGAAGGTTCCTCCGACGAGCAGGAGGACGTCAAGCGCTTGTATGCCGCGTTGGAAGTCTTCGCGGGTGGTCGATCATGGCAGGACGATGTCACCATTATGAGCGTCACGCACGACATGTGAATGGCGACGCTCGCGTCTTCTCGTCCTCTTGAAAAGAAATCGTGACCCGTTGAAGCAGGAGCGCCTGGGTCAATCGAGACCGAACTCGCCATTGTTCGAGACCGGATCACATTCGTGGGTGAAGGTTCGTGGTGACTCCACGGCCTCCATCGCCACGGAAGTCCAGCGGTCCATGTTGAGCATGTCGGGGAGGCTGATCTGCGAGGTCGCACCGTCGCAGGTCAGTGAAGGCACCGTGATTCCGTAACGTCTCAAGGGGACGGCTTCTTCCACGAACACTTCCATGCCTTCACCGGCGGACTGTGCGATGGTCGACACGTTGATTCTGTTTCCGCCGTATTCCTCCCAGATGGTCGTTTCGCACAGCCGGGAGGGCACCACCCAGGGTGCACCGTTTGGGATGTTCTCTTCGCGAATGTAGACGCCCGGCTGTCGAAGGGTCGAGCAGGTGAATGCGATCTGGCGTTCCGGTTGTCGGATGCTTCCCGCTGTCAGGGCGACCAGTCGTCCCTTGACCGTGCGCACGTCGTTGCCGACTTTGATGTCTGCGGGCGTGTCTCCGAAGATCAGATGCGCGGAGCCACCGTTCATCTGCCACCAGCCTCCGAGATAGTAAGCGTTGTATCCGAATTCCGGAACTTCGCTGATCACTTGAAGGGCTTCCTGGTGGCCGGGATCGTTTTCATTGGCGTAGGAATTTTCAAGCGCTCTCGAGTCCTCGAGGTAGCCGTAGAGCGGCTCGATCTGATTGTCGAGAAAGGGGAGCAAACGCCAGGGGTACGTCGTCGCCACCGATGAGTCGAGTCTGGACCCTGCAGGGCTGTTGTATTTGACTCGCCAGTATTCTTGAACGCCTTCCGACAGGTAACCGGGAAGAAGTCTGTCGTCATAGGTGCTCGAGTAGGTGCTCCAACCGATGAAGACCTGGCGAAGGTTGCTCATCGATCGTGTGTTCTTGGCAGCCCTTGAGGCGCTTTGAAGGCCGACGAGTAGAACGGCCAGCAGCAGCGAGATCGCACCGATCACCGCCAGCAGTTCAACGATCGTGAACCCTTGACTTGATCGTTGACTCTGGTGTGGGTGGGGCATCTTCGCGCTCTCCTGTGGTCGTTGGATGAATCAGTCCATCATTCTATACGGATCTTGTCGTCATTCTGATGCCAGAGGGTCATGGATTCCACAAAAGCGCCTCTTGTCGGTCGAATGACCGGTCAACTCTTGCCGATCGTGATCTGTTCGACATCTCCGGAGGCGATCTTCTCGGCGCCCGAGCCAAGCTCGCCGATCGGTGCGGGAGGAACGATTTCAACGTTCTTCTGCCCCAGTTTCGCCTCTCCTCGGTTGACCTTGGCCTCGAAACGTTTGCATTCGGCCAGGAGGCTCTCAAGGATCTCCTCTTCCTTGACATTGGCGACGCGCTCGCCCTGCACGTAGATGATGCCTCGCTTGTTGCCGGCGAACACGGCCACGTCGGCACCTTCCGCCTCTCCCGGTCCGTTGACCACGCATCCCATGACGGCGACCTTCATCGGCATCGAGATTTCACGATCCAGGGTCTTCTTGACCTCTTCCACGAGCGTGAACAGATCGACCTGGATCCGTCCACAGGTGGGACAGGCGATCAGTTCGATGCCGGTTCGTTCACGTTTGTTCAAGGCACAGAGAAGTTCGACGCCGTCTTCGACTTCGTAGACCGGATCACTTGCGTAGGAGATTCTGATCGTGTCGCCGATTCCATTGGCCAGCAGGGTGCCCAGTGCCGCGATCGATCGAACCGAACCGGTCTCCCTGGTCCCTGCATGGGTGACCCCGAGATGCAATGGGTACTCGAAGCGATTCGCGATTTCCGTGTAGGCATCGATGACGAGAGTGGCGTCCATCGATTTCGCGCTGATGACGACGTCGTGGAAATCACGTGCGTGGAAGATGTCCAGGTATTCCTCGAGCTTCGCGATCATGATCGCGAGCAGGTGGCCCGAACGGTGGCCCTCGAAGTAGGCGCCGAGTTCCTCCATGCGCTTCTGCTTGTCTCTGCGCTCGATGATCGAGCCTTCGTTCACTCCGATACGAATCGGGATACCGGCATTCTTGCAGGCGTCGATCACGTCGTTCACCTGGTCACGGTCGCTGATGTTGCCCGGGTTCAGTCTGATCTTGTGGACGCCCGCCTCGACGGACTCGAGTGCACGCTTGTAGTGAAAGTGCACGTCGGCCACGATCGGGACCTTCGTCTGGGCGATGATCTCGGCAAGTGCTTCCGTATCCTTGCGTTCCGGCACCGCGACCCGCACGATGTCAGCACCCGCATCCGTGAGTTTGTTGATCTCAGCGACACAGGCATCGATGTCATGGGTGAACACCGAGCACATCGACTGGACCGTGACCGGCGCGTCTCCACCGATGGCGATGCGACCGACTCGATCATCTCCGATGGCGACTTTGCGGCATTGTCGTCTTTTCTGCATGTCAACATTGTACGTGTATCTGCGTTCTGCAGGCGCAAAATCATGCATGGAACGTCATCTGGTCGTTAGCATTTCTGAAACACTCGACCTGGTTTCCCTGCCAAGGCACGTTCTGAACGACCCCGGAGACTCACTGATGACGACCGCAGACAGCACCACGCAACTTTCAGACAACGGTGGACCCAAGATCCGCCTCGGGATCATGATGTTCCTTCAGTATGCCGTCTGGGGTGTCTGGTTGCCGGTTCTGGCGATCTATCTCATGGCGACCGTGGACGACGGCGGGCTCGGATTCAGTGGTGCGGATGTCGGTTGGATCCTCGGCGTCGCGGCGGCTTCGGGGGCCATCACGGCGCCCTTCATCGCGGGCCAGATCGCCGACCGGTTCATGAACGCCGAGATCGCACTCGGCATTCTTCTCCTGATCGGCGGGCTTTTGAACATCGGACTGGCCTATGTCACCGACTTCTTCCCGTTCATGCTGCTTTCGATCGGATACTCGATCTGCTACATGCCGACGATCGCTCTGACCAATTCGATCTGTTTCGCGAATCTGTCCGATCCTGAAAACGCGTTCCCCCGGGTCCGTGTCTGGGGCACGATCGGCTGGATCGTGGCCAGCACGCTCTTCGGGCTTCTGTATCTCCAGAGCAACATCTCCCTGACCTGGATGCCCTGGTTCTTCGCGGGCTCACCCAAGCCTGATGCGACGACCTTGATCGCCAATTCATTGATCGTCTCCGGAGTGATCTCACTGGCATATGGGATGTACTCGATGCTGTTCCTGCCTCGAACGAGACCGACGCGCAGCAGCAAGCATCCTCTGGCGTTTCTGGAGGCGTTCGGTCTGCTGAAATACCGCGGAGTCTTCGTTCTGACGCTGGCCGCGCTGCTCATCTCGATGATCCACAACGTGTATTTCGTCCGTACCGGACCGTGGCTTGAAACCATCGGATTCGCCAAGGGTGAAGTCGGTGCGGTGATGAGCGTGGGGCAGATCGTCGAGATCTTCGTCCTCGCGGTGCTGGGATGGTTCCTCAAGGGGATCGGTTTCAGGCTCGTGATCACGATCGGTGCCATCGCCTACTTCCTTCGATTCGCGGACTTCGCCTGGGCCACCAGCGGCCCCAAGGAACTCGCCTTCATCGGAATCGCGCTGCATGGCTTCTGCTTCGCCTTCTTCTTCGCGGCAGCCTTCATCTTCATCGATCGTGCCGCACCCAAGGAAGCCAGGCACTCCGCCCAGACCGCCTTCGGCATCGCGATTCTCGGAGTGGGTCCGATCCTCTCCGGTTTCTTCAACGGATGGTTGGATCAGGTGGGTTCGGCCACCAGTCTCGAAGCGCGACCAGAAGAACTTCAAGAGCTTGGTGGGCTGGCGGTGAGCTGGCGGTCGGCCCTTGAAGGCATGGGCGTACCGTTCTTCGAGGATGGCATGAGCTACCCGGCGATCTGGTGGACGCTTGCCATCGTCGGAGCGCTTGCGGCGGTCATCGTCGTGGTGGCCTTCACCGACGATTCCGACAAGTCCTCCGCATTCGGGCAGGACACCGACTGAGCAGGCCCCGATCGTTCTGGAACATGACATGACGGCGCCGCATTCGAATGAATGCGGCGCCGTCTTCATGTTGGGATGTCGATGGTGGGGGTCAGCTCGCCGCGGAGCTGACTTCCTCTTCCTTGCCGGCGTCGGGGTGGAGTGAAAGCACTGCGACGCCGCCGGGCACCAGCAGATCGCCGATGGGCGTGCCCGCTTCGATCGGGGTGTCGTCCATGCGGGTGATCACCGGCATGGGGTGTTGCTTCAGGTGGTTCTTGAGCGCGAGTTCAAGTGTCTTGCGTTCGTCCTCTTCAAGCTTCGCCCAGCCCATGCGACCTCTGCATTTGGGAAATCCGCTGCAGCCGAGCCAGGGGCCACGCGCGCCTTCGCGGAGGTACATCGGGCGCTCCTCGCACTTGGGGCAGGTCAGTTCGGTCTCGTAGGGCGGGGGAGAGGGAAGCTTCAGGCCGCCCTTCTTGTCGATGTTCAGAACGAACTGGGTGTCGGGGTAGTTCGGGCTGGCGATGAACGGTCCGAACCGACCGGTTCGCTTGATCATCTG
>NYVB01000003.1 GCA_002684315.1 Planctomycetaceae bacterium | reverse complement strand
TGGAAATGCAGCTGGAAACTCGTGTTGCAGGACTCGAGCATGATGTTGTCATGCGAGATCACCAGATCATCGGTACCGGCGATGTTCAATTCGTAAGGTCCCCCGCGCAGACGGGTGAGGGCTTCATTCATCGCGGCGTAACGCGGTCGCGGCGTGAGGTTGTCGAGCGTGAGATCACCCTTCCCGAGAGAAGGGAGGATTCCCGCGAGGACGATCAGGGCTTCATGATCACGCGCCACCGCACGCACCTGACCGAGGTATCCATGGAGCTGTTGCTCGAGATCTCGCAGGGCGAACCCCCCGAGTGACAGCGGTTCGAGATTGATCTCGAGGTTGTACCGACCGAGTTCGGTGGTGAAGGCGTCGCCCGGAAGCCTCGCCAGCAGTTCATCGGAGATCGGCAGAGGCGCACCGGCCTCGTCGATGATCGCGACTTCCTGTTCCGCACCGATCCGTCGCACGCCTGATTCGAGCAGACCGGTCTCGTGCATGCGCTCCAGGGCTTCGATGTCACGAAGCAGAAGACGCAGGTACGCACGTCGGGATTCTTCGGTCTGAGAATTGGAAATGTCGGTTTCACCCATGGCGAAGCTCCTTCCAAGGATCAGGGCACTCACCCACAGACGATTTCCGTCAGGAACCTGTTGAGGAGGTTCGCGGTATCGGGTGTCGGGCGCATGCTGGCCTCAAGAGTTTCAAATTCATCGGGATCCGGCATGTATTGACGGAACATGCGGAGACGTTCGATCAGACGCTGCGGAAGAAGCTCCGCGTGGTACTGGGTTCCGTAGATCGGCAGCCCATCCATGACGAACGCCTGATTCGGGCAGATCTCGGAAAACGCCAGTTGCGTGGCACCGGGCGGAAGCACTCTGACGTGATCATGATGCCCCATGAGTGCGGTGTACTCCTCGGGCATCTCGCGGAACAGAGGATCATCCGCCGCGGCAGGCGTCGAGTTGACGTTGACCACGCCCACTTCGGAACGGTCCAGATCGGTCACGACTTCGCCGCCCAGGGCGCGGGCGATGAACTGATGACCCCAGCACGTTCCGAACAAAGGCTGACTGCGATCTCGGATTCGCCTGACATCGTCGATCAGATGCTCGGTGAAAGGATCATCATTCACCACGGAATGGGAGCCGGAACCACCGATGATCACGCCATCGGCCCGTTCGATTCGCTCGGGGTCGATTCCCGGTGAGACCGCGATGTTGATGAAATCGACCTGGTTGGGTTGGAGCCCCGTCATCTCGATGACGCAGTCTCGCTCGTGTCTCGAGGCGAGGTTGTCCGCACGAACCTGAATCAGAAGAATCTTGAGAGTGGATGTTGCGTTGTTCACGGGCGTCATCGTAGCAGCCGGAGACGAAAATGAGTGCCATGACAGACGTCTGGAGAGGATCTCCATTCGGGCATTTGCTACGCTCTTCGTGCCCTGCCGAAACGGAGCAGGGATCCCCTTCCGAAAAGAGCACCGATGCCAGATCCACAGCAGCAGTCCCAGACGAAGAGTGACGCCCTGGTCATTTTCGGCATCTCGGGCGATCTCGCCAAGAAGATGACGTTCATCTCTCTCTACCACCTCGCGACGAGAGGACTCCTGGATCTTCCGGTCATCGGCGTCGCCTTCAGCGACTGGACCGATGAGGATCTGCGGACCCACGCGCGCCAGTCGATCGAAGCCTCCGGCACCACGATCGATGAAGTGGTCTGGAAGAAGTTCTCCGCGAATCTCAGCTACATCAAGGGGGACTACACCAAGGACGCCACCTACACCGCGGTGAAGGAGGCACTGGGAAGTGCGAGCGCCCCACTCTTCTATCTGGAGATTCCTCCCGGCCTCTTCCTCTCGACGGTCCAGGGCCTNCACGCCGCGGATCTCCTGAGCACCGCNAGAGTGGTGATCGAGAAGCCNTTCGGNCACGACTACGACTCGGCGGTCGCCCTCTACCGNCAACTCGCCGAGATGCTTCGNGAGGATCAGATCTATCGAATCGACCATTACCTCGGCAAGAACGCCATCCAGGACATCATGGTCTGGCGNTTCGCCAACAGCATNTTCGAACCNATGTGGAACAACGCGCACATCGANAGNNTNCAGATCACGATGGCCGAATCNTTCGATGTNTCGGATCGTGGNTCCTTCTATGACAAGGTCGGCGCCCTGAAGGACGTGGTGCAGAATCACATCATGCAGATCATCGGTCTGCTTTCGATGGATCCACCGTCGACCGCCGACCCTGCGGCGATCCACGCCCAGCAATTGCATGCGTTCGAATCGATGCGCCCCATCGAGACGGAAAATTACATCCGAGGCCAGTACGACGGCTATCTGGACGTCGAGGGNGTGGAGAAGGATTCGGACACCGAGACCTTCGTCGCGCTGAAGATATTCATCGACTCCTGGCGATGGGCCGGCGTGCCGTTCTTCGTCCGTGCTGGAAAAAGCCTCGGATGCACCGCGACCGAAGCCGTCGTCGTCTACCGAAGGCTCCCGCTTCAGCTGTTCAACGAAGGGAACTGTGAAGAACCCGAACGAAACCGACTCCGCTTCAGACTCGGTCACGATGACGGCGTTCAGATGCAGGTNCAGGCGCTCGATCCCGCAGCGAAGATGGCCTCGAAGCCCGTGGTCCTCAACGTCGATTTCAGTGACGCGCTNGGTGCGGAAAAACTTCCCTACGAACAACTCCTCGGCGATGCGCTCGAGGGAAACGCGACGCGTTTCGCGACCCAGAAGATCATCGAAGGCACCTGGCAGGCGCTCGGGGGAATCCTCAAGAACCCCGGCGAAGTGCACGTCTATGAAACCGGCACCATGGGCCCGGAGGCCGCCGACAAGTTGACCGAGGAGTATGGCGGCTGGATCGCCCCGGTCTGATCGGGAAGAGGCTACAGTCATCACATGATGACCACACACCTTTCAGTCGCGCTCGCCGCACTCACTCTGTCCCTGTCGCCCGCACTCGCGGATCCTCCCGGCAAGGATGGCTGGATTCCAGTCGCCGGATTCGCCCGCGGGGAGGACACCGGCCGACTCGGGAACACCCACGGCGGCGTGGCGATCGACTCGAAGGGTCTCGTCTACTCCAACACCGACACCGAGCGTTCGATCGTGGTGCATCACCCCGACGGAAGTTTCGTGCATGCGATCGCCGGNGAATACCCGGGCATTCATGGCATGGTGATTCGGCAGGAAGGTGACGAGGAATTCATCTACGCCGCCCATCTCGCAGGAAAACAGGTGCTCAAGATGAAGCTCGATGGCACCCCGGTCTGGGCGATCGGACTGCCGAGCGAATCCGGAAAATACGACGACGATCCGAACGCCTACAACCCGACCGGAATCGCGGTCGGACCTGATGGCCGGATCTACGTGGCCGACGGGTATGGACGGCAGTGGATCCATGTGTATGCACCGGACAGGACCTACTTGAACTCATTCGGAGGTCCCGGAAGGGAGCCGGGTCGATTTCAAACCTGCCACGGACTGGCGATCGATTCGAGAGGTGAGACCCCGATGCTTCTGGTGTGCGACCGGGAGAACCGCCGGATCCAACGGTTCAGCCTGGACGGCGAGTTCATCGACGTTCCCGTGAAGGACCTTCGCAGGCCATGCGCCATCGGAATCTCCGGCAAGGAGATGGCGATCGCCGAACTCGAAGGCAGAGTGACCCTGCTCGACGAGAACTTCGAACTGGTCGATCACGTGGGAACCAATTCAAACAGGAACCACTGGGCACGAAACGGGATTCCGGAAAGTGAATGGATCGACGGCATCTTCCTTTCGCCCCACGGATGCGCGCTCGATGCGAACGGCAACCTCTACGTCAGTGACTGGAACGGCACCGGACGGCTCAGCAAGATGGAACGTGCGCCGGACGCGCCTTCGAAGAAGAGTCCCGCGAAGGACTGATCACTTGTCACTGGGCATCCGAGTGGACAACCATCCGATGAAGGCCGGTTGGGCTCGCGAAGCCACCAGAATCGAACCGGATCCGGTGAAGCGAAGCACGACGCCCTCGCCGGTCTTGACCGAACCNACCATCTTCCCGAGAAAACCCTGATCTTTCTTGGTGGAGAGCGATGCCNTCATCTGGACCGAATGAGGCCAGGCGATGACGTGTCCACTGTCGACGATCAATTCACCGTTCTCGGGAATGGGCATCTCCTGAATCGCACCCAGGGAGGAGACGGCGAGACTTCCGGTGCCGGAGACGTTCATGATGAAGAACCCGCCGGTTCCACCGAAGAGGGAGGAACTGATCGACTTGTTTCGCTTGGTGGCGATCTCCAGATCCGACTCGGCACAGAGAAATGCCCCGTCGGTGAGTGACCACTCGTCGTCGGAGAGTTCGATGATGCGAACCTCGCCGGGATAACCGGGTGCCAGAAGCATGCTGCCGGGACCGCGTTCCGCGGTCGCCTCCTGCATGAAGAACGACTCGCCGGTCACGGCCGCCCGGGCAAGTGACTTCAACATTCCCCCCCGGGCCTTGCCGGTGAGATCGATGACATCGTCCATCGCGGCCATGGCGCCGCCTTCGGCGAAGATGGTCTCCCCCTGTTCGAAATGGACCTTCATGAATGGGTCGGTCGAACCAAGAATTTCAAATCGCGCCATGGCGGTGTCTCCTTGAAAGAACATGCGAGAAAAGTGAGCGTGGATGAGGATCAGATGAAGACGAAGACGCAGTAGGTGATGAAGAGCATGAGGTGCAGGGCACCCTTCATGATGTTGGTCTCACCCTTGCCGAGATTGATGGTGAGCAGCATGACGCTCATGGCGACCAGCACGATCTCGACGGGCGCGAGACCCAGCGTGACGTCCTGCCCGATGATGAAACCGATGATCAACACCGCTGGAATCGTCAGACCGATGGTCGCAAGCGCGGAGCCGAGACAGATGTTGAGCGCGCGCTGCAGATTGTTGTTGCGTGCCGCATGAAAGGCGGCAAGCCCTTCGGGCGCGAGGATCAGGATCGCCACGACCAATCCGGCGAGCGCGTCGGGAAGACCGAAGATCTCAAGCCCGAAATCAAGCACCACCGACAGCTGCTTGGCCAGGATGACCAGAGGGACCAGCGTCAGAATCATGAAGACGACGTGGTACCCGACTCCGAATGGTGAATCATGCGCATGACCATCGTGGTCTTCGTCGGCGCCATCGACCGGTGCACTGACGAAGAAACCGCGATGCTCCTTGGTCTGGATCCAGAGAAAGAGGCCATAGATGGCCACACAGGTTCCGATCAGAAACGCTTCGAAGGGAAGCAGGTGCTCTGCCTTGACGAAGCCGGGAAGAACGAGTCCGACCCCGACGAGGACGATGATGCCCCCGATGTAGGTCTCGGTGCTTCTGAAATTCACTTCCTGAATTCGGTGTCGCAAGGCACCGAAGATGATCGCGCCTCCGAACAGACCGTTCACCACGATCATGAGGACACCGAACATGGTGTCACGCGCCATTTCAGGATTTTCAGACTTCGTGAGCATGACCGTCACGATCATCAGGACCTCGAGGCCGATGACTGAAAGCGTGAGTATCAAGGTTCCATAC